>DATDJN010000239.1:0-9173 GCA_036520515.1 Rhizobiaceae bacterium
AACGTCGATAGGCGAGCGCGTGGCCTCGAGTTCGGCGAGCGCGTCTGCGAGGCGGCTCGAATTCGCCATGTCGAGAACGACCGGCAAAACATCGACGCCGGCTTTATCGAAATCGTTCGCCGCCGCGACGGCTTTCTCACGCGACCTGACGCCGGCGAGAATACTGAAGCCCTGAGCTGCGAGCTGCCGGGCGATCTCAAACCCGATGCCGCGATTGGCGCCTGTGACGAGTGCCGTCCTTGAACCTTCCGCGTACGTCATGACACTCTCCCCAGTCACAAGACGACAGGAGTTCGAACGTGCCCCAACCGTCATATAGCGCGAAATGAGAAACCCCGCCGTAAGGAGCGGGGTTTCTCATTTCAAAGGACTTTCGCCGAACGGCGTGATTTGCTCACCGTCCTTTATCTCTGTTTCATGCCACCTTGCATCATGTCGCGCTTACAGGTCTCGCGGAACTTCTTGCGCTCCTTGCCGTGCAGGTTCTTCGCGTCCGCCTGCTTGGAGCATTCCGTGGCGGCTGCGCCCTTGCTCATGGCGGCGAATGCAGCTCCTCCGGTGCTCAAGACGAACGTGGCCGCAACTGCAGCGGCAATCAATTTGGTGGTGTTCATTGAAGTCTCCGTGTTCGCTGTCTGGGTTACCGTCCGCGAAAACCGGCCAAACCATGCCCGGCCGGCAGCGGCCCTCCGATTGACAACCCGGATAACGCACAGCATCGGGGTTGGTCCCGTCTCGCTAACACTGAGAGCAGAACGCCCGAACATACTCTTCCGTAAGGAGAATTTTCGGGAACCAAAACGCCCTGAACTTTTTGCTATTTTGGCGTGACTAAAGCCTGCTTGGGCGTGACACTGTGGCGTCAGATCGGCATTTATGACTAAGGCCCCATTTCCTATATAGAACCCGTGTCAGCACCGACGAAATCATCCGGACCCAAAGCCCCCCGCCCCTCGCGCGGCAAGTCGGGTAAGCCTACTCAGCCTCCGATGGAGACCGAGGCGGGAACGCCGGGATTCGGCGAAGCCGGCTCCTATTTTGCGCCAGCCGATTTCTCAGGAAAGCGGGGCGCCACGGGACTGCCCAGTCTGCCGGCGCTGCGGCAGTCGGGCCCGCGCCCGCCGATGGGCAGCGAAACCCTGACCGACAGCCTCACAGCCCTTCTTACCAAGCCGCATGAACGCTCCGAGCGTGCCAAGGAGCTGCTAGCCCGCCAGCCATTGATGGCGAGCCACCCGATCGTTTCCGGCGGCATGCCACAGTTCGTTCCGCACAGGCCCGACCGGCCCGAGAAAAGCGAAGGCGGCGTCAGGTTCAAGATCGTCTCGGAATACGAGCCCAAGGGCGACCAGCCGCAGGCGATCAAGGAACTCGTCGAGGGCGTCGGCAAGCACGAGCACAATCAGGTGCTGCTGGGCGTCACTGGCTCAGGAAAAACCTTCACCATGGCGAAGGTGATCGAGGAGACGCAGCGCCCTGCCCTCATCCTGGCGCCCAACAAGACCCTCGCCGCGCAGCTCTATTCCGAGTTCAAGAAATTCTTCCCGGATAACGCCGTGGAATATTTCGTCTCCTACTACGACTACTACCAGCCGGAGGCCTACGTCCCGCGCACCGACACCTTCATCGAGAAGGAATCGTCGATCAACGAGCAGATCGACCGCATGCGCCACTCGGCGACCCGCTCGCTGCTCGAGCGCGACGACGTCATCATCGTGGCCTCGGTCTCCTGCATCTACGGTATCGGCTCGGTCGAGACCTATACCGCGATGACCTTCCAGATGTCGGTCGGCGACCGGCTCGACCAGCGCCAGCTTCTCGCCGACCTCGTGGCGCAGCAGTACAAGCGCCAGGACATCAACTTCGTGCGCGGCACCTTCCGCGTGCGTGGCGACACGAT
Organism: Rhizobiaceae bacterium; assembly: GCA_036520515.1. Lineage (GTDB taxonomy): Bacteria > Pseudomonadota > Alphaproteobacteria > Rhizobiales > Rhizobiaceae > Mesorhizobium_K. The sequence continues at coordinate 1,901 of DATDJN010000239.1, forward strand.
CGAGATCTTCCCGGCCCACCTTGAGGATTCCGCCTGGCGCATCTCGATGTTCGGCGACGAGATCGAGACGATCACCGAATTCGACCCGCTGACCGGCCAGAAGACCGGCGACCTGAAGTCGGTGAAGATCTACGCCAACTCCCACTATGTGACGCCGCGCCCGACGCTCAACCAGGCGATCAAGTCGATCAAGGAGGAGTTGCAGCAGCGCCTGGCGGAACTGGAAAAGGCCGGACGCCTGCTGGAGGCGCAACGGCTGGAGCAGCGCACCCGCTTCGACCTGGAGATGCTGGAGGCGACAGGCTCCTGCGCCGGCATCGAGAACTATTCGCGCTATCTCACCGGCCGCCGTCCCGGCGATCCGCCGCCCACCCTGTTCGAATATGTGCCGGACAACGCGCTGCTTTTCGTCGACGAGAGCCACGTGACCATCCCGCAGATCGGCGGCATGTATCGCGGCGACTTCCGCCGCAAGGCGACGCTGGCCGAATACGGTTTTCGGCTCCCCTCCTGCATGGACAACCGTCCCTTGCGCTTCGAGGAATGGGACGCGATGCGCCCGCTCTCGGTCGCCGTGTCGGCGACGCCAGGCGGCTGGGAGATGGAGCAGGCCGGCGGCGTCTTCGCCGAGCAGGTCATCCGTCCGACCGGCCTGATCGACCCGCCGGTCGAGGTGCGCCCGGCCAAGACCCAGGTCGACGACGTGGTCGGCGAGATCCGCGAGACGACCCGCAAGGGCTATCGCACCCTGGTCACCGTGCTGACCAAGCGCATGGCCGAGGACCTCACCGAATACCTGCACGAGAACGGCGTTCGCGTGCGCTACATGCATTCAGACATCGAGACGCTGGAGCGCATCGAGATCCTGCGCGACCTGCGCCTCGGCGCCTTCGACGTGCTGGTCGGCATCAACCTGTTGCGCGAGGGCCTGGACATCCCCGAATGCGGCTTCGTCGCCATCCTCGACGCCGACAAGGAAGGTTTCCTGCGGTCCGAGACATCGCTCATCCAGACGATCGGCCGCGCGGCGCGCAACGTCGACGGCAAGGTCATCCTCTATGCCGACCAGATCACCGGCTCGATGGAGCGCGCGATGGCGGAAACCAACCGCCGGCGCGAAAAGCAGATGGCCTGGAACGAGGCCAACGGCATCACGCCCGAAAGCGTGAAGTCGCGCATCTCCGACATCCTGGACTCGGTCTACGAGAAGGACCACGTCCGCCCGGACATCTCCGACTTCGCCGCCGACGGCAACATGGTCGGCAACAACCTCAAGGCGCATCTGGAATACCTGCAGAAGAAGATGCGCGACGCCGCCGCGGATCTCAACTTCGAGGAAGCCGCGCGCCTGCGCGACGAGATCAAGCGCCTCACCGAGATGGAATTGCTGGTCTCGGACGATCCGCTGGCGCGGGAAGTCGAGAATTTGAGCCCATCGAGCGGCCGCGAGAAGGGCAAGCACAACAAGGGCGTGGCCAAACATCGTACCGCCGAAGAGAAAGAACGGTTCCGCCAGCTCGATGCCGAGCGTGCGGCGGAGTCAGCGGAAAAGGCGGCGCGGCCGAACCTGTTCCGCAAGCCCGAACTCGACGAGATGGGCCGCTCAGGCGACTTGGCAGCGCCATCCGGCAAGTCGAAGCTGTTCCAGAAACCGTCGCTGGACGACATGGGTCCCGGCACCGATACCGAAACGCCAGCCGGCGCGGTGTCGCGGTCGCTGTTCAAGAAGCAGTCGGCCAAGGAGGCGCACGAGTCCGACTACGGCGTGCGCGACGAGGGCGCGAAGCCTTCCCTCTTCCGCAAGAACTCGCTGGACGAGATGACCGTGCGCCGTACCGAGAAGCCGGTCGAAAGCGTCAAGCCGGTCAAGCGCGCGAAGATCGGAGCGGGGTCCTACGAAGATCCGGCCGACGAGAGCAACCGCAAGAAGCGCACCGGCAAGTCCGGCAGGCCAGGACACTGAGCCTGGCGACGGCAGCTTCGATGCGCGCCGTTTTGCCGGGCGGCAGGGCATGCGTACGCTCGGCTCCGTCGGCGATTGACTGTACCGGTCGGGCGAAGCGGCCGGAATAAACTTGCGGACCGGTGTCGGATCGACGCCGGCCCGTTCGTCATCAGGGAAACAAAGGGAGAAAAACATGACCTATGTCGACGGATTCCTTCTCGCCGTACCCAAGACCAGGCTCGACGAGTACAAGGAGCTGGCGCGCAAGGCGAGCAAGGTGTGGCTGAAGCATGGCGCGCTGAGCTACGTCGAAGCGACCGGCGACGACGTGCCCTATGGCGAGCTGACCTCCTTCCCCCGCGCCGTCCAGGCCAAGGACGACGAGATCGTCATTTTTGCCTGGGTCACCTACAAGTCCCGCGCCGAACGCGACCGCATCATGAAGCTCGTCATCGAAGACCCCGAGATGGCCGGCGACATGGACAAGATGCCCTTCGACGGCAAGCGCATGATCTTCGGGGGCTTCGAGGCGTTCGTGGAGGCGTAGCGATCGTCGGCAATGAGGACGGTGCGCACCACTGCCACGCCGCCTGCTTCCAGGCGCTGAACGACGTCGGCTTCGCCATCCCCGCAAATAGCGGTGCCTGCTGGGTCGGCGAGGCGATGGGCGACGTCGGCCATGCCGACCTGGCCGGCATGCCGGAAGCGGTGGTCGAGATGCTGAAGAGGGCGGCGGCGAACGCCGCCCATCTCGCGAAAATCCTTAAAGCGAAGAACTATCCCGGCGTGGAAGGCTGAGCCGGTTGCGGATCGGCGGGCGCGTCGGGCGCCACCTCCGCCTTTTCGCGCGGGGCGGGTGAGACGGTGGCCGGCGCCGCTGGCGCAACCGGCGGGGCGGGACGCACGAGTTCAGCCGGCGCGGGCGCAGCAGTATTGGGGACCGTGGCGGTGGGAACCGGAAGTTCTGCCGGCGCGCCTGTCGCAGGCGCATGGACGGGAGCCGTCAGCAGCGCGCCCGACGGCGCCGATCTGGCCGGCGCGACGGGAGCGGCCGCGTTCTGGACCTCGCCCGGCGCCGGCGCAGGCGCGGACGGCGCCGCCATTGCCGGCGGCTGGATCGGGGCCGTCGAAACTGCGCCAGGCGGCACGGTCTTGGCTTCCGCGATGTCGAGATCGGGCCCCACCGGAGCGTTGGGCGCAACCACCGCCGGGGCTACGGGTTCGGCCTGCAGTTCGGTCGGTGCGTCCTTGGCAGCGGGAAGAGCGGCCACCGGCACGGGTTCGATCCTGCGCGGCGCGCCCCTGGCGGGCGCCGGGGTGTCGGCCGGTTCGTGCACGACCGACGGTGCGCCGGCCCTGGCCGGCGCCGCGTCGGGCAGCGCGGGCTTCTCTTCGGCCGCGGGTTCGGTGGTGCTTTCGCCGGCCGAGGCCGACGGCACCTCCGGTTCCGCCTCGGCAGGCGCGGAAATCTCCTCGACCGGCTGCGGCACCCGGGTCGGGGCGCGGTTCGCCTCGGGTCCAATGGACCTCGGCCGCTTGTAGGCCTGCCGCGGCGCGCCACGCTGGGGCGACAGGTCGCGCGCATCGCCGGTGGCGGCATCGGGGGCGGCAGACTTGGCGGCGGTCGAAGGCGTCGTCACAGGCGACGGCAGGGCGGCGACGTCGGGAGCGGCCTGTGCTGGCGAAACCTCCTCCAGCCTGTCCGGCTGGATCGCCGGCGGCGCCTGGAGCGGGGCAGCCGACGGTGGCGCGGTCAGCACGTCCGCGCGGACCAGGCGCGGCCTGGCGTTGTCGCCGGCGCCGTCGGGCAGCACGGAAGGCGCGGCTACCTTGTTGGTCGTCCGGTCCACGTTGCCGGCGCGCAGCGCCGCCGCCGCAGCTGCGAAGGCGAGTTGCGGCCCGGCTGACTGGTCGGCGCGGCCGGCCTGCGGCGCCGGGGCGATGCCCTCGATGGCGAGCTTTTCGGCCGGCGTGCGGGCTTCGTGACGCGTCTCTACGACCGCGCCGAGCAATTCGATGCCGCCGTCAAGCGCCGGCGTGCGCAGCGCGATCGGGCGGGCCGGGTCGATCGGGCCTGTCTCGTTGGGATCGGCGACGATGTCGATGTCTGCCGGCTGCGCGGTTTCCGTCGGCCCGAACGGACCCATCATGCGATAGGGCGAGCGCGTCTCCGCGGTGGCGGCTGCCGCCAGGGCGGCGGGGTCCATGCCGAGGATCTTGTAGAGCGGCCTCTCGGCATAGAAGGCGACCTTGCGCTTGCCGGGTCGGGCCAGATTGATGCCGTCATTGGCGCGCAGGCGCGCCAGCTGGCCGTTGATGTCGGGGCCGGAGGGCATGTAGGCGCCGTTTTCGTCGACGAAACCGTCCCAGATGTCGACGAATTCGCCGCCGGCATTGGCCGCCGCGACGCGATAGATGTCGTTGAAGGCGAGCATGTCGAGCATCGTCTTCGACGACTTGAAGGACGGCATGCCGACCCACAGGTACGGCACCTTTCGCGCGGCGATCGCCTTCGCCAGCTCGCCGGCCCGCGCTGCGTATTCCGTATTCCAGCTCTCCGAGCGTACCGTCTCGCGCACGCCGTCGACCAGCATCTGCTGGCGGTCGTTGGCGCCGATCATCACGACGATCGCCGCCGGCCGCTCCGTGGTGATCAGCTGATCGACCTTTTCGGGCCAGTTGTGGAAATCCTCGCGCACGAAGCCGGACGAGCCGCTGGTACGGTCGACGATCCGGACGTCGGGATTCTGGGTGAAGGCGGTGGTCAGGCCTTCGGCCAGGCCGGAGGCGAGGAAGTCGCCGATGACGATGACGACACGCGCATCCGGCCGCTTGGTGACGGCGGCGACCTGCGGCGGCTCATCCCCTTCGCGTTGCCGGGGACGCTTCTTGCGCTCTGCCCGTTGCGGCCGCTCGGTCCGGTGGGGCTCGCCCCGCTGCAACCGTTCGGTCCTGGGCCTGCCCACATCGGCCGGCGGATCGTCGATCCTGTAGGCGGGCCTGGCGCCAAAAAGCCGGTTTAGCAGCCCGAGGCGGGGCTCGCCTTCCTGAGCCCGGGCGCTGGATGGCGAGCCAAGGGAAAAGGCCACGACGAGGGCGGCCAGCGCAAGAAACAGCACCGGGTATCGGGATGAGAGAGCCCCATCGCCCGTCCTCGCCTTCAATCCATGCTCCTAACGCTGGCGCAGCCTCGACAGCACTTCCATGCTTGGATGCCCATCCGGCGTCAACCCCGCCTGCTCCTGAAAAGCCTTGATGGCCGTCTTGGAGCCCTGGCCGATCTTGCCGTCGAACTTGCCGTCATAATAGCCGAACGTGGACAGGCGTTCCTGCAATTCCTGCTTTTCCGCGAAGCTGAGCTTCGTGAAAGGCCGGTTCCAGTCGCGCACGAGCCCGCCATAGCCGGCGATCTCGTCCGCAAGCAGGCCGACGGCGAGCGCATATTTGTCGGCGTTGTTGTATGCTTTCAACACGAAGAAGTTCCTCGTCACGAGGAAGGACGGGCCGCCGCGGCCGTCCAGCGCCTTCAGCTCCGCCTTGTCGCCGCCGTTGCGGAAGCCCTTGCCGTTGGCGCGCGTCACGCCGATGCCCTGCCACTTCGACAGCGTCATCGAGCCGCTCGGGAACTTGCGCCCGGCGGGCAGATCCACCTCGTAGCCCCAGGTCTTGCCGGCCTGCCAGCCATTCTTGCGCAGGAGGTTGGCAGCGGTCGCCAGCGCGTCCGGGATCGAATTCCAGATGTCACGGCGGCCATTGCCGTCAAAATCCACCGCGTAGGCCTGATAGCTGGTGGGGATGAACTGGGTGTGGCCCATGGCGCCGGCCCAGGAGCCGGTGAGGTGGCTTTCGTCGATGTCGCCGCTCTGCAGGATCTTCAGCGCCGCGAGGAGCTGCGTGCGGGCGAACTTGGCGCGCTTCTTGTCGGCATAGGCGAGTGTCGCCAGCGAGCGCACGACGTTGCGCATCACCTTGTCGTTCTTGAGGATTTCCCCGTAGTTCGATTCCATCGACCAGATGGCGAGCAGGATATGGCGGTCGACGCCGAAACGCGCCTCGATGCCGTCAAGCGTCCGCTTGTACTTGCGGGCCATGGCGCGGCCGTTGGCGACCGCATCCTCATGCACGCGGTTGTCGAAATAGTCCCACACCGGAGCCGTGAATTCAGGCTGGTAGCGCGCCTTCTCCAGCACTTCCGGGTCGATGCTGTCGACGCCGCGGAAGGCGCGGTCGTAGGTCGAGCGCGATATGCCGTTTTCAGCCGCCGTCTGGCGGAAGCCCGTGATCCAGCGTTCGAAGCCGGCATCGGCGAGCGCAGGCGAAAGCAGCAGGCCGAGCCCAAGCACAGCGGTGGCAGCCACAGAGGCAAGACGTCCGATACCACGGCCGATGCTTACGTTGGGTCGCATGTTTTCCTCCTTCGACAGTTCAGGAGACGATTCATCGCTGAAGCCGGTTATGAATTGGTTTACCATCTTGGATACAGGGGAACGAAAACGCCTTAAATGCCTTATCCGCCGGACACGAAAACGTGACGCATTGCGTCGCTAGCCGTGAATTCCGGCATGAAAATGTCGTAGGGTCAGGTTCGGAATCAAAAAGGGTGGATCTGCGGATGGAGCAAGGGCTGAAAAGAGTCCGCAAGGCGGTATTTCCGGTAGCAGGATTGGGGACGCGGTTTCTGCCGGCGACGAAGGCGGTGCCGAAGGAGATGCTGACGATCGTCGATCGTCCTGTCATCCAGTATGTCGTGGACGAGGCGCGCGAGGCGGGCATCGAGCACTTCATCTTCGTGACCGGCCGCAACAAGGGGGTGATCGAGGATCATTTCGACATCCAGTTCGAGCTGAACCACACGCTGGCCCAGCGCGGCAAGGACGACCAGCTGGCCAAGCTGCAGCGGTTGCAGCCCTTGCCCGGGCAGACGAGCTTCACGCGCCAGCAGGAGCCGCTGGGCCTCGGCCACGCGGTCTGGTGCGCGCGCGAGCTGGTCGGCAACGAGCCCTTCGCGCTGCTTCTGCCCGACATGATCATGCAGTCCGAGAAGAGCTGCACGCGGGAGATGGTGGAGCTCTACGAGGCGACCGGCGGCAACATCGTGGCGGTGCAGGAATGCGACCCGGCCGAGGCCCACAAATATGGCATCGTCGGCAAGGGCGAAGCGACGCACAACGGCTTCAGGATCACCGTCATGGTGGAGAAGCCGAAGCCGGGCACGGCGCCGTCCAACCTGTTCATCAACGGCCGCTACATCCTGCAGCCGGAGATCTTCTCGATCCTGGAGAAGCAGGAGCGCGGCGCCGGCAACGAGATCCAGCTCACCGACGCCAT
>DATDJN010000240.1:0-18069 GCA_036520515.1 Rhizobiaceae bacterium
GAAAAGATCATGACGATTGCCGGACTGGTCGATGTCATCGCGTACCTGGACAGCCGCCGCGCTCTCGTCTGACGCGGTCCCACTGGAGGGCAAGGTCTGGCGTCTGATCGAGGCGCAACACCGCGTCTCCACGCTGAAGCTGGTCGACACGCTGGACGAGCAGGCTCTGCTCGAAGACCTGATCGAGGAGACCAAGCCCGCTATCCCGGCCGAGTGCCGGCATCTCGACTACCTGCTGGCGACGCCCTTCCGCTATGGCTCCGTCTACCCACAGGGATCGCGCTTCCGCCGCGCCGGGCGAACCCGCGGCGTGTTCTATGCAGCCGAACAGGTCGCCACCGCGGTGGCGGAGATGGCTTTCTACCGGCTGCTCTTCTTCGCGGACTCCCCGGACACGCCGTGGCCGACGGATGCGGCGGAATACACGGCGTTCTCCGCCGCCATCCGCACCGACAGGGCGATCGACCTGACCAGACCGCCACTGTCGAAGGACGCGACACTCTGGACGGCCTACTTCGACTACGAGGCCTGCCAGGCGCTGGCCGACGCGGCGCGGGATGCCGAGCTTCACGCCATCCGCTACCAGTCGGTGCGCGATCCGCAAAAGCGCGCCAACGTCGCGGTCCTCTCCTGCCTTGCCTTCGCCAAGCCGAAGCCGGTCGACCGCCAGACTTGGCGCATCAGGCTTTCGGCATCGGGCGTGCAGGCGCTCTGCGAGTTCCCGCGCCAGCGCGTCGGCTTCAGCCGTGCCGACCTCGCCGGCGATCCACGCATCGCCGGCCTGCGGTGGGAAAGAAAGACCTGAGACAAGGGACAAGGTGGCGAGTACGAGGTTCATCGCCCCCCCCGCCGTGCCGTAGGTAAACGAAAGGCGCCGGAGGTCCGGCGCCTTCGCTGTGAATGCCTGGCCCGCTTACTCGGCCGCGACCGTGTGCATCTGGCTGGTGTTCTTCTTCAGAAGTTCGGACACCAGGAAGGCGAGTTCGATGGCCTGGTCGGCGTTGAGGCGCGGGTCGCAATGCGTGTGGTAGCGGTCGTGCAAATCCTCTGCCGTGATGGCCCGGGCGCCGCCGGTGCACTCGGTCACGTTCTTGCCGGTCATCTCGATGTGGATGCCGCCCGGATGCGTGCCCTCGGCGCGATGCACTTCGAAGAAGGTCTGCACTTCCTTGAGGATGCGCTCGAAAGGCCGCGTCTTGTAGCCGGCAGCGGTTATCGTGTTGCCGTGCATCGGGTCCGACGACCAGACGACGCTGCGGCCTTCCTTCTTGACCGCGCGCACAAGCTTCGGCAGGTGCTCGGCGACCTTGTCGGAGCCGAAGCGCGCGATCAGGGTGAGACGGCCTGGCTCGTTCTCCGGGTTGAGCAGGTCGATGAGCTGCAGCAGGCCGTCCGGCGTCAGCGAGGGACCGCATTTCAGACCCAGCGGGTTCTTGATGCCGCGGGCATACTCGACATGCGCATGATCGGGCTGGCGGGTACGGTCGCCGATCCAGATCATGTGGCCCGAGGTCGCGTACCAGTCGCCCGAGGTGGAATCGACACGGGTCAGCGCCTCCTCGTAGCCGAGCAGCAGCGCCTCGTGGCTGGTGTAGAAGTCGGTTTCGCGCAGCGCGTAGTTGGTCTCCGACGTGATGCCCACGGCCTTCATGAAGTCCATGGTTTCGGTGATGCGATTGGCCAGCGCCTCGTAGCGCTCACCCTGCGGGCTGTCGGATACGAAGCCGAGCATCCACCGATGCACGTTCTCCAGGCTCGCATAACCGCCCTGCGCGAAGGCACGCAAAAGGTTGAGCGTCGCAGCCGACTGCCGGTAGGCCATCTCCTGCCGCGCCGGATCGGGGATGCGGGACCTGGCGTCGAAGTCGATGCCATTGATGATGTCGCCGCGGTAGCTTGGCAGCGTCACGCCGTCCTTGGTCTCGTTGTCTGCCGAGCGCGGCTTGGCGAACTGGCCGGCCACGCGGCCGATCTTCACCACAGGCTGCGCGCCCGCGTAGGTCAGGACGACGGCCATCTGCAGGAAGACGCGGAAGAAGTCGCGGATGTTGTCCGCGCCATGCTCGGCGAAGCTCTCGGCGCAATCGCCGCCCTGGAGGAGGAATGCTTCACCGGCCGCCACGGTCGCAAGCTGCTTCTTCAGCTTGCGCGCCTCGCCTGCAAAAACGAGCGGCGGAAAGGTCGCGAGACGGCCCTCCACATCCTTGAGCACGGCGACGTCCGGATAGGACGGAACCTGCTGGATGGGCTTTTCTCTCCACGAATTCGGCGACCACTTCGTCATTGTCTTGATCCAGAACTTGGCCGGCGTCGTCACGCGCCGGCTCTGTTTTCGTCCCCAAAATGGGGACCGCGGCTCCTACCACGAAGCCCGGCCGCTATTCTAGCCCGGAATTTCCGGCAAATCGAATGGCCGCCGAGACACGTCGCCTTGAGAAGTACCAACCCTGCGACAAGTTCAGGGGTCGCCGTAAGCGGGGGTTCGTTTCTGCCGTACCTTGAAGGCTCGCGGCGCACTTCATCATCGCTCGCCCCGCTTTCGCGGTCTGGTCGAACAGCTGACCGGCGGTCGCTCGCTCGTCAAAGCAAACAATAGCGGCCAACTATCTTTTGTTCGCGTCCATATCAGTGTGTTACGGACCACGAGGACAAAAACTTATACACGCGGATGACGGATTGGACGTAGGATGTTCGTCGTGTCGTTCGGGAACCTAAACGCACGCGGGTAGTTCTCAGGACATGGTTCAAACGGCTGCATTTTTGCGCAGTCTCGAACGTCGGGACAGTCTCAGCGACGACGAGATCAGGATCATCAGTGAGCTACCAGCGCGTCCCGCCGTTTTCACGGCAGGCGAGGAGATCGTCATGGAGGGCACCCGGCAGAAGGAAAGCTGTCTGGTGACATCGGGCTTCGCCGCGCGCAGCCAATCGCTGCGCTCCGGCGAACGGCAGATCACCGCGGTCCATGTGCCCGGAGACTTCGTCGACCTGCATTCCATGCTGCTGAAGGTAATGGACCACAGTGTGGTGGCGCTGGGCCCTTGCAAGGTGGCCTTCATCCCGCATGAGAAGATCAAGGTGGTGACGGAGACGAGCCCCCATCTGGCGCGCCTCTTCTGGCTTTCTACAACGATCGACGGCGCCATCCAGCGCGCCTGGATCACGTGCCTGGGACGCCGCTCCGCCGAGCAGCACCTTGCCCACTTGATCTGCGAACTCTACGTGAGGCTCGAAGCGGCCGGCGTAGCATCCGATCTCACCTTTGAATTCCCGGTGACACAGATGCAACTTGGCGACGTGCTAGGCCTTTCCGTCGTGCACGTGAACCGCAAGCTTCAGGAGTTGCGCGGCGCCGGCCTGGTCGAATGGCGGGACGGCAAGGTTAGGATTCGCGATTTCGACCGCCTGGCGGAAATGTCGGAGTTCGACCCGACCTATCTGAGCCTCAGCCGGGAATCCCGATAGCATCTCGTGATCAATGGTCCTCGCCGTCGAGCCAGGCGGAGTTCAGTTCAAGCGTGGCGCGGAAGACAACGCTACCACAGTCATCGCGCACCTCGACGCGGAAGGTGCGGTTCGGCCCGTCCGGCAGGAGCTCCCGAGCCATGTCAGGCAGCGCGTCGACCGCCCGGTCCTGGACCACCTGGCGCGAGGCGCATTCGATGCCATCGACATCAATCCCGGTCGTATCGCCATCGAATGTGTCGAAGTAGAATTTCGGCAAGGTGAAACCCGTAGTTGCGTGCTTTCCAAAATGCACCGCCCAACGGGTTGTTCCATCGAAAAGAATTGGCGCGGCTGTCCGTCCGAACATCCGGCAAGCAAAAGCCCGCTGCCTGAGGGGAAGCAGCGGGCCTTTTCTGGGCAGGAGCCCACGATCACCAGGGCGGTGACCGTTTTCTAAACGGGAGACGATTCGAATGGTTCCCGGCGCAGCAATCGAAGAGGGGATCAGTGGACCGCGTCCGGCCTCCACGACATCAGGGGCGACTCGGGCGCGACGCGATGGTCGAACACCACCGCCATGGTCCGACCAGTTGAGACCCTGACGATCGAGGCGATGATGGCATCGTCGCTCTCTATGCTGGCCGGCGCGGTTGCGCGGAACTCCGCCAGCAGGCTGCGGGTCGAGACCGGCTGGCCGAGCGGATGGCCCGAAAGCAGAGCGGAAACAACATCGTCGCAGGTGGGAACCCGATCCGTATGGATGATTGCCGCGCCCATATGTCCGATCTCCGGGGGGAGGACATTACGCAGTTTATGCTACGCCTTTTCCGGACCTTGGCGAGCGAATTTGTGGTCCGACCAGATACAATTGCGAGTGATGACGCCAGATGAATGATAGCCCGTCGCGTCAGCCTGTTTTCCGGCTTCCTGAACTTCGACCATGTAGCGCCAGGCGTCGGGCTGTGACCGTTGAGATGCGGCCTGGAAGGAGGCGCTGTCGGCAGCGCCGGGCGAGCATTTCGCCAGCGCGGCTGGCGCGCCCCCGCGACATCGGCCTGCTGCCAACCACGCACCGGCGGGATCGCTGCTCTGGTGGGGTTTCGATCCCAGGGGGGAGATCGACGACTACATCGACAAGGCGCCGAAGCACTCCGTCGATTGCCTATTGCGCAAGCCCTGAGCGTTGCGGCTGGCATGCACCCATCGCGTCGTCCAGTCCGCGCCGAAGGTTGTGCTGGTCGATAGCGCCAAGCTGGAACAGCGATGTCGCCAGTTCGGCGACATAGAGCCGTTCGTCGTCGTCGAGTATGCCGCAATCCCGGCAATAATCATCGACGGCCTTTCTCAGCAGCTTCATCTGTTGCGGCGTCGCGGCGAAAGACATGGCGCTCCTCCCGGGCAGTTTGGGGCGAAAGCGTGATGTTCTCTTCCAAGCACCCGAACTGCCGTAAGATCGTATCGGGTGACCTACCAAACATAGGACTTTACCAAAACGAGACAATGTCAAATGACATCCGGGGGGCTGAAATGCGATCGTTGCCGAACACGGATCGCGGCCGCCGGCGCCCTCTTGCGCGGCCGCACGCGTCGCGCGATGGTCCTCTGAAGGGGAGGACTTCGCGATGAAAAAAATACCGGCGCTCTTGATGCTTCTGGCTCTTGGCGCATGCACGTCGGCGCCGCAGGCGTCAAAACCGTCAGTGCCCGGCGCGCCCCGGCCTGCGGGAACCGAGATCACCCTGACCGACGCCGAACGCAGCACCATCGAGGCCGCCGTGCGCGCTAGGATAGGGCAGCCTTCCACCCCCTTCCGCACGATTATCGCACAACGGGACCCCGGCGGATCGGTGACCGTTTGCGGCTACTTCAATCCCGGCAGCGGCGACACGCCTTTCGTCGGTACGCTGAGCGAAGGCGCCTTCATCGTGACTGACGTCGGCGGCGCGCCGGAACGCACGATCGCCACCCAGAAGGCCTGCCATGGAGTTGGCATCTATATCTGAGTGGCGTCCGCCGTCTTGGCGTCAACCGGCCGCTAGCGCGCCCGGCGGTCGGCGCGCGGCCTTCGGAGGCAAGGGAGAATTATATGATTTGTCCGACAATATTGCGATTGACTCCTTTCAAGAGGTCCGTTTAGGTGGCCGCGGAAACTCGAATTCTGGCGGTCTAGGATGGCGCGTTGGAGGGCGCGCCCACGGGTTTCGCACCGGGAGTCCGACGGCTCCCCTTCGCTATTCCCTGCCCTGCATGCCGCTTAACGTTTCCGCAAACGAACAACGGAAAGGGAGGAATTCATGAAGCTTAGACTTGCAAGCGCCCTGCTGGTGACCGCCGCATTGCTGGCGACCGGCGCCATGGCGCAGGAAAAGAAACAGCTCGCCTTCGTCGTCAACGGCGCCTCCGACTTCTGGAAGCTCGCCGAGGCCGGCGTGAAGAAGGCACAGGCCGAACTGCCCAATTACGACCTGTCCCTGAAATATCCCGAGCAGGCCGCAGCCGCCGTGCAGCAGCGCCTGATGGAGGATCTGGTTGCCGGCGGCGTGTCGGCGATCATGGTGAGCGCGGTCGATCCGAAATCCTCGACGGATTCGCTGAACAAGATCGGCGCCCAGGTGCCGCTCTTCACGACCGACAGCGACGCGCCCGACACCAACCGCATAGCCTATATCGGGTCGTCCAACACTGACGCCGGCAAGCAGGCAGGCGAGATCGCGCTAAAAGCGCTTCCTGAAGGCGGCAAGTGCATCGGCTTCGTCGGCCTGCCGGGCGCCGACAACGCGCGCGAGCGCATCGAGGGTATGAAGTCGACCATCGCGGGTTCGAAGGTCGAACTGATCGATGTGCGCGGCGACGACATCGACCAGACGCGCGCCAAGCGCAATGTCGAGGATGCGCTGGCCGCCAACCCCGACATCGACTGCATGGTCGGCTTCTATTCCTACAACCCGCCACGCATCTACGAGGTGCTGAAGGAGAGCGGCAAGCTCGGCCAGGTGACGGTCATCGCCTTCGACGAGGACCCGATCACGCTGGGCGGCGTGCGCGAGGGCACCATCGCCGGCACGGTCGTGCAGGACCCCTTTGAATGGGGCTACCAGGGCATGAAGCTGATGGCCAAGTATCTCGAGGGCGACAAGTCGGTGGTACCCGAGAACAAGCTGATCATCGTGCCCACCAAGATGATCGACAAGGGGAATGTCGACGCATTCGAGGCGGAACTGAAGTCGCGCATCAGCGGCGGCTGACGCCTTGGAGCGAGCAGGCCGGTTCATTCTCCCAGCCGGCCTGTTCGGCGCGTATTGCTGTCCGACGAACCAATCAGCATAGTTCGCCGATGCCAGAACCGTTCCTGAAGATGACGGGAATCTCGAAGGTGTATCCCGGCATCAGGGCCGTGGACGGCATCAGCTTTTCCGTAAACCAAGGCGAGGTAATCGGCCTCGTGGGAGAAAACGGCGCCGGCAAATCGACGCTGATGAAGATCCTGGGCGGTGTCGTCGCGCCGACCGGCGGCACGATCGAACTCGACGGCGTCGCGATGGAGCGCCTGACCGTCGGCGGCTCGATGCGCGGCGGTATCGCCTTCGTGCACCAGGAATTGAACCTATTTGAGAACCTGACCGCCGCGGCCAACATCTTCATCGGCCGCGAACCGCTGAAGGGCGGACCGCTGAGGCTCATCGACGAAGGCGAGCTCAACCGCAGGGCGGAGCCCTACCTGAAGCAGCTCGGCGCGGATTTCGGCCCGGAGACGCCGGTCGCCTCGCTGTCGCTGGCGGAAATGCAACTGGTAGAGATCGCCAAGGCGTTGTCGCTCAAGGCCAGGCTCGTCATCATGGACGAGCCGACGTCGAGCCTCACCGCTTCGGAAACCGAGCGGCTGCTGAAGATCGTCGCCCGGCTAAAGGCCGAGGGCGTGTCCGTGATCTTCATCTCGCACCGCCTGGCCGAAATCGAGCGCTCGGCCGATCGCGTCGTCGTGCTGCGCGACGGCAAACGCGTCGCCGAACTCGGCGAGGACGAGATCCACGCCGACGTCATGATCCGCCACATGATCGGCCGCGATCTGAAGACGCTCTACCGCCCGCCTGCGAAACCGCCGGGAGAGCCGATCCTGGAACTCGCCGGCGTGCGAACGGCGTACCGGCCCGAGCAGGCCGTCAGCCTGTCGGTGAGGCGCGGCGAAATCCTTGGGCTCGCCGGTCTCGTCGGCTCCGGCCGCACCGAACTGGCGCGCGCCGTTTTCGGCCTCGAGCCATTGAAGGGGGGCGAGGTCAGGATCAGGGGCGAGACCGCGCCCATAGCGTCCCCCAGCGCGGCCATCGCGCGCGGCCTCTACCTGGTGCCGGAGGACCGCAAACGCTCCGGCCTCATCGTCGATTTCCCGATCCGCCAGAACATCACGCTTGCCAATCTCGAAGCGCATGCGAAGCGCGGACTGATCGATTTCGGCGCCGAGGAAATGGACGCGCTGAAGCAGCGCGACCGGCTGGACATCAGGACGCGCAGCGTGGCGGCGCCCGCCGCATCGTTGTCGGGCGGCAATCAGCAGAAGGTGGTTCTGGCCAAATGGCTGTCGATGCAGCCGCAGGTGCTGATCTTCGACGAGCCGACACGCGGCGTCGATGTCGGCGCGAAGAGCGAAATCTACCGGCTGATGCGCGAACTCTCCGACAACGGCGTCGGCATATTGATGATCTCCTCCGACATGGAGGAGGTCATTGGGGTCAGCGACCGCGTCGCGGTGATGCATGAAGGCCGCATAGCCGGCTTCCTGCAACGCGACGAACTCAGCGAGCAATCGATCCTGTCCCTTGCCGTCGGCAGGCTCGCGGCATGAAGCCCCCTCACCTCACCGGAAATTTTGCGCGATGATCAATCGGAAAGACCTCTGGCTTCTCGTCCTGATCATCGTCGTCGGCACGGTGGTGGCGATCATCAACCCGCGCTTCCTGTCTCCGATAAACCTGTCGAACACGGCGAACCTTGTCGGCCTGTTCGGCATATTCGCGGTGGCGCAGGCCTTCGTCATCATCTCTGGCGGCATCGAGCTGTCGGTCGGCTCGATCATCGCGCTGCTCGGCGTGATCTTCGTCGACCTGGTGGCGAGCGAGTCGGTGAACCCCGGCATCGCCTTCGTCATCGTGGTGGCGCTCGGCTGCCTGATCGGCCTGCTGCATGGCTTCTTGGTCGCGAAGCTCGGGCTGCAGCCTTTCGTGGTGACGCTCTGCGGCCTGCTGATCTACCGCGGCATCGCCCGCTACTACACCGAGGACGCCACGGCGGGCTTTCCGTTCGGAGCCAGCTTCCCGACGCTCGAATGGCTGGTCGCCGGCCGTTTCTACGGCATCCCCCACAGCCTGATCGCCTTCATCCTGATCACGATCGTCATGGGCGTGGTGCTGCACAAATCGGTGTTCGGGCGCTACCTGTTTGCCGTCGGCAAGAACGAGGAGGCGGCGCGCTACAGCGGCATCCACACGGCGCGAATCACCATAGCCGCCTACGTGATCTGTTGCGGGCTGACGGCGGTGGCGGCGGTGTTCATCGCCATGTACACGCGCTCGATTTCGCCCTCCTCGCACGGCAATTTCTACGAGCTCTACGCCATAGCCGCGGCGGTCCTGGGCGGCTGCTCGCTGCGCGGCGGCGAAGGGTCGATCGTCGGCGTGGTGCTGGGCACCGTGCTTCTGCAGGTGCTGCAGAACCTGGTCAACCTGCTCGGCATACCGAGTTCGCTGAACTTCGCCGTGATGGGTTCTGTGATCCTGATCGGCGTGCTGGCCGACCAGCAGTTTTCGAGGCAGGCGGCGCGGGTGAAGGCACCGGTTGGCTAGCAGGCGTGGCGCTCGCCGTGCTTCACCAGGTAGCTCGGCTTGTACATGGTAACGAGCTCTTCGGCCGCCGTGGGATGTACTGCCATGGTGCGGTCGAAATCGTCCTTGCTGAGGCCCGCCTTCAATGCGATGCCGAGGAGCTGCGCCATCTCGCCGGCGTCCGGTCCCAGAATATGGGCGCCGAGTACAAGCCTCGTGTCGCCGTCGACGACCAGCTTGGTGAGCATCCTGTCCGGGCGGCCGGCGAGCGTGTTCTTCAGCGGCCGGAAGGAGGCAGTGTAGACTTCGAGGTTGGGGAAGCGTCTCGCCGCCTCGTCTTCCGACAAGCCGACGGTGCCGATCTCCGGCTGCGAGAAGACGGCCGTGGCAATGCAGTCGTGGTCCGGCTGGGTCGGGTTGTCCTTGAAGGCCGTCTCGATGAAGCACATCGCCTCGTGGATCGCCACGGGGGTCAGTTGCACGCGGTCGGTGACATCGCCGATCGCCCAGATGTTCTTCACATTGGTGCGCGAATAGGGATCGACCAGAATCTCGCCCTTGACTCCCGTCTTCACGCCGACAGCCTCCAGCCCGAGATTCTGCGTGTTGGGGATGCGGCCGATGGCCAGCAGCACCTGGTCGGCGACGAGGACCTCGCCGTCGCTGAGGGCGGCGTCGAGCCTGCCGTCGCCGCGCCTCTCGATCCGCTCGAAGATGGTGTGGCAACGGATGCGGATGCCCTTCGCCGTCATCTCCTCGTGCAGGCGTCTGCGCAAATCCATGTCGAAGCGCTGCAGGATTTCCTTCCCGCGGTAGATGAGCGTCGTGTCGACGCCGAGGCCGTGAAAGATGTTTGCGAACTCGACTGCGATGTAGCCGCCGCCGGCAATCGTGATCGCCTTCGGCAGTTGAGGCAGGTCGAAGGCCTCGTCGGAGAAGATGCAGTGCTCGTGGCCGGGCAGCGCGGCGTGCGGGTTGGGCCGGCCGCCGGTGGCGACAAGGATATGCTCGGCCGTGACCGTGCGGTCCTCGTTCTCGAGGCGGATGGTGTGCGGATCGACCAGCGTTGCGCGGCTATGGAACGTCTCGCCGCCGGCCTTCTCGACGCCGCCCTGGTAGACGCTTGAGAGCCTGCCGATCTCCTTGTCCTTGTTGGCGATCAACGTCGGCCAGTCGAAGCGCGCCTGCGGCACGGTCCAGCCGTAGCCTTCCGCGTCGGCGAAGTGCTCCGGGAACTGCGAGGCATAGACGAAAAGCTTCTTCGGCACGCAGCCGCGGATGACGCAAGTGCCGCCGAAGCGGTATTCCTCAGCGACTGCCACGCGTTTGCCGAGCGATGCAGAGACGCGCGCGGCGCGCGTCCCCCCCGAGCCGCCGCCGATGACGAAAAGATCATAGTCGTAACGCGGCATGGGCCTGGTCTCCGCAGAAGTAGCGGATGACAGTTAGGAGGTGATCTTCCAAAAGAAAAGCCCGGCCTGAAGCCGGGCTTTGGTCCAAGCGAGAAGCGTGAGGCTATTGGGCCGGCGCTTCGAGACCCTGCAGAGCCGGGAGCTCGCCTTCGGGTGCCGGAGCGGCGTTGCCGGCGGCGGCCTTGTCCGCCGCCACCTGCGCGTCGACGATGTCCGAGATCTGCTTGCCGACTTCGGTGGCGAGATCGCGGGAGATGCCGCGCTGCCAGATCTCGGCCGCCTTCACCACTTCGCGGGCGACGATCGGGCCGGAAGCGAGCAGCTTCTTGCCGGGCGCGCTGTCGTAGAAGGTGGTGATGGCGTTCAGTTCTTCCTCGCTGAAGATCTTGGCATAGGCCAGCGCCGCCTCGCGCTCGAGGTCGGCGCGGCGGCCGGCAAGCGCGAGCGCCTTTTCGTCGACGGTCGAAATGATCACGTCGGTGAGGTCGGGATTCTGCTGGATGAGTTCCTGCTTGAGCTGCTGCGCGGCCGCCGGAAGGATGATGTCGTAGTTGTTGGTCGCGCCGACGGCGGCTATGGTCGCGCGGGCAGCCTTGAGGTGCGATTCGGAGACCTCCTGGGCGTAGGCGTGCGACGCGGCAACGACGAAGGCCGACGCTGCCAGGACGGCGGCGGTTCGGCGGACGCGGTTGATCAATTTCATGATAGGAAGAACTCCCTGGTTAGTCAGTTTGCCTCGACGGTCCTGATCCCGTCGGGGCCGGCGACGATCGCCAGTCTGGCCAAGCCCAGGAACAGTCCGTGCTCGACGACCCCCGGTATGGCGTGAAGAGCATTCGACAGCGCTCTTGTATCCTGAATGCGGCCAAAAGATGCATCCAGGATCAGATGCCCGCCGTCTGTAACAAAAGGCTGGCCGTTCGTCACCCTCAATGTCAGCGGCCCCGAAAGGCCGAGCCCGGAGGCGGCGCGCGCGACGGCGAGTTCGGTCGCCTTCAGGCCGAAACGGTTGACCTCGATCGGCAGCGGGAAGCGGCCAAGCACCGGCACCAGCTTGGTCTCGTCAGCGATAACGATCATCCGCGCCGATGTCGCGGCGACGATCTTCTCGCGCAACAGCGCCCCGCCACCGCCCTTGATCAGGGAAAGCTCCGGATCGATCTCGTCGGCGCCGTCTATGGTAAGGTCTAGCTCCGGCGTCTCGTCAAGCGTGGAGAGGGCAACGCCGAGTTCGGCGCAAAGCGCTGCGGTGCGCTCCGAGGTTGGCACGCCGACAATCTTCATGCCGCCGGCGACCTTTTCGGCGAGCAGGCGCACGAATTCGTCCGCGGTCGTGCCAGTGCCTATGCCTAGCCGCATGCCGTCGCGGACATGCGCAAGGGCGGCCCGCGCCGCCTCGACCTTCAACGCCTTTGCATCCATCGACTTTCGGGCACCCCGTTAAAATGTCCGGCGCTCCTAGCATCTTTGGCTGAGGACGGCAAAGGCTGGACGGCAGGCCGGATCGACATGGCCGTGGGCAGGCCCGGGCGGAATGGCCGGGAAAGCGCGGCTTGCACCGCGGCGCGACGCGCGGTATCGGCCAAGCGCCGCCTAAAATCCACGCGGCGGCTTCAACGGACAGGACCGCTATCTCAATGGCCAAGCCGATCATCGTTTTCGACCTCGACGGCACCCTGGTCGACACGGCGCCGGACCTCCTGGACAGCCTGAACCACACGCTTTCCGCCGGCGGCGTCGCGCGCACCGACGCGTCCGGTTTCCGACAGTTCGTCGGCCATGGCGGCCGGGTGATGATCGAGCGCGCCTACCAGGCACAGCGGCGCGCCCTGCCCGTCGACGAGCACGACCGGCTGTTTGCGATGTTCCTCGAGCATTACGGTGCCAACATTCCGGGCCAGTCGATGCCCTATCCAGGCGTGATCGAGGCACTCGAGCGCTTCCGCGCGGCCGACTACCTGCTGGCGGTCTGCACCAACAAGACCGAAGAGTTTTCCAAGCGCCTGCTGGTCGAACTCGGCATGAGCGGCTTCTTCGCCGCGATCTGCGGCCAGGACACATTCGCACACCGCAAGCCCGATCCCAGACACCTGACCGAGACGATCCGGCTTGCCGGCGGTGCGACGAACCGCGCGGTCATGGTCGGCGATTCCAGGACCGACATCGACACGGCGAAGGCCGCGGGGATACCGGTCGTGGCCGTCGATTTCGGCTATACGGACCGCCACGTGCGCGAATTCGAGCCGTCCAGGGTGATATCGCATTTCGACGAATTGACCGTCGGTCTGGCCGAACGGCTGATCGCTGCGGCGGCAGCCTGAAAGCCTCCTTGACTTCAATGGCGGCCGCGGCCTATATCGCGGCGCGCTTCGGCCTGTGGCCGGCGGCGGGCGATTAGCTCAGCGGGAGAGCACACCCTTCACACGGGTGGGGTCGCAGGTTCAATCCCTGCATCGCCCACCATTCCCATGGCTTCCCTCGCCTATTCACGACGACGCATGGCAATGCAGCGTTTGCCATACGCTTGCGGCTGAGATCGGCGCGAGCCTGCATCGAAGGGCTTGGACTAATGCTGACCGCAAGGATTTGATCGACGCAAGCGCAAAGCCGGGAACGAGGGGCGCAGCGACGAGGAGATCTTCGCCGAAGAGACGGAAGGGCATCGCTGCCCGCTTCTACGTGGGCATTCCCGATATCTCGAAACACCCGTGCGCCTGCAAGAGCGCGGCATGCGTCCGCGCGCAGATCGCGCATTTCGGGCTGGCCGATATCGTCGACGAAGTGCAGCCCCACGGCTGCATGATAGCCGGCGATTGGGAGGGGATGCCCGTGGCGAAAGAAGCGGTAGCAGTCCAGCGGACAGGTCGTCCGGCTCTGCCTCAGCTGCTCGGCACGCGCACCGCGTCCGTCTTCTCCATGGCGAGCTTGACGCGGGAGTCGCGGTCGTAGACGTCGCCGAAATACTGGACCTTGCCGTTCTTGTCCGGCCAGGCGGTGAAATAGGCCACATAGACCGGAATCTTCAGCGTCGTCTTCTCGATCGAATGGCCCTTGGCGAGCTTTGCCGCGACATAGTCGACGGACTTGCCGAGCACAGCAGCCGCCATGCCGCGTGGGTCCTGAAGGCGAACGCAGCCGTGGCTGAAGGCGCGCTCGTCGCGGTTGAACAGCTCCTTCTGGGGCGTGTCGTGCATGTAGATGGCGTGCTTGTTGGGGAAGAGTATCTTCAGCTCGCCCAATGCATTGGCCTCACTGGGCGTCTGCCGCACGCTGTAGGGGATCTTCGAGCCGTACGCCCACCAGTCGATCGAGGAGGACGAGATTCGCCGGCCCTTCGAATCGGTAACCTCATAGCCGGCGCGGTCGAGATAGCCGGGGTCGTTGCGCAAGCGCGGCAGCATCTCGTTGACGATGATCGACTGCGGCACGCCCCAGTAAGGATTGTAGTCGACCTGCTCGATCTCGTCGTAGAAGAAGCTCGTCTGGTTGGACGGCTTGCCGATCACCGCGCGCATGTTGAGCTTCTCAACGCCGTGTTCGATGAAGCTCGCCGTGTAGGCCGGCTGATTGATGAAGACACGGGTCTCGCCGAGGTCGTGCGGCAGCCAGCGCAACTGCTCCAGCGCCACCAGCACCTTGTCCATTCGGTCGGCACGGGAGGTACCGGCAAGCGCTGCCACGGTGCGCGGCCCCACGACGCCGTCGGCTTTCAGCCCGGCCTTGGCCTGGGCGGCCTTGATGACGGGAACGAGGTCCTCGCTATAGGTCTCGCTGTTGACCGTGCGTGCAAGCAGCTCGCCATATGCGCCCCCCATCTCGTCGTCGAGGTCGCGGGCGACGAGATGCAGTATCTTGGCCAGCTCCGGATTGGTCTCGCCGGGCTTGAGCAGAAGCCCGGGGTCGACGACGATCGCATCCTCGGCGCTGGCGTTGAGCGCCTCGAGCTCCACGCGCAGCGCCCTGTACTCGGCACTGGCGGGATGGCGGCTCTCGAGCCAGCCGCGCGCGTCGGTCGCCAGCGACAGGATCTTCAGCGCACCAACCATATCAAACGGCTTCTCCGGGAAATCGTGGTAGCCGGAAAGCTTGTTTGGATTGACGCGGCCGCCATCGGCGTCATGCGCATAACGCAGCACGCGCGCCGAAAGCGCCATCTCGAAGCGTATGAGGTCTGTCTTGCGCTGGCCAGCGTCCGACAGGTCCGATGGAATGGCCAGGGCATAGTCGGCCGGCGACAATCCGTGGCTCCCCGCCTCACCCAGCACGCGTATGGCGTCACGGGCGCGCTCGTTGAGCTCGTTATCGGCGATCCAGATGAAATCAGGATTAGCGGAATAATACGTAACGAGCGCCTTTGCGATCTCTGGCTCGGCGAAGAGTTCGTAGCCCGCGAGACCCGAAACGGCTTCGCGGAAAGCCGTTCCCGAAGTCGCCCGATCGAGGGAGGCCGACTGGCCGATCGCGGCAAGCGAAGTGAAGTCTACTCGCTGCAGGGCCGAGGCCTTGTAGTTGTAATAGGAAGGAGCGCTGATCTTGGCGATGGGGGCCTGCTTGCGGGCTACATGGTGATTTGACCGCTGCCTGTGTCCTTCACCCTCGCGATAATAACCGTCGCCGTAGCGAGGAGAGCGACCGCGGTAGCCGCCATCGTCCAACCGCTGGCTGCGAATGCCGCCGCCGAAGATGCGTTCGAAAAGGGATTGCGCTTCCGCCTGAGGCAACCCGACCGCAAAAGCTCCTGCCAGCACCACGGGAAGCAGGAGGACCCTTCTGGCGAAAAGTTTCATTGATGATCCATTTCGAATTCGCCGCATGAATGCATCGTGCCAAGCCAAGGCAGATGTAAGGCGCGATCTGACCGATTCATACCGATAACGTTAAACGTCCAATAAATTTCACGATAGTGTTGCGACATAGCTTCACATCCTCGTGACCCGCCCCAAGTCCTTGGAAACGATAATCTTCCGCCCATACGCAGAACCCTGCTGTTCGGTTGGTCGACGAGCCTTTCGCCTGGATCGCCGTGAGGCTCCAACCTCCGCGCACGGCCCCGGCAGGCGTCCATCCAACTGGCCGGCGGCGGGCTCGTGGCAGGCCTGCTCCTGAGCGCCGCAAGCCGGGATGATGCCTCGCTCCGCCTTCCTGCCGGCGCAACTGATCGCGCTCCTGGTCGAAGCGGTCGTGTTGTTGTCCTTCGCCATGCCTCCATATCGCAGCCGAACGGCCGATCGTCACCGGAGACAACGCGGCGAAACCTTTTTTGTTTCGCCGATGCAATCTGAGGCAGACGGCGGAAGAGTCAGTGGGAGGTAACCGCGGGGCGGGCGACGAAGATCAATGCAGCCTCGACGACTGCCGGATCGGAGAGGATTCGGCGGTGCCCGAGGCCCGGCGCCCAGCGTAGCCGCACATGCTCGCCGGCCTCCGCGAAACGCTCTGCATGGCCGGCCGGGACCTCGCGGTCGTCGGGCGCGTGGACGACAAGCGTAGGCAGCATCGTTTCGGCGAGCTGGCGCGAGCCGGTGAATTCGGCGAGCGGCCGCCCGGCAACCCGGCGCACCTCGTTCGCAAGGGCCGCCCGGACACGCGGGCCGAGCCGCAGCAAGCGACCGAAATCGTCGAAAAGGACCGGCATCGAGCTCGGCGCGGCAATGAGCACCAGCTTCGATGCGGCAAGCGGCGGGATGCCTGCTATGGTACCGGCGACGGCGTTGACCGCGACGGAGCCGCCGAAGGAATGGCCCACCACGGCGACGAACGGTCCGAACCACTCGCCAGCCGCATGCGCGGCCTTGACGGCGATTGCCAGATTGAGCCGACGTCCTCCCGAACCGCCGTGTCCCGGCAGGTCCAGCGACACGACGCGAAAGCCGGCGTCGCGATAGGCTTCGATGAGGCATTTCATATATTCGGTGCGCGAGCGCCAGCCATGCAGCACCAGAACGGCGCCGGCATTCTCCCGACCGCCGCGCGGCCGGAACTCGTGCGCCACCACGCAGCGCCCGTCGATCGTCAGGCGGTGATGCCGGGCTTCGTCCATGA
The DNA here is from genome assembly GCA_036520515.1 of Rhizobiaceae bacterium. GTDB lineage: Bacteria > Pseudomonadota > Alphaproteobacteria > Rhizobiales > Rhizobiaceae > Mesorhizobium_K. Next base: position 16,718 of record DATDJN010000240.1, read on the forward strand.
AACCGGCGGCCCGATCGACAGCCCGCCTCTCGCCTTCCGAAAGACGGTTCGGATTGGGGGTGCGGCAGAACAGCTCGAACGCCGCTTTGCCGCCGATCCCGGGTGCGACACGCTCGGCGGCGCCGAACAGGCCGCGGATGACCTTGACGCCGATTGCTGTCATGATAGCGATCCTATCGAGAATTAGTTCAAGGATGAACATATTAGTTCAATGATGAACAATAAACAAGGGCATTCCCAGAGCCTTCCCTGGGACAATCCGCGATTCAGGAACTGGGTAGCGGTGGCGCGCGCCTGCCACGCGGTCGAGCGCGCGGTGGCCGCCGCCCTGCAGCCGCTCGACCTGAAGCCGGCGCAACTCGACGTGCTGATGAACCTCTACCGGCATCCCGGCATGTCGCAGCACGATCTTGCCCGGAAACTGCTGGTTGGACGCTCCAACATAACCATGCTGCTCCCCCAGATGGAGAAACGGAAGCTCTTGAGGCGCGCGGGCGACGCCAAGGACAAGCGCGTGCTGAGGCTGACCCTCACCGCCGAGGGCGAGAAACTCCTGATGAAAGCGCTGACGGTGCACACGGCCCTGATCGAAAAGGCGATGAGCCAGTCGACGCCGGCCGAATGCGACCTGATCGGAGAACAGATGCGGCGGATCGCGGAAGTCCTGAATCCGGATGAGCGCTCGGCCGGAGCTGTCGGCTAACCTCCCGCCTTCAGGAAATCGATGAGCGCCCGCAGCGCCGGCGGCGTGTGCCGGCGGCCGGGATGGTAGAGGAAGAAGCCCGAGAACGGCTTGCACAAGGAATCGAGCACGCGCACCAGCCGTCCATCTTCCAGATATTGGGCGACGAAGCTTTCGGGCAGGCAGGCGAGGTCAGGCCGCCGCCTTGGCCGCGCGGCGGCCGCGTGCGGGCTCGGCCCTGCTGAACCGCGGCCTGACCAGCGCAAGCAAGGTCGCGCCGAGCCCGGCCGCCAGAACCCACCATGCCGGCCTGATCGAGAACGAGAAGTGGAGGTTGGCGGCGAGCACACGGCCGGGTGGCACGCCTGTGGCGATGCCATACCAGGCATATTCAATGGCCGCGGTGCCGATCGCGGCAAGCACCGCGATGGCAACGAGCACCAGCGGCGAGGTCAGCGAAAAGCCCCGCCAATGGGCAAGACGGTAGAGCATCAGAAGCAGGAAGAGGCCAGCCATCAGGGTCGCTCGTAGACGTCGGCCTTCGACTGGATGAAGAAGTGGAAGGCGGCGAGTACGCCGATGACGTAGACGATCCTGTGCAGGCGGTTCCAGTTGCGGCCAAGCCGCTTGATGGCCGCGTCGGTCGAGGTCGAGCCCAGCACGATCAGGC
>DATDJN010000241.1:0-2299 GCA_036520515.1 Rhizobiaceae bacterium
AGCCAGTCGGCCTTGTTGGGCTTGTAGCCGGAACCCGCCTCGAGCTCGGCATCGAGCCGCGCGCGCCAGTCGGCCTTGGCCTTCTCGACCTCGCCCTCGGTCATCACGCCGTCGGCGATCAGCCGCTTGGAATAGATCTCGACCGTTCCGGGATGCGACGCGATCCTCTTGTACATCACCGGCTGGGTGAACGCTGGCTCGTCGCCCTCGTTGTGACCATGGCGGCGATAGCAGAACATGTCGATCACGACCGGCTTGTGGAATTTCTGCCGGAATTCGATCGCGACCTTGGCGGCGAACACCACCGCTTCCGGATCGTCGCCGTTGACGTGGAAGATCGGCGCGTCGATCATCTTGGCCACGTCGGACGGGTACGGCGAGGAGCGCGAGTAACGCGGATAGGTGGTGAAGCCGATCTGGTTGTTGACGATGAAATGCAGCGAGCCGCCGGTGCGGTAGCCCTTCAGGTCGGACAGGCTGAAACATTCCGCCACCACGCCCTGGCCGGCGAACGCCGCGTCGCCGTGCATCAGGAGCGGCAGCACGGAAATGCGCATGTCCGGCGGATCGCCGTGCTGATCCTGCTTGGCGCGCACCTTGCCGAGCACGACGGGATCGACGATTTCGAGATGCGACGGGTTGGCGGTCAGCGACAGATGGATCCTGTTGTTGTCGAACTCGCGGTCCGACGAGGCGCCGAGATGGTATTTGACGTCGCCGGAGCCTTCGACCGCGTCCGGGTTGGCGGAGCCGCCCTTGAATTCATGAAACAGCGCGCGGTGCGGCTTGCCCATCACCTGGGTCAGCACGTTGAGGCGGCCGCGATGCGGCATGCCGAGCACGATCTCCTTTACGCCGAGATTGCCGCCGCGCTTGATGATCTGCTCCAGCGCCGGGATCAGCGATTCGCCGCCATCGAGGCCGAAGCGCTTGGTGCCGGTGAACTTGAGGTCGCAGAACTTTTCGAAACCTTCGGCCTCGATCAGCTTGTTGAGGATCGCCCGGCGTCCCTCGCGGGTGAAACTGATTTCCTTGTCCGGCCCCTCGATGCGCTCCTGGATCCAGGCCTTCTGCGCCGCGTTCGAGATATGCATGAACTCGACGCCGAGCGTCTGGCAGTAGGTCCGTTCGCAGATCGCGACGATCTCGCGCAGCGAGCCGTATTCGAGGCCGAGCACGTGGTCGAGGAAGATCTTGCGGTCGAAATCGGCTTCGGCGAAGCCATAGGAGCGCGGATCGAGCTCTTCGCGATCGCGCTGCGCCTCGATGCCGAGCGGATCCAGCTTGGCGTGGAAATGACCGCGCATGCGGTAGGCGCGGATCAGCATCAGGGCCCGGACCGAATCGCGGGTCGCCTGGTTGATGTCGGCTGCCGAGAGCTCTGCGCCCCTGGCCTGCGCCTTGGCGGCAAGCTTGGTGCCGACGGCCTTCTCGACGGTGGCCCAGTTGCCGTCCAGCGCCGAGGTCAGTTCGTCGCGCGGGGTAAGCGGCCAGTTGTCGCGGCCCCAGGAGGGGCCCTCGGCGTTCTTCTGGACGTCGGCCGGGGCATCTTTCAGGCTCTTGAAGAATTCCTGCCACTCGGCGTCAACCGACGCGGGGTCCTGCTCGTAGCGGGCGTAGAGGTCGTCGATGTAGGTGGCGTTGGTGCCCTGCAAAAAGGAGGAGAGGGCAAATGCTGCGTTCGCGTCCTGGCGAGACATGATGGCGTCCTGGTGGTTTTCGCTTTGCGCGTGGAAAACGGCGCTGTAGCCGGTCCGGAAGCCCGAACCAGCTCGGTAAAGCACCTTTACCCTATTTAGGACGAATATTCGCGCTCAAAAGAACCAAGGATTGAATTACGATTTCAACTTTTCGGCAAGCGTGTGTCCGAGCCGCGCCGGCGACGGCGAGACCGTAATTCCGGCCGCTTCCATCGCCGCGGTCTTGGATCCGGCGTCGCCCTTGCCACCGGAGATGATCGCGCCGGCATGGCCCATGCGGCGGCCGGGAGGGGCGGTGACGCCGGCGATGAAGCCGACCATCGGCTTCTTGCGGCCACGCCTGGCCTCGTCCTTGATGAACTGGGCGGCGTCCTCCTCGGCCGAGCCGCCGATTTCACCGATCATGATGATCGAGGTGGTCTTGGGGTCGGCGAGGAACATTTCCAGGACCTCGATGAATTCGGTGCCCTTGACCGGGTCGCCGCCGATGCCTACCGCGGTGGTCTGGCCGAGGCCTTCCTGGGTGGTCTGGAACACGGCTTCGTAGGTCAGCGTGCCCGAACGGGACACGATGCCGACGCTGCCCGGCTTGAAGATGT
>DATDJN010000242.1:0-18985 GCA_036520515.1 Rhizobiaceae bacterium
AAAATAGCCGGCAAATCGGTCTGCTATTCGATGCCACACACCTCCTGCGCGGGCGATGGGGAGCTAGACCCAGAGCATCGGGATAAGCCTGATGCGACAGTAGGAGCTCGTCATGTCCTTGAAACTCAAGACTGCGCCTAAGCCCAGCACTGCGCCCAAAGCCAAGACGCCGGCCAAGAATGCCGCCAGCCTCGCCCTCACCATCACCAAACTGGAGGCGGCGAACATGGCCAACGCCGTGAAGACGACGCCTGGCCACGGCGTGGCCGGACGCCACCCCACCAGGGCGCTGCTCGACGCGCTGTCGGGCCACAAGGACCCCGGCATGTTCGGCCGCATGTTCCCGACCCTGCCGCCGCTTTCGGTCAGCGACGCCAAGCTGCAGGCCCTCGCCGACGCCATGCTCGACGCCAACGCCGGCGACCCAACCGGCAACAACCCGAACATCCCGTCCGGCTTCACCTATTTCGGCCAGTTCGTCGATCACGACATCACGCTCGACCTCACCTCTCTCGGCGACAAGGAAAAGGATCCGCTCGGCGTCGAGAACTTCCGCACCCCGAGCATCGACCTGGACTCCGTCTACGGCCTGGGCCCGGACGGCAGCCCGCATCTCTACGCGCGCAATCCCGCCGCCGGCAGCAAGCATGGGCCGAAGCTGTTGATCGGCAAGAACCTGAACACCGGCGAAGGCGACTTCCGCAACGACCTGCCGCGCAGCCCCGAGGGTTTCGCGCTGATCGGCGACCATCGCAACGACGAGAACCTTCTGGTGGCGCAGACGCATCTGGCGATGCTCAAGTTCCACAACGCCGTCTGCGACATGCTCTCCGCCGGCCCCAACCCGCCGCCCGACATCTTCGCCGAGGCGCGCCGCCTCGTCACCTGGCACTATCAGTGGATCGTCCTGCACGACTGGGTCGAGCGGCTGACCGAGAAGGGGATCGTCGCCAAGATCCTCAAGGAGGGCCGCAAATTCTACCGCTTCAAGAAAGTTCCCTATATGCCGGTGGAGTTTTCCGCCGCTGCCTATCGCCTCGGGCACTCGATGGTCCGGGGTCGCTATGCACAGAACAAGGTTTTCAATACCCCGCAGCCGTTCGAGCTGTTCTTCCTGTTCAGCGGCCTTTCGGGGGACATCATCGGTGACCTGGCGTCCGGCGGGAGCGGCTTCCCGGCGCTGCCCTCGAACTGGATCATCGACTGGCGGCGGTTCCACGAGCTCGGCGACAGCGGCGGAGCTCCCGTCACGATGCAGCCGTCGCGCAAGCTCGACCCGTATCTGGTCGCGTCCCTGCACAACCTGCCTGGCGGCGGCGGCAACCTCGCCTTCCGCAACCTGAAGCGCGGCGTCAATCTCGGCCTGCCTTCCGGCCAGGCTGTTGCGAAGCACATGAAGATCAAGCACCCGCTGACCACCGCCGAGATCATCTCCGACAGCAACGGCTCGACGGACGGCGCCGTCGCCAAGGCGCAGGGCCTCCATCTGGCGACGCCCCTTTGGTACTACATCCTCAAGGAGGCGAAGGTCCGCAACAATGGCGAGCGCCTTGGCCCGGTCGGCTCGACCATCATCTCCGAGGTCTTCGTCGGCCTCGTCCATGGCGACCAGAACTCGTTCATCTGGCAGGAGAAGAACTGGAAGCCCACCCTGCCCTCGGCGAAGGCTGGCACCTTCACCTTCGCCGACCTGCTGCGCTTCGTGAACGACATCAATCCCATCGGCGATTGATGCCTTGACCAGGCTCCGCGGCGGACGTGCTTGGCGTCCGCTGCGGCTTTCTCGCCGTCCGCTTCTGCCTTCGCCTCCGGCCCCTGCCCTTGACGCTTCGCTCCGCCCGGTCTAAGCGCCCGCTGCGCCCACGACCGTTGCGCCGATCCGTTCGGCATAGGAGAACCGGCGATGATCAAGGCTTTCGTCGCTGACAACGACCGCCTGCGCGCCGTAAGCGATCTCGCGGCCAACAGGGAGCAGGTCGTCTGGATCGACCTCCTCAGCCCGACGAAGGAAGAGGAAGAATCCGTCGAGCAGTGGATCGGCGCCGGCATCCCCACCCGCGAGGAGATGGAGGAGATCGAGATTTCCTCGCGCCTCTATGTCGAGAACGGCGCCTATGTCATGACCGCGACGCTGCCGGCGCAAGCCGACGACGACCGCCCCGAGATGCTGCCGGTGACTTTCGTCCTTGCAGGCGACCGGCTGGTGACCATCCGCTATCATGAGCCGCGCGCCTTCCAGACCTTCCCGATGCGCGCCGAGAAGGCCGACACCGGCTGCACGGGCGGCGACACGATCCTGGTCGCGCTGCTCGAAGCGATCGTCGACCGGCTGGCCGATGTGCTGGAAAGGGCCAGCCGGGAGGTCATCGGCATCTCGCAGGACATCTTCGAATCCAAGGAGAAGAAGCCCTCCAAGCGGGACCGCGACTTCCAGGAGATCCTGCGCGGCATCGGCAGCAAGGAGGACCTCGTGTCGAAGATTCAGGACAGCCTGCTCACCCTGCAGCGCCTTTCCGGCTTCCTCGCCAACATCGTCGGGCGCGACCTGGAGGACAAGGGGCTCCGCGCCCGCGTCAAGACCTTGTCGCGCGACGTCGCCTCGCTCTCCGACCACGCCTCGTTCCAGACGCAGAAGATCACTTTCCTGCTCGACGCGACGCTCGGCATGATCAACATCCAGCAGAACGCCATCATCAAGATCGTCTCGGTCGCGGCGGTGGTCTTCCTGCCCCCGACCCTGGTCGCCTCCGTCTACGGCATGAACTTCAGCGTCATGCCAGAACTCAAATGGTTCTTCGGCTATCCCTTCGCGCTCGGCCTGATGGTCGTGTCCGCCGTTCTTCCCTTCTGGTTCTTCCGCCGCAAGGGTTGGCTCTGAGCCGGCTATCCCGTATCACCACGGTTCGAAGCCGTTCCAACGTTGCGTTCCCACCCCGAAAAGCGCTGGCAGAAGGATCCGCATGACCCGCAAGACATGGGCCTTTGAGGATTTCGTCGAGGGTACGTCGATCGACCTTGGCGCGAGGACGGTGACGGCCGAAGAGATCGTCGAGTTCGCGAGCGAATTCGACCCGCAGCCGATGCATCTCGACCGGGAGGCCGGCGAGGCAAGCATCCTCGGCGGCCTGTCGGCGTCAGGCTGGCACACCAGCGCGATCTACATGCGGATGATCTGCGACGCATTCCTGCTCGATTCCACGGGACAAGGCTCGCCCGGCGTGGACCGCATCAAGTGGAAGAGGCCGGTGCTTGCCGGCGACAGGCTGGGCGGCACGGCGACGGTCGTCGCGAGCCGACCTTTGAAATCGCGCCCGTCGCTCGGGCTCGTGACGTTCCGGTCCGAGCTGGTGAACCAGCGCGGCGAAACCGTCTTCGAAATGGAGAACTCGGTCATGTTCCTCAAGCGCGAGGCCGCGTCGTGACGCTCGACGAGTTCTTCGAAATCGGCGTGCCCGTCGATATCGGCAGCCATACATTCGACGCCGCAGCCATCAAGGCCTTCGCGCGAAAATACGACCCGCAACCCTTCCACCTCGATGAGGACCTGGCGAGGGAAAGCGTGCTCGGCGGTCTCTGCGCATCCGGCTGGCACACCGCCGCAGCCTGGATGAAGCGCAACGTCGACACGCCCGTGAAGCGCTGGACGGGCCAGGGCCCCGAGCCGGTATTCGGCCCGTCGCCCGGCATCACCAACCTGAAATGGCTGAAGCCGGTCTATGCCGGCGAGACGATAAGCTTCAGCCGCACCGCGCTGTCGCACCGTGCCATGGCCTCGAGGCCGGGCTGGAGCGTGCTGACCGTCCGCGCCGAAGGCGTCGATTCCACCGGCGCGAAGGTGATCGAGTTCGACAGCGCCGTGCTCGTGAAGGTGGCTTAGCTCGGGCAGACGCGTCCCCGCGAGGGCACGCGTGCCTCAATGCCCTTCGAAGGAGATCAGCGTCCTCACCGTCACGCCGAGCTCCTCCAGCTTCTTGCGCCCGCCGAGGTCCGGCAGGTCGATGACGAAGCAGGCGGCGACGATGTCGGCGCCCATCTGGGTGAGCAGCTTCACGGCGCCCTGGGCCGTGCCGCCGGTGGCGATCAGGTCGTCGACAAGGATCACCTTTTCGCCCGGCTTCACGGCGTCCTTGTGCATCTCCATCTCGTCCAGGCCGTATTCCAGGCTGTATGCGACCCGCACCGTCTCGTGCGGGAGCTTGCCCTTCTTGCGGATCGGCACGAAGCCGGCGGAAAGCTGGTGTGCGATGGCCCCGCCCAGAATGAAGCCGCGCGCCTCTATGCCGGCGATCTTGTCGACCTTCAGCCCGGCATAGGGATGCACGAGCTCGTCTATCGCCCGGCGGAAAGCGCGCGCGTCGCCGAGCAGCGTCGTGATGTCGCGAAAGAGGACGCCCGGCTTGGGATAGTCCGGAATGGTCCGGATCGACGAAAGCAGCGTGTCTTCGAGCGTGGTCTTCATCGCGGCTGGGCTCCTTGCAGCCTAGTTGTGCCGGGCGTCGCGGCAAAAGAAAAGGGCGCTCGTCGCGCCCTTTTCCGATCGAGATGGGCGTCCGCCGCTCAGTGCGCGACGTTTGCCCAGATCTTGCGCTTGGTGAGGTAGACCAGGCCGGCGAACAGCACGAGGAAGACCATGACGCGGAAGCCGGTCTTCTTGCGATCCTCGAGATGCGGTTCGGCCGCCCACATCAGGAATGCGGAAACGTCGCGCGCATACTGGTCGACCGTCTGCGGGCTGCCGTCGTCATAAGTCACCTGGTCGTCCGACAGCGGCTTGGCCATGGCGAGCGACTTGCCGGCGATGAAATAGGGATTGTAGTGCGTGCCCTCGGCGATCGCCATGCCGGCCGGCGGCTCGTGGTCGTAGCCGGTCAGCAGCGAGTGGATGTAGTCCGGCCCGTTCTCGGCATACTGGGTGAAGATGTCGAAGACGAAGGTCGGGAAGCCGCGCTCGACGCCGCGCGCCTTGGCGATCAGCGACAGGTCGGGCGGCGCGGCGCCATTGTTGGCGGCGGCCGCTGCCTGCGGATTCGCGAAGGGGGCCGGGAAGTGGTCGGACGGGATGCCCGGGCGCTCGAACATGTCGCCTTCGTCGTTCGGCCCGTCCTGAACGGTGTACTCGGCCGACAGCGCCTTCACCTGTGCTTCGGAATAGCCGAGAGCCTCAAGCGAGCGGAACGCCACCAGGTCCATCGAATGGCAGGCCGCGCAGACCTCCTTGTAGACCTTCAGGCCGCGCTGCAGCTGCCCGCGGTCGTAGGTGCCGAAGGGCCCGGCGAAGGTCCAGTCCTCCTCGGTCGGCTTGTTGATCGGGAAATGCGTCGGTTCGGCGGCGCTGTGGCCACCCTCGTCCTGCGACACGGCGATGCCGACCGCGCCGGCCATGACAACGCCGGCAGCCGCCAGAACGCTGAGAATCCTGTTCATCGGAATGCCCCTCTCAGCCTTTGGTTTCCGGCGCGGCTGTGGCGCCTGCGGGGTGGCCTGCGCCGCCCCTGTTCTTCTCCAGCACGGCCTCGGTGATCGAGTTCGGCAGCCGACGCGGCGTCTCGATCAGGCCGAGCACCGGCATGATGACGAGGAAGAAGGCGAAGTAGTAGAGCGTCGCCAGCTGCGCCATCACCACATAGGCCCCCTCGGCAGGGCGCGAGCCCAGCCATCCGAGGAAGAGCGCGTTCGCCACGAACAGCCAGAAGAAGATCTTGTACCACGGGCGGTAGACCGCCGAGCGCACCTTCGACGTGTCCAGCCACGGCACGAAGAACAGCACCGCGATCGAGCCGAACATGGCGAGCACGCCGCCGAGCTTGGAGTCGATCGGCCCGATGTTGAAGGTGACGGCGCGCAGGATCGCGTAGAACGGCAGGTAGTACCATTCGGGCACGATGTGCGCCGGCGTCTTCAGCGGATCGGCGACGATGTAGTTGTCCGGATGGCCGAGATAGTTCGGGATGTAGAAGATGAACCAGGCGAACATGATCAGGAACAGCACCATCGCGAACGCATCCTTGATGGTCGCGTAGGGCGTGAAGGCCACGGTGTCGGTCTTCGACTTCACCTCGATGCCGGTCGGGTTGGTCTGGCCGACCACATGCAGCGCCCAGATGTGCAGGATCACGACGCCCGCGATCATGAAGGGCAGCAGGTAGTGCAGCGAGAAGAAGCGGTTCAGCGTCGGATTGTCGACCGCGAAGCCGCCGAGCAGCAGCTGCTGGATCCAGTCGCCGACCAGCGGAATCGCCGTGAAGAAGCCGGTGATGACGGTGGCGCCCCAGAAGCTCATCTGGCCCCACGGCAGCACGTAGCCCATGAACCCGGTCGCCATCATCAGGAGATAGATGACGCAGCCGAGAATCCAGAGCAGCTCGCGCGGAGCCTTGTAGGAGCCGTAGTAGAGGCCGCGGAAGATGTGGATATAGACGGCGATGAAGAACATCGACGCGCCGTTGGAGTGCATGTAGCGCAGCAGCCAGCCCGAATTGACGTTGCGCATGATATGCTCGACGGAGCCGAACGCCAGGCCGGTATCGGCCGTGTAGTGCATTGCGAGCACCACGCCGGTCAGGATCTGCGAGGCGAGCATCAGCGACAGGATGCCGCCGAAGGCGTAGGCGTAGTTCAGGTTGCGCGGTACCGGGTAGGAAACGAACGAGTCGTGCACCAGCCGCGGCAGCGGCATGCGTGCGTCAACCCAGCGTCCGATGCCGGAATTGGGGGTATAGGTCGAGTGTCCGCCGCTCATTGGTTTTCTCCCCTCAACCGATCCGGACTCTGGTGTCCGAAATGAACGCGAATGTCGGCACTGCGAGGTTCTCCGGCGCCGGGCCTTTGCGAATCCGTCCGGCGGTGTCGTAATGCGAACCGTGGCACGGGCAGAACCAGCCGCCGAAATCGCCCGCCTGGCCCAGCGGCACGCAGCCGAGATGCGTGCAGACGCCGACCATGATCAGCCAGTTTTCCTTGCCTTCGCCGGCAGCGCGATCCGCGTCGGTGGCCGGCGCGTCGGACGGCAGGTTCGCGTTGCGCGCGACCGGGTCCTTGAGGTCGTCCAGCGGCACGCTCTTCGCCGCCTCGATCTCCTCAGGCGTACGGTTGCGGATGAACACCGGCTTGCCGCGCCACTTCACGGTCAGCGACATGCCGGGCTGAAGCTGCGCAACATCCACTTCGACAGAGGCGAGCGCCAGCGTCGAGGCGTCGGGCCGCATCTGGTCGATGAAGGGCCAGGCAACCGCCGCGGCGCCTACGGCGCCCGCCATGCCCGTGGCAACATAAAGGAAATCCCGCCGTGTGGGTTCGTGGGTGTGCGTCGCGCTCACGAGGACTCCGTCCTTTCGTCCATGATCGCCGGAGAAGAGCACTTGCCCCTCGCTCACACGCGCCGCCCGTCTGCGCATGGCGACGAGCTGGCGAGATTCTCCGGCATTTTTCGAGGTTTGGTTTATGCGTGAAGCCCCTCTTTGTCCAGACGCCACCAAGGGGCAGGGCAGATTGTCGCGGAGGGCCGGAAAAGCGCGGCATTCCGGCATGTTGGGCCCAGCTGCCGGGCCAGATTTTTGGGGAAATGTGCCGGTCGTCCCGGGCCGCCGATATCGGCCCGGCTACTTCGCTCCCAGCCGCGCCAGCACGGCGCGCGGGATCTCGTATTCCCGGATGATCGCCTCGTGCCGGCGCAAGCCGCAGAGCTCACGCTGGATGAAATAGGCATGCACGGCGTCGGCCGCCGCCTTGAGCAGCGCCTCGCGCCCCTCCTCGCCGGCGGCATGTTCCCTGAGCTTCGCCAGCGTCAGGCGCGCCTTCTCGCCGGCCTTGCCGAGCGCGGCCGCCTTCTCGGCCATGATCTCGTGGCCGAGCAGGTCGAGGCCTGAATCGGCCGGCAGGCCGGGCCACATGCTTGACATGCGCTGCGACACGTCTTTCCTCGCGCGTTATTCCGCGGCGAGCCGGTCGCCGAGAAAGCCGCCCGACTGCCGCTTCCACAATTGGGCATAGAGTCCGCCCCGTGCAAGCAGGCTCTCATGCGTGCCTTCCTCGACGATACGGCCCTCGTCGAGCACGATCAGCCGGTCGAGTGCTGCGATCGTCGATAGGCGATGCGCGATGGCGATCACCGTCTTGCCCTCCATCAGCCGGTAGAGATTGTCCTGGATCGCGGCCTCGACCTCCGAATCCAGCGCCGAGGTCGCCTCGTCGAGGATCAGGATCGGCGCATCCTTCAGCATCATGCGCGCGATGGCGATGCGCTGCCGCTGGCCGCCCGACAACTTGACGCCGCGCTCGCCGACATGGGCGTCGTAGCCCTTGCGCCCGCGCGGATCGACGACGCCCACGATGAAGTCGTGGGCGGCCGCCCGCCGCGCCGCATCGTCGATCTCGGCCTGCGTGGCGCCGGGTCTGCCGTAGCCGATATTGTCGCGGATCGACCGGTGCATGAGCACGGCATCCTGGCTGACCACGCCGAACTGGGCGCGCAGCGATGCCTGCGTCACCGAGCGCACGTCTTCGCCGTCGAGCAGGATGCGCCCGCTCTCGACGTCGAAGAGCCGCAGCATCAGGTTCACCACCGTGGTCTTGCCGGCGCCGGAGGGTCCGATCAGCGCCACCCGCTCGCCCGGCCTGATGTGCAGGTTGAGGTTCTCGATGACGCCTTCGCCCTTGCCGTAATGGAAGGTGACGTTTTCGAAGCTGATGTCGCCCCTGGCGCGCGCCAGCACCTTGGCGTCGGGCGCGTCGCGGATCGCCGGCTCCACGGAGATCGTGCGCGTCGAGTCCTGCACGGTCGCGTAGTTGCGCACCAGCCCGTTGATGTTGAACATCATCCAGCCCGACATCTGGTTCAGCCGGAACACCAGCCCCAGTGCGGCAGCGATCGCGCCGGTCGAGATGCCGCCGCCGGTCCATTTCACCACGCAGATCGCCGCGACCGTGCTCATCATGGCACCGTTGAGCAGCACTATCGCGGAACGCACCGTGGTGATCGCCCGCGTCAGCCGCACCATGGCCGCGAGCAGGCTCTCCAGCCCGTCGCGCACGTAGCCGTGCTCGCGCCGCCCGCTGTCGAACAGCTTCACCGACATGATGTTGGTGAAGGCGTCGACCAGCCTGCCGTTGAAGACCGAGCGCTCGTCGGCGGTGGCGCGGCCGGCCCGCCGCATCTCCGGCATCAGGAACCAGATGATGCCGCAATAACCGGCGAACCAGACCGCCACGACCAGCCCCAGCCACGGATCGACCGAGGCGAGGATCGTGGTCGTCAGGATCATGAAGGTGAGGAACGACCAAACCGTCTGCAGCACGTTGACGACGAACTCGCCGACGGCGTCGCCGGCCTGCATGATCTTGGTGGCGATGCGGCCCGCGAAGTCGTTCTGGTAGAAGGAGTAGGGCTGCTCGATCACGCGCCGGAATGCCTGCCAGCGCACCATGGAATAGAAGCCCGGCACCACGATCTGCTGCTCGACCACCGCCGAGCCTATCATCACCGCCGCGCGCACCACGAGAACCAGCAGCAGCAGTCCGAGCAGCTCCGGCCAGTGCTCGGCGAACAGCGTCGCCGGGCTCGACCGGTCAAGCAGGTCGATCAGCCATCCTACCGACCAGTAGAGCGCCGCGTCGATCGCGCCGACGAAGAAGCTCGCGACCAGGAGCAGGATGAACGGCCCTTTCGCCTGTTCGGCGAAATAGAGGATGAAGCGCCAGGCGTCCTTCGGCAGCACCTCGCGGTCGGTGTCGTGGAAGGCGTCGATCGCGCCCTCGAACCGTGCCCACAGCCTCTCCCTGAAATCGCCGTCGCTCATTCGGCGGCAATTCCTTCGGGCGGCTTGGGTTCCGCCGCCTGCTCCTGAACGGCCTCGTCCAGCAGGAAGCCGCCCGACTGCCGCTCCCAGAGCTGCGCGTAGATGCCGCCCCTGGCGACAAGCTGTTCGTGCGTGCCTTCCTCGACGATGTGGCCGCCGTCCATCACGACCAGCCTGTCCATCGCCGCGATGGTCGACAGACGGTGCGCGATCGCGATCACCGTCTTTCCCTCCATCAGCCTGTAGAGGTTCTCCTGGATCGCCGCCTCGACCTCGGAGTCGAGCGCCGAGGTGGCCTCGTCGAGGATCAGGATCGGGGCATCCTTCAGCATCACGCGCGCGATTGCGATGCGCTGCCGCTGTCCGCCCGACAGCTTGACGCCGCGTTCGCCGACATGCGCATCGAGGCCCTTGCGACCCTTGGGATCGGTCAGCCCGCCGATGAAATCGAGCGCCTCGGCGCGCCGCGCCGCCTCGATCACCATCGCTTCGGTTGCGTCCGGGCGGCCGTAGAGGATGTTTTCGCGCACCGAGCGGTGCAGCAGCGACGTGTCCTGCGTCACCATGCCGATCTGCGCGCGCAGGCTGTCCTGCGTGACGTCGGCTATGTCCTGCCCGTCGATCAGGATTGCGCCCTTCTCGAGGTCGTAGAAGCGCAGGAGCAGGTTGACCAGCGTCGACTTGCCGGCGCCCGAGCGGCCGACGATGCCGACCTTCTCGCCGGGCTTCACCGTCATCGACAGGTTTTCGATGATGCCCTTGCCCTTGCCATAGTGGAAGCCGACGTGGCGATATTCGATCCGCCCCGCCGTGACCACGAGGTCAGTCGCACCCGGCTTGTCCTCGACCAGCCGCGGCAGCGATATGGAGCTTATGCCGTCCTGCACCGTGCCGATGTTCTCGAACAGCGCGGACATCTCCCACATGATCCACTGCGACATGCCCCACAGCCTGAGCACCAGGCCGATCACCACCGCGACCGCGCCGATCGTGACGGCATCGCCCAGCCACAGCCAGATCGACAGCGCGCTGACCGAGAAAAGCAGCAGCGAGTTCATCAGGTAGAGCAGTCCGTAGAGGCCGGTGACGAGCCGCATGGAGCGGTGGACCGTTCCCAGGAAGTTCCGCATCCCTTCGCGCGCATAGCTGGACTCGCGCTGCGCATGCGAGAACAGCTTCACGGTCTGGATGTTGGTGTAGCTGTCGACGACGCGGCCGGTCATCGTCGACCGTGCGTCAGCCTGCTCTTCCGAGACCTTGCCGAGCCTCGGGATGAAATAGCGCAGCAGGAAGAAATAGCAGACGACCCAGACGACGAGGGGCGCCGCGAGCCGCAGGTCGGACGAGCCGACGATGAACAGCATGCCCAGGAAATAGACGATGACGTAGTTCAGGACGTCGATCAGCTTGATGACGCATTCGCGCACGGCGAGCGCGGTCTGCATCAGCTTGGTCGCGATGCGGCCCGCGAACTCGTCCTGGTAGAAGGTCATCGACTGCTTGAGCAGGTAGCGGTGCACGTCCCACCGGATGCGCATAGGATAGTTGCCCATCAGCGTCTGCTGGTGGAACAGCGACTGCAGGAATGCCATCGACGGAAGAAGCACGAGGACGACGAACGCCATCCCGGCGAGCTTCCAGCCCTCGGTCTGAAGGAACGTTTCGCGGTTCTGCACCGACAGCCAGTCGACGATCGAGCCGAGGAAGCCGAACATCCACACTTCGGCGAGCGCGATCGCAGTGACCAGCAGGCCGGCACCGGCGATATAGGGCCAGGCGCCGCGCGTGTAGTGAAGGCAGAAGGCGACGAGCGTCTTCGGCGGCTCCACGGGCTCCTGGGCCGGAAACGGATCGAGACGGTTTTCAAACCAGCGGAACATGCAAACGGTCTTTCAAGACGATGTGGACGCGGCGCCGGACTGCCCTCGGGCGGCCCGGCTGCCACTATATGATGCTACGGCCGGCTCGGCTCGGACCCGCCAGGCCCGGAAGCTCCCTCTCCCGGCCCGGCTCTGCTTCGACCAGCCATACATAAGGCTTCCGCCCGGTTTCGCCGAGAGCCAGCCCATGGTCCGTCGCTCCGCCAGCCGGCTCGACCGGATTTTCGCCCGACGGCCTTGCCGCGAGCCACCGCAACAGCCGCCTCGGGAAGCTTGGCCGATCGACCGGGACCGCCTGCGAGAAGTCGACGTCCGGCAGCATGCCGCGATGCGGCTTGCGGCCCGGCCTGTCGTGCCGACCGATACGCTCGCCGAGGGCCAGCGCCAATGCGGCAAGGCGCGCCTCTTCCAGCCGGATCGGCTCTTCCGAATCGCGGATAAGCAGTATGTGGGGACCACGCCGTCCCCGTTGGGGTCTGAAAAACATCGTACGAATCCTTGGAAAACCAAGAATGGTTTCCGGCGGAAATCGCGATCGGCTTTTTTGGGGGAATGTCTAAAGCGTCGAACCGATTCCGCCGTCAGGCGAAAGCCCATCGAGAGGGGCGGTGAGTGTCTACGGTCATCATGGGACCCATATCCGCCTCCGCTGGTTCGAGTTGACAATGGCGTCGCTATAGCCGCATTCCCCAGCGAAAGCCACGGTGAAAGTCCTGGTGAGGCGGCTCTCCTGACAACTGTGGCCATCGTGCAACTCTGATCCCGATCATCCACGTGGCCTCCATTCGCATCGCGCTCTACCAGCCCGACATCGCCGGCAACACCGGCACGATCCTGCGCATGGCCGCCTGCCTCGGCCTCGCCGTCGACATCATCGAGCCCGCCGGCTTCGACCTCTCCGACCGCAACCTCCGGCGCGCCGGCATGGACTATCTCGAAATGGCGGCCCTGACCCGCCATGTCGACTTCGACCGCTTCGAGCAGTGGCGGCGCGGCGAGGGCCGCCGGCTCATCCTCTTCTCCACCGGTGCCGCCCTGCCCTACACCGATTTCGCCTATGCGGATGGCGACATACTGCTCTTCGGCCGCGAATCGGCCGGCGTGCCGGACCGCGTCCACGACCGGGCAGACGCGCGGCTCCTGATCCCGATGAAGGGCGGCGGCCGCAGCCTCAACGTCGCGCTTTCCGCCGCCATGGCTGCCGGCGAGGCCATGCGCCAGTTCGGCTGACTTTCGCGCCGCATCGGCCAGGCCCGCAAACGCCTCGATCCTGGCAAGCACGAGTACAGGTGTCAGGTACTCACGGTCGGCGCGCGCCATCGCTGGCTCCATCGGTTTGCCTGTCGATGGATGGCTTGCTACAACCTCGACATAAGTTGAGGTCAAGCGCGCATGCAGAAGGAACTCTCGGTCGGCGAAGTGGCCAGGCGCGCGGGCGTCGCGGTGTCTGCGCTGCATTTCTACGAGACGCGCGGGCTGATCCGCTCGAACCGCACCGGCGGCAACCAGCGGCGCTACGGCCGCGATGTGTTGCGCCGCATTGCCGTCATCCGCGTCGCACAGGAAGTCGGCGTGCCTCTCGCGGAAATCGCCGCCGCACTCGATTCCCTGCCCGAGGGCCGTACCCCGACGCGCGACGATTGGGCCAGGCTTTCCACTGCCTGGCGCGACGATCTCGACCGCCGCATCGAGCAGTTGACCAGGCTGCGCGACGGGTTGACCGACTGCATCGGCTGCGGCTGCATGTCGATCGACACATGCCCTTTGCGCAATCCCGGGGACCGGATGGCAAGGCAAGGCCCGGGCGCGCGGCGTCTTCTTCCGTCTCCACGTTCATTGGCAGAAGATGCCTGACGACGGAGGAGGGGCTTTCTAAGGCTTTGAAATTGCTGGTTCCTGGTGCGAACCTAGTCCGCCGCTGGCAGGCGCCTGATCGTAAACTCGATCACGTCGCCCGGCCGCTCGAACCAGCTTTCGATCTCGGTCCAGTAGGCCTGCTTCGGCCAGCGGTCGAACCATTCCTTGGCCTTGTTGCGCGCATCGGGGCGCGGCAGCACGAAGGTCTCGCGCAAAAACCCGTCGCGCGGGTTCAACGCCCGTTCGGCGCGGGAGCGCTCGAGCCGCTTTTTCAGCCCGTCGAGCGGCGGTCTGGCCGGGGTACGCATGCACGAACTCCTTGACCCATCCGTTGAAGAGATTAGGGATCGCCCCGAAAATTACGAGTCATTTGTCTTTTCGAGCGACGGAAGAGCCTCGCCCATATGGAACGACCCGAGATACCGGCCGGCCTGCCCGCCGACATCGAAGCGAGGAAAGGCCGCGCACGCGCCTGGTTCGAGGTGCTGCGCGACACGATCTGCGCCGGTCTCGAGAAGATCGAGGACGACGTCTCCGGCCCGAACGCCTCCGACAATCCCGGCCGCTTCGAGCGCACCCCCTGGCAGCGCGATGAAGGCAAGGGCGGCGGCGGCGTCATGTCGGTCCTGCACGGTCGCGTCTTCGAGAAGGCCGGCGTCCACACCTCCACCGTTTTCGGCGAGTTCTCGCCCGAGTTCCGCAAGCAAATCCCCGGCGCCGAGGACGATCCGCGCTTCTGGGCATCCGGCATCTCGCTGATCGTGCACCCCTGGAACCCGAACGTACCGGCGGTTCACATGAACACGCGCATGGTCGTGACGTCGCGCTGGTGGTTCGGCGGCGGCGCCGACCTCACGCCCGTCCTCGACCGCCGCCGCACGCAGACCGATCCCGACACGGCCGCCTTCCACCAGGCCATGCGCGAGAGCTGCGAGCGCCATGCCGGCGTCGCCGACTACGCCCGCCAGAAGGCCTGGTGCGACGAGTATTTCTTCCTGCCGCACCGAAACGAGGCGCGCGGCATCGGCGGCACCTTCTTCGACTGGCAGCATTCGCCCGACGAAAAAGGCGGCTGGGAGGCCGACTTCGCCTTCGTGCAGGACGTCGGCCGCTCCTTCCTTTCGATCTACGACAGGCTCGTCCGCGCGAACTTCAACGACCCATGGACCGACGCCGACCGCGAGGAGCAGCTCGTGCGCCGCGGCCGCTATGCCGAGTTCAACCTGCTCTACGACCGCGGCACCATCTTCGGCCTGAAGACCGGCGGCAACGTGCTGTCCATCCTCTCCAGCCTGCCGCCCACGGTGAAGTGGCCCTGATCCACTTGCCTGCGACGCGCATTGACGCGATGGCGGCCGGGGTTTAGGGGATGTGGTATCGTTGATGCGCGGCCAGATCGAGCCCGGCGCCCGACAACCCCATAGAAAGAGTTACAGTGACTATTCTTGCGAAAATGGCTCCGGCATTGGCCGGGGCGCTTGCAGCGCGTGGCTATGAAACGCTCACCGCCGTCCAGACCGCCGTGCTTGCCCCGGAGGCGGACGGCGCCGACCTGCTCGTCTCCGCCCAGACCGGCTCGGGCAAGACCGTCGCCTTCGGCATCGCGATTGCGCCGACGCTGCTCGGCGACGCGGAACGCTTCGAGGGCGTCGGCGCGCCCCGCGCCCTGATCATCGCGCCGACGCGCGAGCTTGCCATCCAGGTCCGCCGCGAGCTGGAGTGGCTCTACAAGGACACCGGCGCACGCCTCGCCTCCTGCGTCGGCGGCATGGACATGCGGCAGGAACGCCGCGCCCTCGAGCAGGGCGCGCATATCGTCGTCGGCACGCCCGGACGCCTGCGCGACCACATCACGCGCGGATCCCTTGATATTTCCGAACTGCGCGCCGTCGTTCTCGACGAAGCCGACGAGATGCTCGATCTAGGCTTTCGCGAGGACCTCGAATTCATCCTCGCCGCCGCACCGGAAGACCGGCGCACCCTTATGTTCTCGGCGACAGTCCCGAAGCCGATCGCCCTTCTCGCAAAGCGATTCCAGCGCAATGCGCTGCGTATTACCGCGACGGGCGAAAGCAGCCAGCACGGCGACATCGAATACCGCACCATCCTCGTGGCGCCTTCGGAACGCGAGAACGCGATCATCAACCTGCTGCTCTATTTCGATGCCCAGAATACGCTGATCTTCTGCGCCACGCGCGAAGCTGTCCGCCATCTGACCAGCCGCCTCGCCAATCGCGGCTTTTCCGTCGTGTCGCTGTCCGGCGAGCTCAGCCAGGCCGAGCGTACCAACGCGCTGCAAGCCATGCGCGACGGCCGCGCCCGCATCTGCGTGGCGACCGACGTCGCGGCGCGCGGCATCGACCTCCCCAATCTCGACCTGGTCATCCATGCCGACCTGCCGAGCAACCCCGAAACGCTGCTCCACCGCAGCGGGCGCACCGGCCGCGCCGGCCGCAAGGGCGTCTGCGCCCTGATCGTGCCCTATCATCGGCGCGGCAGCGCGGCGCGCCTGCTCAAGCTGGCGAAACTCGAAGCCACCTCCCAGCCTGCCCCCGGTCCCGCCGAGATCGACAGGATGAACCGCGAGCGCATCCTCGCCGATCCCGTCCTCTCCGAGCCAGCCGGCGAGGACGAGGCCGCTTTCGCGCAGGAACTTCTGGCGGCCTACAGCGCCGAGCAGATCGCCGTCGCCTTCCTGCGCCAGCAGCTCTCGTCGCGGCCGGCCGCCGAAGAGCTGTCCGAAGGCCAGGCGCCGGCCTTCGATCCTTCCAAGGGCGAGCGGCCGGATGCACGCTTCGAGAACGGCGTCTGGTTCTCGGTGTCTGTCGGCCGCAAGCACCGCGCCGAGCCGCGCTGGCTGCTGCCTCTGATCTGCAAGGCTGGACACGTCACCAAGCGCGAGATCGGTTCGATCCGCATCCTCGACACCGAGTCGCGCTTCGAGATCATCGCGGACCGGGCCGACGCCTTCGCCGCCGCCGTCAGCCAGGGGACCGGCGAGAAGGGTGTGGTCATCCAGCGCGTCGATGGTCATCAGGAGTCCCGCAAGCCGGCCGGCTTCCAGCCGAAGAAGCAGCACCGCAAAGGGCAGTCGGCCGACACGCCGAAACCGCAGGAGGGCGAGACCCGGAACTACCAGCCAAAGAAGAAGTTCAAGCCGAAGAAGCAGAAGCCAAGGACGTAGAAGACGACGCCTTGGCGGTTGCGGCTGATAGTCGCAACAGCCTCTGTCACCATCGCGCCTCAATCCCGGGAATTCGTACCGGATTGTGTCCGCCGGACTTTCTTTTTCGTCTAATAGCCGGCCCGCGCCGCATGTCTATTTTTCACGCCGGGCCGGAACACGCCGGCGGCTTCGTTCCCGGGGAGCTGCGACGCGACGTGTCTGGAGGCCCGGATGACGCGGGCGCCCGGCGTCACGCTGGTCCCGCAAATTCAGGAGAGCCTGCCATGCGCAAGCTTCTTGTCCCGGCAGCAGCCGCTGCCCTTCTCGCCACCTCCGCCCTCACCTTTGCCGCCTCGCCGCAGCACACGACCGGCACCGTCAAGGCCTTCGACGCCAAGGCGCAGACGCTGACGCTCGCCGACGGCTCCGTCTACAGCCTGCCGAAGGTGTTCAAGAACCCGGGGCTGAAGGCCGGCGAAAAGGTCTCGATCAACTGGGAGATGAAGGGCTCCAACAGGAGCGCCGATCAGGTCATGATCGTCAAGTGACCGGCCTCTGACAGAGTGGGGAAGGCGGGATCGCCCGCCTTCCTCCGTCCCACGGTTGGGGGCAACCTTTCGCCCCATTTCGTGTTATGGTCCTTACCCTGGCATCGGCCCGCACTGAAAACCCGTTCCGGGCGGCGCCATGCCCGACGGGCAACAAGAAGAACATCAGGAGGAAAACCGATGAAGGAATTTCACTGCGGCTCGCTCGTCCCAGGTTGCGATTGGCATACACGTCACGACGAGGAAGCGGAGGTCATGCGCCGCGCCGTCGAGCACATGCGTCAAACGCATGGCGAGACGATCATTCGCGAGTCCATGATCGACGCGATCCGCTCGCGCATCGAGAAGGTCCGCAACGCGGCATGAAGCAATTCCGCCCAACGCGGGAAGAGATCTAATCTTTCTCGC
The DNA here is from genome assembly GCA_036520515.1 of Rhizobiaceae bacterium. Taxonomy (GTDB): domain Bacteria; phylum Pseudomonadota; class Alphaproteobacteria; order Rhizobiales; family Rhizobiaceae; genus Mesorhizobium_K. The sequence goes on from DATDJN010000242.1 coordinate 17,654, forward strand.
GATACGTCGCGGCGCGTTCGAGCAGCGCGCCGCCGTCGGGCCGGAAGTCCGCCTCGATCCATTCGTCTTCCAGCCGCTTCAGGAGCGTCCCCATCCCGGGACCGGCGGCTATGCCGATCCCCTGCAGGTCGGAGCCCTTGAGCGGGAATTTCGGCGCCGTCCATTTCTCCGCGAATTTCGACAGACGCGAATAGCCCCCGGCCTCGACCAGCGCCGCGTCTTCGGTCGCTGCGCGCGCCCGCGCCGAGGCAAGCGCCAGCCTCAGCCGGTCGAGCATCGGCTGCCGCCCGCTGCGGTAGAGTTTCCTCGCCAGATCGCTTTCGGTGGCTGCCGGCGCTGGCTTGGGCGCCGCCGCCCATTGCTTCAGCCGCTCGGCTTCCGCATTCGACAGTTTCAGCCGCGCGGCAAGCGCCGTCATCCGTTCGGCGTCGGGCGGGATCATCGCCTCCAGCCGCAGCAGCGCGTCCGGCGCCCAGCCGAGGTCGCGCTCGGCCGCGACCAGCCCGTGGATCGCGTCGATCCCCCATTTCTCGCTTTCCGGCAGCACCTTGGTCAGCACGCCCGCCTGCCGCATCCAGAGCAGCGCGCGCGACGGGTCCGGCGCGGCGAGCAGCCTCTTCAGCTCCGCCCACACCCGCTCGGCCGACAGCCTCTCCAGCCCGTCCTTCAGCCGCGCGCAGGCCTTCAACCCCTCGGCGTCCGGCCGGCCCGAACCGTACCAGGCGAAGAAGCGGAAGAAGCGCAGGATGCGCAAAAAATCCTCGCGGATGCGCGCCTCGGCGTCGCCGATGAAGCGCAGCGTCCGGCTGTCGAGGTCGGCCAGCCCGCCGACCAGGTCGACGATCGTCCCGTCGGCTTCGGCATAGAGCGCGTTGATGGTGAAGTCGCGCCGCTCGGCGTCCGCCTTCCAGTCGCGGCCGAACACCACCTTCGCACGCCGCCCGTCCGTCTCGACGTCGGCGCGCAGCGTCGTCACCTCATAGCCCTTGCCGGCTGAAATCACCGTGACGGTGCCGTGCTCGATGCCGGTCGGCGCAGTCCTGAAGCCGGCCGCCTCGGCGCGGCGCACCGTCTCGTCGGGCGGGGTCGTCGTCGCGATATCGACATCCGCCACCGCCATGCCCAGCAGGGCGTTGCGCACCGCGCCTCCGGCGATGCGCGCCTCTTCGCCATCGGCGTTGAGCGCCGCAAGCAGCCGCTGCAGGGCTGCGTCCTGCAGCCATGCCGCCCCGCCGACCGACGCGCCGCTCACAGGTAGAGCCTTTCGTAGAGCGTGCGGATGATGCCGGCGGTCACGCCCCAGATGCGCTGGCCGCCATAAGGCATGTCGTA
>DATDJN010000243.1:0-2517 GCA_036520515.1 Rhizobiaceae bacterium
TCGTCTTCACGATCTACCCGTTCTTCTACAATGTCTGGCTGAGCTTCCACGAATTCCTGCCGCGCAAGCGCACGCTGGCCTTCGTGGGCTTCGACAACTGGGTCCAGCTCTGGAACGACGCGCGTTTCTGGGGCGCGCTCGGCGTCACCTTCTCCTATTTCTTCATCGCGCTGACCGTCGAGATCGTATTGGGCATGGCGATCGCCCTGCTTCTCGACGCGGAGCTTCCCGGCTTCGGCGCCCTGCGCGCGGTCCTCTCGATGACGCTGGTCATCCCGCCGGCCATTGCCGGCATGATGTTCCTTCTGCTGCAGGATCCGCAGTTCGGCGTCATCACCTACATCCTGAACTCGCTCGGCATCCTCGATAAGGGAATGCCGATCCTTGCGACCTCCGCCACCGCGCTCGCCGGCGTCCTGCTGGCCGAGATTTGGCAATGGACGCCGTTCATGGTGCTCATCTTCCTTGCAGGCCTGCGCTCGCTGCCCCCCGAGCCCTACGAGGCGGCGATGATCGACGGCGCGTCGTCCTTCCAGATGTTCCGCCGCCTGACGCTGCCCATGATGTCGCGGGTCATCGCGGTTGCGGTGCTCATCCGCGGCATCGACCTGTTCCGCGTCTTCGACTACGTCTTCGTCATGACCTCGGGCGGGCCGGGCACCGCGACGTACACGGTCAGCCTCTACGCCTGGCAGCAGACGTTCTCGTTCCTGAAATGGGGTTACGGCGCCACCATCAGCCTGACCTGCCTCGTCATCATCCTGGTGATGGCCAACATCTTCCTGCGCGTGGCAAAGGTGAGGTGGTAACATGCACCAGAGCAAGTCCGCCCGCCTGTTTCGCGCCATCGCCGCCTGGGTGGTGGTAGGCCTCTTCTTCTTCCCGATCTACTTTTGGACGTCGGTCGCCTTCCGCAACGCCAAGGACATCTTCAACTGGCCGCCGATCTTCTTCGATTTTCCGGCGACTCTGCGCAATTTCGAACAGGTGTTCGGCATCTCGCTCGGGTTCGGCTTCGGCGACCAGAGCGCGGTGTCGCCGGGCGGCGGAAATTTCTACATGGCGCCGCGCCTGTGGGATTCGATCGTCATCGCCTCGCTGTCGACGGTGCTGGCGATCGTGGTCGCGACACTGGCCGCCTACGCGCTGTCGCGCATGAACTTCCGCGGGCGCCATGATTTCGTGAACTGGGTTCTGTCTACCCGCATGATGCCGCCCGTCGCCGTGGCGATCCCGATGTTCTTCATCTTCAAGCAGTTCAACCTGCTCGACACCTACACCGGTATCATCCTGGTGCACGGGGTGATGAACCTGCCGCTCGCCGTGCTCCTGCTCAAGAGCTTCTTCGACGACATTCCCGCCGAGATCGACGAGAGCGCCCTGCTCGACGGCGCGTCGCGCTGGACGATCTTCCGACGCATCGTGCTGCCGATGGCCAAGGGCGGCATCGCGGCGACGGCCGTTCTCTGCTTCATCTTCTCGTGGACGGAGTTCCTGTTCGTCCTGACCCTGACCCAGACGAGCATCAAGACGGTGCCCGTGGTGTCGTCCACATTCGTGACTTCGATCGGCACCGCCTGGGGCAACATGGCCGCCCTCGGCGCCGCCTCGATCGTACCCGCCTTCATCGTGATCCTGCTCGTGCAGCGCCACCTCGTGCGTGGTCTGACGATGGGCTCGTTGAAGCAGTGAAACCGGCGCGCTTGGTGCCGGCAACAGAGATATCGCGATGCCACTTCCGGCGTTGGATATAGGAGGAGAGACATGAGAGACCATGACAGGAAACTGTACCTAGCGTCCCTGACCGACAAGCTCGTGAAGGGCCAGATGGGCCGCCGCGACTTCCTTCGCCTGGCAGGCAAGCTCGGCCTTGGCGCCGGCGCCCTCGGCATGGGCATGCATCGCGGGCCCTACAGCTTCGTCCCGTCCGCCCAGGCCCAGGAAGCGCTTCAGCCTTCCCCAGAGACCCTCAAGTGGGTCGCCGACGTGAGCAAGCCCTTCGCCGGCACCACCCTGAAGCTGGCGACGGAATCGACCCCGCCATCCAACGCCTTGAATTCGCAGCTCAAGAAGTATTTCGAGGAAGCTTCGGGCATCAAGGTCGAGATCGAGGTCCTGCCGCTGGAGCAGGTGCTGCAGAAGCTGACGCTCGACGTCGCGTCGTCGCTCGGCACCTACGACCTCTACTACATCGACCAGAGCTGGGCGGCTGCCTTCAACGGCGACGTGTTCGACCCGCGCGAGCAGTTGCAGAACGCCGATCTGGCCATGCCGAACTACAACATCGACGACTTCCTTCCCGCCCTGGTGGACGGCGTCGCGATGTTCGACGGCACGATGGTCGGCGTGCCCTACGACATCCCGATCTTCATCATGATCTACCGCAAGGACATCTACGACGAGCTGGGCCTGAAGGCCCCGGCGACGATGGCCGAGCTGTTGAGCAACTCCAAGGCGATCTCGGAGGCGAAGGGCCCGGACATGGCCGGCATCGCCGGCCAGATGAAGTCGGGCCAC
>DATDJN010000244.1:0-3414 GCA_036520515.1 Rhizobiaceae bacterium
CCGGCATGGACATGGATACGGGCATGTCCGGCATGGACATGGATATGGGCATGTCCGGCATGGACATGGATATGGGCATGTCCGGCATGGACATGGATACGGGCATGTCCGGCATGGACATGGATACGGGCATGTCCGGCATGGACATGAGTGGCATGGACATGGACGGCATGGACATGGGCGGTTGCTCGTGCGGCTCGGATAATGACAGGTCCGACAGAGATACGGACCACAAGGGGGTGGCGAACAACAGCGGCAGCAACGACGCTGACAGGAACGACGCCAGCAATCCGGGAATGGCTGGCGACGGGTCGGACGACGACGGCTCGGCGGGCATGGATATGGCCGGCATGGACACGGGTGGCATGGACAGGGCCGGCATGGACAGCGATGGCATGAACGGGGACCGCGGCAGGGCCATGTAAGGCCGCCGGCTTCCCAACAACTCCATTATTGTTTCTTTCGATCTGAGGTCGAGCCGAGATGACGGCCGAAGCCAATCTTGCAACGCGCGTTGCTGCGAACCGGGCTGCCCGGACCAACGGGCACAGCGCAATACTCCTGGCCTGCGCCTGCTTCATGCTGGGCTCGGGCTTCGCCAGCCTGGTCTACCAGGTCACCTGGGTGAGGCTGCTCGGCCTGGGCCTGGGTTCGACCTCGGCGTCGATCAGCATCGTGGTCTCCTCATTCTTCCTCGGCATGTCGCTCGGAAGCTACTTCTTCGACCGGATCGCGAACACGCGAGCCGGGGAGTTGAAGGCCTATGCCGCACTGGAGCTTTGCATAGGGATATGCGGACTGCTGCTGCTGCCCGTCCTGCTCAACCTCGACTATCTGCTGTCCTTCGCGCCTGCGGTCGGAACGCAGCCGGTGCTGAAGCTGTTCGTGACCCTGGCGCTGCTGATCGTTCCCACGACATGCATGGGGGCGACGTTCCCGGTGATCGCCTCGCTGCTCGCAGGCACCGATGCCCGGCTGGGCCGGCTGATCAGCCAGCTCTACAGCCTGAACACGTTCGGCGCCGTCGCGGGCGCCGTTCTTTCGGGTTTCGTGCTGATCCCCAATCTGGGCCTCGACGGCACGATCTATGTCGCCGCCGCCGTCAACATCCTGATCGGCATCGCGGCGCTGATGCTCGCCGCGCCCCGCAAATCGACCGGCTACCTGGCGGCCGTCCCTGTCGAGCTGGCGCCCGACCTGTCGCACCGGCAACACGCCGGATGGAACGGCGCGGCGGCGCTGACGCTCGCCGTCACCGGGTTTGCGAGCATCGCCACGCAAGTGGGCTGGACCAAATACCTCGCGGTCTTCGTTGGCAGCACGATTTACGGCCTCGCGGCGATCCTCTCGATCTTCCTCGCCGGGATTGCGCTCGGCGCCTGGCTTATCAGGCCGTGGATCGACCGCGCGAAATCTTCCGAAGCCCTGCTTGCGCTGGGCTTGCTGGCGGCGGGCATCGCGCTCATGGCGACGCGCGCGGGCCTTGCCTACCTGCCCGAGCTGCAGCGCTTGCTGAACGGCGCAGAGGTCGGGCCGGGCACCATGGCGGCGGTTCGCTACCTGGCGCTGGTGTTCCTGATCCTGCCGCCCACGCTGCTGTTCGGCGCGCTCTTCCCCCTCAATTTGAAGGTGTTCTGCGGCGGTGTGTCGGGCGTCAGGACTCTAGTCGGCAAGGCCTATGCCCTGAACACGCTGGCCAGCATCGCCGGCGCGGCATTTGCCGGCTTCGTGGCGATCCCGCAGTTCGGGACGGACAAGCTGCTGCTTGCGATGGCCGTGCTGGTCGCGGCCACGGCGCTGGTGTGGATCGGCCGGGCGGCAGTGGACACGAGAAGGGTGCAGCTCGGCTTCCTTGGAATGCTCGCCGTCGGCGCGGCCCTCGTGTTTCCCGGCCTCGACTACCGCCAACTGATCGCGACGGTCGGCTACGACTATTATTCGAAGACCGGCGAAGTTCCCGAGTACCTCTTCCTCAAGGAAGGCAAGGCGGGCGTCATCGGGCTGCTCTCCTATGACGGCGACAAGGTCAAGCTCCAGAACAACGGGCTGAACGAAGCCCAGCTTACCCAGTCCAATCCGAACGACGTCCCGCTGATCGAGTCGTTGCTCGGCTTCATTCCCTACGCCTTGCACAAGGGGCCGAGCAGCGCATTCGTCGTCGGCTTCGGCGGCGGGACCACGACGCGGATTCTCGCCGACACCGATCTCAGGGAAATCCGGGTCGTCGAACTCGAGCCCGCGATCGTCGAAGCCGGCCGCTTCATCAAGGGCGGCCCTGTCTCGGCGCTGTCCGATCCGAGGGTGAAGATCTCCTTCAACGACGCCCGGAACGTGCTCCTCGTCGAGGACCGGAAATACGACCTGATCGTTTCGCAGCCGTCGCATCCGTGGCTCGCCGGCACGTCCGGGGTGTTCAGCCGCGAATTCTGGGAGATAACGCGGTCGCGGCTCAACGAGGGCGGCGTGTTCGCCCAGTGGGTGAACCTGGTCCGCATGGACGTGCCGACGCTGAAGTCGCTGCTGAAATCCTTCTTCAGCGTCTATCCGGAAGGCATGGTGTTCGCGAATTCCTCGAACATCGTCATGGTCGGCTCCGTCGATCCGCTCACCTTCGATGCCGCCCGCTTCAATTCGCTGATGGCGACGCCTGCGCTCAAGGAGAAGTTCGGCGCCAACGGCGTCCGCGACGTCAACGACGTCCTCTGGTATTTCTCGCTTTCGCGCGACCAAGCCGTCTGGGCGTCCGACGACGAGGTCGCGAGCACGGACACCAACGTGCTGGCGGAGGTCCGGCTGTCGAAGCTGATCGATGCGCCCGAGGGCGAGGACAGCCCGTCGGCATTCCTGGAAAGCCGTTCGACCCTGGACGTCGGCAAATATCTCGGCGGTGACGCCGGCAACAAGCTGGCGCTTCTCGCCATGTATTTCCTGAGGGAGGAAGCCTACTGGCGCGCCGACCTCGCCATCGCGCAGGTCGAGAAAATGGATGCCAGGCTCGGGCGGACGTTGAGGCATCGCCGCGCGATGGAGATGCTCGATTTCGCGACCGCCACGGATCTCTACTATCGCTATCCTTCATGGCCGAGCGATGTGCATCTGGCACAGGCCCGCGCCATGATGGAACTCGGCGCATATGGCGAAGCGCGCGCGGCGCTCGACCGGGCGAATGTCGTCGACGCCCAAATTGACCGCCAGCGCCTGGCTTATCTCGAAGGCGCGTTCGTGGCTGGGGTCGCGGACAGCATCTGGTCGCTGGTGGCGCGTGCCGACTCCGGCGACAGGGATGCCGAGGAGATGGTCGTCGCGCAGGCGGAGCGGGGCGACCTTCCCGACGACGTCAGGCTCTACGCCGACAGGATACTGCTGCGCCACTTCGCAGCGGGACGCGATGACCGCGAGCTTCAGAAGAAGTCG
>DATDJN010000245.1:0-6981 GCA_036520515.1 Rhizobiaceae bacterium
AGGAGCAGAATGTCCCGGCAGCGATGACGCAGCATCCGACCCAGTCGCCGCAGTTCTTCCTCACCGCGCCGTCGCCCTGCCCCTATGTCGACGGCCAGTTCGAGCGCAAGGTGTTCACCCACCTGGTCGGCGACAGGGCGCCGGAGATGAACGACCTGCTTACGCAGGGCGGCTTCCGACGCTCGCAGAACATTGCTTACCGCCCAGCCTGCGAAAGCTGCCGTGCCTGCATCTCGGTGCGCATCCTCGCCGGCGAGTTCAAGCCGACGAAGAACATGCGCCGCGTCATCCAGTGCAACTCCGACCTCATCGGCGAGATGCACGACGCCGAGCCCTCGACCGAGCAGTACTCGCTCTTCCGCACCTATCTCGACGCCCGCCACCGCAAGGGCGGCATGTCCGACATGACCGTGCTCGACTACGCCATGATGGTCGAGGACACCCATGTCGATACCAAGGTCATCGAATACCGCAGGCGCGGCCCCGACACCTTCATCACCGGGCGCGGCACGGGTGAACTCATCGCGGTGGCGCTCACCGACAAGATGGGCGACGGCCTGTCGATGGTCTATTCCTACTTCAATCCCGAATTCGCCGACCGCTCGCTCGGCACCTTCATGATCCTCGACCACATAGCCAGGGCGCGGGCTGCCGGGCTGCCCCATGTGTATCTCGGCTACTGGGTCAACGGCTCGCGCAAGATGGACTATAAGGTCCGCTTCCTGCCGCAGGAGCACCTCGGCCCGAAGGGCTGGGAACGCTTCGCCGGACAACCCTGAGGAGCCTGCCGCGCCCTCGACGGAGCGCGACGTGACTGCCAATCCCACCGACCATGCCAAGGGCCTGCTGATAACCGGGATCGGCGGGCTGGCGCTCACCGTCGACATCCCGCTGCTCAAGCTCGCCGATGGCGAGCCGTGGTCCGTTCTGATGCTGAGGACCGGCGTCACCTTCCTCGCCGCACTGGTCATCTGGACGATCTGGCGTCTGGTCACGCCGTCCGCGCCAAAACTCGTCCCCGGCCGCAAGGGCCTGGTTGTCGCCGGCCTCTACGGCCTCGGCTCGATCTTCTTCGTCACCGGCGTCTACAACACGTCGACGGCGAACCTCGTCTTCATCCTTGCCTTCAACACCATGTTCGCCGCGCTGCTCTCGTGGATCTTCCTCGGCGAGCGGCCGCGGCGCGCCACGCTGGTTGCCATGGCCGCGATGATCGGCGGCATCCTGATCATCGTCTGGGATTCGGTCGGCACGGGCAATCTGTTCGGCGACCTGATGGCCGCCTGCGCGGCGCTCACCATCGCGTCGGCCATCACCATATCGCGCTCCAGCGCCGACGATATGGGCTTCACCTCGCTGACCGGCGTCATCTTCCCGTTCGCGGTCGCAGCCTTCATGGTCGGCGGCGCCGGCTTCAACGTCGAACAGCCCTGGTGGATCATCCTCAACGGCGCGCTCGTCATGCCGCTCGCCTTCTTCTGCCTCGCCGCCGGCCCGCGCTACATCACCGGCCCCGAGGTCGCGATGTTCTACCTCCTGGAGACCGTGCTGGCGCCGGTCTGGATGTGGCTGATCTTCTACGAGGTGCCGTCGAGCAAGACCCTGGTCGGCGGCGTCATCCTGATCCTGGCGCTGGTCGCGCATTCCGTCTGGCAGCTCGTCCACGGCCGCCGGCGCCGCGCCGAAATTGCGGTGGAGTATCCGGCCTAGACTAGGCCTTACCGCCCAAGCACCAGCGCCCAGTACTTCCTGCCGCGCTCGTCCTCGGCGGACGCCAGGCCGAAACGGGTGAAGGCCGGGTCGAGCATGTTGCGGCGGTGACCCTTGGAATCCATCCACGCCTTGAAAACGTCTTTCGGGGTCTGCTGGCCATAGGCGACGTTTTCGGCGGCGGCGCCGCGCACGCCATTCGCGCGCATGCGGGAGGCGAAGTCCTTTCCCCAGCCGGTGCGGTGCGCCATCTTGTCGGCGCGCGCCATGTAGCCGGCCTGCTGCGTGGCGGCCTGCTCGAGCGTCGTGTCGGGGGCGAGCGGCGGCAGGCCGTACTCCCTGCGGATGGCGCCGAGATACTCCTCCGCGCTCGCCGAGGCGCCGACGCCGTCCACGATGCTGCCCGCACCGGGCGGGGCGACCATCGAGAACACGTTCTGGCAGCCGGCAGTGGCCAGCAGCGCTATCAGGGCCAGTGCGGCTGCCGGCCGGCAAGGCCGTGTGATGTCGTTGGTCATGCGTTACCCGGGACTTCGAGACCCTACGTCTTCAACCCTATTGTGGCTTTTGGCGGGCCGGCTTGCGGCATCGGCTCAGCCTCGATCACGACGTGCGGCTCGACTGCGGCTTCCGGCGATACTTCCGCGGTCAGTTCCACCTCGCGCAGCCATTCGCGCCAGATCGAGACCAGGATCGCCATCAGCACGGGGCCGATGAAAAGGCCGAGAAGGCCCATCGTCTTGACGCCGCCGATCAGCCCGAAGAAGGTCGGCAGGAAAGGCAGCTTGATCGGACCGCCGACCAGCTTTGGCCTGAGCGTCTTGTCGACGATGAACAGTTCGATCGACCCCCACAGGAACAGGGCGACGCCGGCAACCGGCGAGCCGCTCGCGACCAGGTAGATCGAGACCAGCGTGAAGGACAGCGGCGCGCCGCCGGGAATCAGCGCCATCAGGCCGGTCAAGGCGCCGAGCGTGACCGGCGACGGCACGCCGGCGATCCAATAGGCGATGCCGAGCACCAACCCCTCGCCGATCGCGATCAGCGTCATCCCGGTGACGGTCGAACTGATCGTTGCCGGCACGACGCGTGAGATGCGCTCCCATCGCATCGGCAGGATTCTTTCGCCGATCCGGTCGACCTGCGCGGCAAATATTTCACCGTCGCGATAGGCGAAGAACAGCGCGATCAGCATGAAGAGCAGCGTGAGCAGCAAGCCGAAGGCGCTGCCGCCTGCCGCCACCACGCCGCGGTAGATGCTGCCTATGTTGGCGCCGCTGACCAGTTGTATGACTTCGCCGATGCCGCCCGGATGCGCGAAATAGGTCGTCCACTGCTGGTCGAGCCATTCGCCCGCGATCGGCAGCCGCGCGATCCAGTCCGGGGTCGCAGCGCCGTAGCGGTTGGTCTCCAGCGCCCAGCCGACCCATTCCTGGATTTCGCGAATGGCGTAGCTGCCGGCCAGCATGATCGGAACCACCAGGAAGGCGAGGATGGCGAGGAGAGCGATGCTCGCCGCGACCGTCCTGCTGCCGCCGACCGCATCGAGCAGCTTTCGGTAGAGCGGCCAGCTTGCGAACGCGATAACCAGCGCCGCCAGAACCGGCACGAGGAAGCCGTGGAAGAAATAGATGCCGGCCGCGATGACGATGAGCAACAGCCAGCGTGCGGCCGCCAGGGGCGCGATCACCGCGGCCCGCGACGTCTGCGCGCCGAAGATCGGTCGCTCCCGCTCCACTGCCCTGATTTTCGGTTCCTTCAAGCGCCTCGTTTCCAGCTCATGTTCACATAGTGCATAAAGAACGCGACAGGCAAATGGCGATCTTTCGTCGCGCCGGAGGAACCCTTCCTGCCTTCCGGGATTGAGCTGGCGGCCGGAAGTTCAGCAAGACCGGCCCTCAGGCACACTGGCCCGCCGCTAGTCTCCTCCCTCATGCGGCGGGCCTTCACACCGTAGACCGCCCTGAAGACCTCCCCTGCCCTTTGTCGTGTCGCGCAAGCAAGACGGACCTGAGTGTCGTCAGGGCTAGCCGAACTTTCCGGTGCGCGGGAACCCTTTGGGCGCGATGCGGCCGGCCGATGCGCGGGCGCCGAACCACTCGGCGAGCTCCTCGCGGCTGCGCGTATATGTCCGCTCGGCCGAATCCTGCCAGGAAAGCCCCTCCGCGACCGAGAAGGTCTTGAGGTCGAGCACGCCGCCGTCCTTGTATTTCTGCAGCCTGACGCCCTTGCCGCGCGTCATCTCCGGTATCTCGGAGAGCGGGAAGACCAGCAACTTGCGGTTCTCGCCGATGATGGCGACGTGGTCCCCGGACAGGATGACGCAGTGCGAAGCTTCGTCCGGCGTCTTGATGTTCATCACCTGCTTGCCCTTGCGGGTGTTGGCGACGACTTCGGCTTCGGGAACGACGAAGCCGTTGCCGGCGTGACTGGCGAGCAGCAGCTTGCGCTTCGGGTCGTGCACGAAAGCGGTGACGATGTCCTGGTCGTTCTCCATGTCGACCATGATGCGGATAGGCTCGCCATGGCCGCGGCCGCCCGGCAACCGGTCGGCCCCGATCGTGTAGAACTTGCCGCCTGTCGTGAAGACGAGGATCTTGTCGGTCGTCTGTGCCGGGAAGGCAAGCTTCAGGCCGTCGCCTTCCTTGAAGGTGAGCTGCGACAGGTCGCTGAGATGGCCCTTCATCGCACGAAGCCAGCCCTTCTCCGAGATCACCACCGTGATCGGCTCTTTCTCGATCATGGCGTGGTGGATGTCTGCGAGGTCATGCTCGGGCGCGTCGGCGAAATCGGTGCGCCGGCGGCCAAGCTCGGTCTGGGGACCGAATTTCTTCAGCGTCTCCTCGACCTGGTGGCGGACCATCTTCCACTGCTTGGCGGGCGAGGCGAGCAGCGCTTCGATATGCTTCTTCTCGGTCGAGAGCGCGTCATGCTCCTTGCGGATCTCGATCTCCTCCAGCTTGCGCAGGGCGCGCAGGCGCATGTTGAGGATGGCTTCCGCCTGGTTGTCGGTGAGCGACCAGCGGGCCATCATGACCCGCTTGGGCTCGTCGTCCTCGCGGATGATGCGGATCACCTCGTCGATGTTGAGATAGGCGATCAGGTAGCCGGCGAGGATTTCCAGCCGCCTCTCGATCTCGCCCAGCCTATGCCTGGAGCGCCGGACCAGGACGTCCTTGCGGTGCTCCAGCCATTCCGACAGCACGCTCTTCAGCGAGAGGACGTTCGGCACCTTGCCGCGCGACAGCACGTTCATGTTGAGGGGGAAGCGCGTCTCCAGCTCGGTCAGCTTGAACAGCGATTCCATCAAGAGGCCCGGATCGACCGTGCGGCTCTTCGGCGTCAGCACGACGCGGATGTCTTCGGCGCTCTCGTCGCGCACGTCCTCCAGCAGCGGCAACTTGCGGGCGAGAAGCAACTCGGCGATCTTCTCGATCAGCTTCGACTTCTGCACCTGGTAGGGGATTTTTGTGACGACGATCGTCCAGGTACCCCTGCCCTGGTCCTCCTGCTGCCATTGGGCGCGCAGGCGGAAGCCGCCCCGGCCCGTCTCGTAGGCATCGACCATCGAGGCCCAGCCATCCACGATCCTGCCGCCGGTCGGGAAGTCGGGGCCTCTCACCTTGCATTCGTGCAGGATGGCCTCGGCGCGTTTCACCGCCTCCTTGTCCTCCTTGCGCAGTTCTTCCTGGTGGCGCCGCTCGATGTCCGCCCATTGCTCGGGCGAGGTCATCAGGTCGGAAACCGACGCGTCGCGATTGTCGATCAGGTAGAGCGCTGCCGCGCAGAGCTCGGCCGCGTTGTGCGGCGGAATGGACGTGGCCATGCCGACGGCGATGCCGGACGAGCCGTTGGCGAGGATGTTCGGGAAGGCGCCCGGCAGGACGACCGGCTCCTCGTCTTCCTCGTTGTAGGTCGGGCGGAAATCGACGGCGTCCTCGGTGAGGCCTTCGAGGAGATCGGTCGCGACCTCCGTCATCCGCGCTTCCGTGTAGCGCATGGCGGCGGCGTTATCGCCGTCGATGTTGCCGAAATTGCCCTGCCCGTCGACCAGCGGGTAGCGAACCGCGAAGTCCTGCGCGAGGCGCACCAGCGCGTCGTAGATGGACTGGTCGCCGTGCGGGTGGAACTTGCCCATCACCTCGCCGACGATGCGGGCGCATTTGGCAAACCCCTGGTCGGGGTTGAGGCGCAGAAGCCGCATCGCATGCATGATGCGCCGATGCACGGGCTTCAGCCCGTCGCGCACATCCGGCAGCGCACGATGCATGATCGTGGACAGCGCGTAGGCCAGGTAGCGCTCTTCGAGCGCCTTCTTCAGATCGACCGGCTCGACATGGTCGCCGCCGCCGGAAGCGGGCGGAACAAGGCTTTTTCCCATGGCGCCGGGTTAGCCGAGTGGCTGATTCGCGGCAAGTGCCGCGTGGGAAGCGCCGGGCGCGCGCCCTCGCCATCAAGGCCGGACCCTGCGAGCGAGATTGTTTCCGCGCCGTTTTGCAGGCATTCTCCGGGCTTGCGCCTCGCTCCGGTCCAGTTTGTGGTGACTGTATCGGGTTTCAACCTGCCTCGGGATCGACGATGACCAACCGTTACACTGCACTTCGCAGGCTCGCTTTTTCCGCCATCCTGCTGGCTTTTCCCCTCAATCAGGCCATCGCGCAGGACGCGTCCGCCGTTGCGGAGCGCCTGAAGGCGCTGAGCGCCAGGCAAGGGGTCGAGCTCGGCTGGTCCAACGTCACCGGCGACGCCTCGAGCATGGTGATCGAGGGCCTGACCGTGAGGCCCGCGGGCGATGCGAGCGCCTTTTCACTCGGCAACGTCACGCTGACGGGGATCACCGAGGATAATGGCGGGTACAGGGTGGCGACCGCGACCACGGCGCCGATCAACTCGACCTCGGAGGGTGTAACGCTCGAACTCAGCGAGATCGTCGTGACCGGCCTGCGTATCCCGGCAGAGGATTCGGATGATCCGCTCGCCGCGCTGTCGTTCTACGAGACCGCGTCGATGGCCTCGGGCGCGGTGAAGATGGCGGACAAGACCGTCTTTTCGATGAAGGATGTCTCGGCCGAGATCTCGCCCCCTGCCGAGGGCAAGCCGATAGACTTCGCGGCCGGCATCGCAAGCTTCACCACCGACCTCTCGGGGATCACCGATCCGCAGGCCAGAGCCGTCATCGACGCGTTCGGCTACCAGACGCTCAATGGCTCGTACCGGTCCGCGGGCAGCTGGAACCTCGCCGACGGGAGGTTGAACGTCGCGCAGAACGCC
>DATDJN010000246.1:0-7321 GCA_036520515.1 Rhizobiaceae bacterium
CTTGCCGGCCTCGACGCCGCCAAGCGCCTGGCAGCCGGCGATCATCAGCTTCTCTTCGAACACTTCGCGGGTGCCGTGCTTCTCGCCCGGGATATAGGCAGCGATGTCCCAGTCGGGCAGCGCGGCGTTCACCTGGTTCCACTTGGTGTTCGGGTTGTCGACCAGCTTGCCGTCGACCGCGACCTTGGCAGCCAGCGCCTTGTAGACGTCCTCTGGCGTCAACGCCCAGTCCGGACCGTTGATGTCGGTCGCGAAGACGATGCCGTCATAGCCGATCTTGATCTCCTCGACGTCCTTGACGCCGGCGGCGACGCAGGACTTCAGCTCGTCTTCCTTCATCTTGCGCGACGAGTTGGCGATGTCGATCGTGTTCGCGCCGACGCCTTTGCAGAACTCCTTGAGGCCGGCGCCCGAGCCGCCGGACTCCACAACCGGGGTCTTGAAGTTGGTGAAGGTCTCGCCGAAGGTCTCGGCGACGATCTTGGCGTAGGGCAGCACGGTCGACGAACCGGCCACCTGGATCTGGTCGCGCGCGGCGGCATAGCCTGCCGACACGGCGAGCGCGACGGCTGCGGCCGACGCGGTAACGAGTGCTTTTCTCATCTAGCCTGCTCCTGTTCGGAAACCTGTCAAAGGACGCGAACCGTCAGCGCCCGGTCAGCCATTAGCGTCCGGGTATAACAGTTGGATGACAGTTTGATGTCAGTCGGGTAACGCGCGCCGGAACGGTTCGCCGGCTAAATACCGCTTGACGTGCATGGCCGGCCCATTCCCTCAGCTGAATGTTTACGGCGATTTGCTGCAGCGGTCGCGGCGCTGTGCGGCGCCGGTTGACCGGCATCTTTATCGCGGAGGAAAAAACCGGACGGGAGGCGGCGCCAGCGGCCGGGGAATGTGGCCTGGCCGGGTCTCGCCGAAACTGTGCCTCGTTGGGGATTCGGCACGGTCTTAACTCGGCGGCCGCTGCTCCCGTCCGTTGAACCGAACGGAACATGTCATGGTTAATCCGGGGCACCGAGCAGCGGCTATGGCGCGATCACACCATAGCCGGACGACGGTTCAGCCGGCGCGCTGAGTCGTCCGGCGGCGCTGTTCCGTCCAGAGCTCGACCTTGTCCATCAAGGCCCTGGGGCTGATCGGCTTCGACAGGTAGTCGTCCATGCCGGCCTCCAGGCAGCGCTCGCGATCGCCCTTCAGCGCATGCGCGGTCACGCCGATGATGGGGACGTGACGGCCGGTGCCCTCCTCCGCGTCCCGGATCGCCGCCGTAGCCTCGAGGCCGCTCATTTCGGGCATCGAAACGTCCATCAGGATGATGCACGGGTTCAACTCCCCGCACGCCTTGAGCGCCAACCGGCCGTTGGAAACGATCGTGAAGCTGTAGTCCGTCTCGCCGAGAATCTGCGTGAACACCAGCTGGTTCACTTCGTTGTCCTCGGCTACGAGGATGTCGAGACCTTGCCGCTCGTCTGCGGACCTCGCCGGCGCGGAATCGGTCTTCGCCGTCACTGTCGGCGCCCTTGTATCACTGTCGGCTTGGGGAACCGGCGCCGGATGATGGCCGACGGGATCCTCCTCGCCCCGCGCGCGCTGCTTCTGGATCGCCGAAACGATGGTTTCCAGGAGCAGCGATGAACGGGCCGGCTTGATCAGCTGCGCCTCGATGGCAAGCTCCCGATATCCCGGACCGGACAGCGACTGGTCGACGGAGGTGAGCATGACGATCGGCGTGTCGGCGATCTCGGGCGTGGAGCGGATGATGCGCGCCATCTCGCCGCCGTTCATCCCGGGCATCTGGTAGTCGAGCACGATGCAGTCGACCGCGATGCCCTGTCGCGCCGCGGCAATCAGCACCTTCAGCCCCTCCTCGCCGTTCTGGGCGGCACATGCGTCGAAGGTCCAGGACGCCATCTGTTCGGACAGGATCGAGCGGTTCACGTTGTTGTCGTCGACGATGAGGATGCGCGCGCCGGTGACGTCCGACGGCGTCACCCGCCGTCGCGGGTGGCCCGCAGTGGGCAGCGTCACCGTGAACCAGAAGGTGGAGCCCTTGCCTTCGACGCTGTCGACGCTGATGTCGCCGCCCATCAGCGCGACGAGGCGCGAGGTGATGGCGAGCCCGAGCCCCGTGCCCTCGTGGCGGCGGGTCGAGGAGGAATCGACCTGACTGAACTTTTCGAACACCGCGGCGAGCTTGTCCGCAGGGACGCCGATGCCGGTGTCGGTCACCGCGATGCGGATCTTCGTCGCGCCGTCCACCCGCTCGCCGCTGGCGTCGACCAGCACATGGCCGGAATCGGTAAACTTCACCGCGTTGCCGATGAGGTTGGTGATGATCTGCCGGAAGCGGCCGACATCGCCGATATAGGTGTCGTTCAGCCCCGGCTGGACGCGCACTATCAGTTCGAGGTCCTTTTCCTTGGCCCGCGTCGAGATCAGAGTCGCCACGTCCTCGATCGCCTCGGCGAGCACGAAGGGCGCCGGATCGAGCACAAGCTGCCCGGCATCGATCTTCGAGAAGTCGAGGATGTCGTTGATGATGGTGAGCAGCGCGTTGCCCGACTTCACGATGATCTCGGTGAACGTCTTCTGTTTGACGTCCAGCTCGGAACGCGCAAGCAGTTCAGCCATCCCGAGCACGCCGTTCATCGGCGTCCTGATCTCATGGCTCATATTGGCGAGGAACTCGGACTTGGCGCGGTCGGCCAGCACGGCGCGGCGCTGCGCTTCCTGAAGTTCCTTCTCGCGTTCCTTCTGATCGGTGATGTCGATGGTGGAGCCCAGCAGATAGAGCGTGCCGTCGGAGGCGACCATGGAGCCCTTGCGCGCCATCTGGTAGCGGACGCTGCCGTCCGCCCTCGTCAGGGTCTCCTCGATCTCCTGGCTGAGGCCGGTCCTCAGGATGGCGCGGTCGGCTTCCATGAAAGCGAGGCCGCTCTCTCCCGACACCTCGAAATCGGTCTTTCCGACCGCCTGTTCGCAAGGAACGCCGGTCAGCTGCGTCCAGTATTTGTTGACGTAGAAGAGCCTCAGGTCGTCGCGCTTGGCGTAGATCGCCACCGGCACGTTGTCGATCAGGCTGCGGAATATCTCGTTCTCGCGCTGGCTTTCCTGGAGCCGGGCCTCGCGCGCCTTGACCTCGGTGATGTCGGTGCTCGAGCCTATGAGGTGCACCGTGCCGTCGCTTGCGATCAGTCGGCTCTTCTTGGCGATGAGCGGGCGCGACGTGCCGTCGCGGTGGGTCAGCACCTCCTCGGCCTCGTTGGCGATGCCGGTGCGCAGCACGGCGAGATCGCGCTCGGTGAAACCTTCCCCTTCGACCGGGAAGAAATCGCGGTCGGTTCGCCCGGATGCCTGTTCCTGGGAGATGCCGGTGAGGTCGATCCAGGCCTTGTTGACGAACTCGAAGGTCAGCTCCTCCGACTTGACATAGGCGGCGACCGGCAGCTCGTCGAGCACGTGGCGGTAGAGCTCCGTCTTGCGCATGCTCCGCCGCAGCGCCCTCTCCCGCTCTTTCATCTCGGTGATGTCGACACGCACGCCGATGAAAGTGCCGTCGTCGGTTCGCGTGTCGATGGCCTGGAACCAGCGCCCGTCCGGATTGCGGCGTTCGTAGATGCTGTGGGGCAGCTGATGCCGCTCCATATAGGCCTCGGACCAGGCGTCCTGGTCGGTTTCGTATAGGATGTCGACGGACGGATCGCCGCTGGAGCGGAAATAGCCGTGCTGTCGGCCGTGCATGATGGCATCGCGGAAGGAGAAGCCTGGCTGCCAGATCGCGCTCAGCCCGGGCAGCGAATCCTTCAGCTTCCGGTTGGCGAGCACGAACCTGTCGTCGCGGTCGTAGATGACGATGCCGGCGGGCAGCGATTCCAGCACGTCGGCCAGTCGCTTGTGCGCTACCTCGGCATCGGTTTCGCGGCGCTTCATCTCGGTTACGTCGAAGACGAAGCAGGCGACGTAGCGCCTGCCGCTGCCGAGTTCGACGCGGTGCTTGCGCAGGACGCGCGAGCGCAGCACGCCGCCCTGCTCAAACTCCTCCTCAGCCTCGTGTTGCTCGCCGTTCTCGAGAACATTCCGTTCGGACTGCTCGAACTCGGCCGCCTTGTCGACAGGCAGGAAATGCGCGCCGCGACGGCCGAGCATCGCTTCCGGCGACTTCCCGAACATCGAGGCGAAGGCCTGGTTGACGAATACGAAGTCGAGGTTTTCGTCCTTGACGAAAATCGGATCCCTGACCGAATTGAGCACCGACTCGGCTAACCGCGAGCGTTCCAGCGCCTCCTCGAACGGTGAAATCAGGCTGGTGACGTTGCGGGCGACGCCGCGATAGCCGAGGAAGCGGCCCTCTGCGCTAAAGCGCGGGAAGCCGGTGACCGACACCCAGCGGCATTCCGATCGGCCGGTGGACAGCTCATAGACGAAATCGCGGAAAGGCCGGCGCGACTGGAGGTCGTCGAGATGGGCCTCTGCCTGTACGGAGCCTTCCGGTCCCTGCTTCAGGAAATCGAAGCGGAAGCGCCCGAGCACATCTTCAGGCGGCACGCCGGTCGCCTGTTCATAATTCTCCGAGAGCCAGGAGAAGCGCAGCTCGGCATCGGTCTCCCAGATCCAGTCGGAACCCGCCTGCGCCAGTTCGAAAAGCTCGGCGCAGGAGAACTCGCGCGGCGGGCGCGAGGCGGCGCCCTTGGCACGCACGAATGACCTCGCCGA
This sequence comes from Rhizobiaceae bacterium, assembly GCA_036520515.1. Classification (GTDB taxonomy): domain Bacteria; phylum Pseudomonadota; class Alphaproteobacteria; order Rhizobiales; family Rhizobiaceae; genus Mesorhizobium_K. Next base: position 4,714 of record DATDJN010000246.1, read on the forward strand.
TGCGCCTTGCGGCGCCTCTTCCCTGTCCGCCATACCGATCCACCCCGGACCGGGACCTTTCGTGACCCGGTTTCCTCTGCGGAATGTGCTTCAGAAGCATTAAGGATTGACTAACCATAACCTCACTTGGTTATGGCGTGGCGACAGTGGCCAGCGTGTTGATCGCAGGGCCCTCGATCGAACCACTCCGCCTTCCGGTTTCGCAGAGATCGGTCGCACCGACGACTCCATGGAGTTGACCTCCGAGGGATCGGCAGCGCGCACGGCGTAGGCCGAGCGGCCTGCCGGCATTGCGAACAAGCCATGAACGATGCTTCATGCTGCTATGAACGTCGCCTTCAATGATTCGAGCCTCCAGCCTACCTATCTCGACCGGCTGAACGCCGACCAGCGGCGTGCCGTTGAGCATGGCGGCGGAAATATTGGCGGCCCGCTGCTGATCATCGCCGGCGCGGGCTCCGGCAAGACGAACACGCTCGCCCACCGGGTTGCGCACCTGATCGTCAAGGGCGCGGACCCGCGCCGCATCCTGCTGATGACCTTCTCGCGCCGCGCCGCCGCCGAGATGGCGAGGCGCGTCGAGCGCATCGCGGCAGAGGTGCTTGGCCGCAACGCCTCGGTGGCGACCGACGCCCTTACCTGGGCGGGCACCTTCCACGGCATCGGCGCGCGGCTGCTGCGCGATTACGCCCATGACATCGGCCTCGACCCGGCCTTTTCGATCCACGATCGGGAGGACAGCGCCGACCTGATGAACCTCGTGCGCCACGAGCTTGGCTTCTCGAAGACAGAGAGCCGCTTTCCCGCCAAGGGAACCTGCCTCGCGATCTATTCGCGCGCGGTCAACGCCGAGGCGCCGCTGCCGGAGATCCTCTCCGGCGCCTTTCCCTGGTGCGTGGGCTGGGCCGATGAGCTGAAGGCCTTGTTCGCCGGCTATGTCGAGGCGAAGCAGGCCGAGAACGTGCTCGATTACGACGACCTGCTCCTTTATTGGGCCCAGATGGCGGCCGAGCCGGAACTCGCGACGGATCTCGGCTCCCGCTTCGACCACGTGCTGGTGGACGAATACCAGGATACCAACCGCCTGCAGGCATCGATCCTGCTGTCGCTGAAACCCGATGGCGCGGGGCTGACCGTCGTCGGCGACGACGCGCAGTCGATCTATTCCTTCAGGGCGGCCGAAGTGCGCAACATCCTCGATTTCCCGAACCATTTTCCGACGCCCGCCCAGACGATCATGCTGGAGCGGAACTACCGCTCCACCGAAACGATCCTGGCCGCCGCCAACGCGGTGATTGGCCAGGCCGCGGAGCGTTTCACCAAGAACCTGTGGTCGGAGCGCAAGTCGAGCGAGCGCCCGAAGCTGGTCAGCCTCCGCGACGAGGCGGAGCAGGCGAACTATGTCTGCGACGAGGTGCTGGCGGCGCGCGAGGAAGGCACGGCGCTGAAGAAGCAGGCGGTGCTCTTCCGCGCCGCGCATCACAGCGGCCCGCTGGAGATCGAGCTGACGCGCCGCAACATTCCCTTCGTGAAGTTCGGCGGGCTGAAATTCCTCGATGCCGCCCACGTCAAGGACGTGCTGGCGGTGCTGCGCTTCGCCGAGAACCCGCGCGACCGCATTGCCGGCTTCCGCGTGCTGCAGCTCCTGCCGGGCATCGGCCCGTCAGGCGCGGCCGAGATCGTCGAGACCATGGCCTCCTCCCTCGACGAGACGATGGGACTGGCGCGCTACCGGCCGCCGCAGCGGACGGCGCAGGACTGGCCAGGCTTCGTCGAGACGTTCGCCGCCTTGCGGTCCGGCTCGAAATGGCCGGCGGAGATGGAGCGCGTCCGGCTCTGGTACGAGCCGCATCTGCAGCGCATCCACGAGGACGCGACGGCGAGGATCGCCGACCTCCAGCAGCTCGAGCAGATCGCCTCGACCTATCCGTCGCGCGAACGTTTTTTGACGGAGCTCACGCTCGATCCGCCGGAGTCGACCAGCGACCAGGCCGGGCCGCCTCACCTCGACGAGGATTTCCTGATCCTGTCGACCATCCACTCCGCCAAGGGGCAGGAGTGGACAAGGGTCTTCGTGCTGAACGCGGTCGACGGCTGCATTCCCATAGACCTGAGGACCGGTTCAGGCGACGAGATCGAGGAGGAGCGGCGGCTCCTCTATGTCGCGATGACGCGCGCCAAGGACCAGCTCCACCTGATCACGCCGCAGAGATTCTTCATCCACGGCCAGGCGGCGCGCGGCGACAAGCATGTCTATGCCTCGCGCACACGCTTTATCCCCGCGTCGATCCTCGAACATTTCGAGCAGGCCTCCTGGCCGGCCGCGTCGGCGCAAGCGGACCCGGCAAGGCGTCCCGTCGCCCGCGTCGACATCGGCGCGCGGATGCGAGGCATGTGGAAGTAAGGCGCGAGTTTCTCGCGTCGCACTCCCCAAGGGGGCGGACGCTCCTCGCTACCTGCGATTGCGCCGGTATTGATGTCCTGGCGGCTGACAGTCATAGTCGGCAGCCGTATCACGGGGTCGAGACAGAATGCGCCTGCTGCCAAATCTGCTTTCCCGCTTTGTGAAGAACGGGCGCCTGACCGTCGTTTTCGAGGACGGTTTCAG
>DATDJN010000247.1:0-7362 GCA_036520515.1 Rhizobiaceae bacterium
TCGCCTTCGAGCAGCGTCGGCCGCATCGACCCGGACGGAATCGAAAAAGGCTGGAAGAAAAGCGTGCGGATGACCAGCGCCAGCAGCAAAGCCTGGACGATGACGCTGACGGTCTCGCCGAGCCCGCCGGATTTCTTCTCGCTTTTGTCTGCCACGCTCATGTCGTCCTCGATTGTGCGCGTTCGATATAAGGGGTGAAGCGAGATGGGGCAATCACAATGCCGAGAACGCCTGCTTCCCTATTGGTGAGGCACCGCTTCGATGATGACGAAGGCATGTGCCATCGGGAATTCGTCGGTGATCGTCAGATGGATGAAGGCGAGGTGCCCGGCAGGTGTCAGCTTCTTCAGCTTCTCCGCCGCGCGTCCGGTCAGTTGCATCGTCGGCCTGCCGTTCGGCAGGTTGACCACGCCCATGTCTCGCCAGAACACGCCCTCGGATATGCCGCTGCCCAGCGCCTTGGAGCAGGCTTCCTTTGCTGCGAAGCGTTTTGCGTAGGACGCCACGCGCCCTGCCCGGCCCTCCGCCCTGGCCGTCTCGACCTCGGTGAAGACGCGCGCGATGAAACGCTCGCCGTGCCGCTCGAGGGATTTCTCGATGCGGCGGATGTCGATCAGGTCGCTGCCGATGCCGAGGATCATGGCCGGCCGCTATATGTTGCGACTGCCCGGCTTGACCGGCGGTATCTTGGCCAGTTCCGGCGGCAGTTGGTCGGCCGGATAGGCCGGCATCTCATATTCGGCGAGCGCGACCAGCGGAACGCCGACATCCGTCTTGCCGGCCGATCGGTCGATTATGCACGCTGCCGCCAGCACCTCGGCGCCGAGGTCGCGCAGGCACTGGATGGTCTCCCTGATCGACAGGCCCGTCGTGACGATGTCCTCGACGATCACCACCCGCGCGCCCTTCTCGATCTCGAAGCGGCGCAGCCTGAATTCGCCGGCCTCGCGTTCGACCCATATCGCCGGCACGCGGAGATGTCTTGACGTTTCGTAGGCCGGGATCAATCCGCCGATGGCCGGCCCGACGACATAGTCGATGCGTCCCGGCACCTCGGCGCGGATCTTCGCGGCCAGCGCCTTGCACAGCTTCTCGGTCTTGTCGGCATGCATGAAGACGCGCGCCTTCTGCAGGAATAGCGGGCTGCGCAGCCCGGACGTCAGGATGAAATGCCCCTCCAGCACCGCGCCCGCCTCGCGGAAAATGCCGATTACTTCGTTCTTGTCCATGGCTTTCCCGTTCACCCGTTCACGCGCCGCGCGTCGCTCACGCTGCCGTTTTGCTTGAGCTGCGTCAGCAGCCGGTTCAGATGCTTCAGATCCCAGACTTCGAGGTCGATCAGCATTTCGGTGAAGTCGGGCGCGGTCCGGATCATCGACAGCGAGTGGATGTTGGCGTCGTTGACCGCGATGACCTGCGCGATATCCGCCAGAGATCCGGGCGCATTGATGGCGGTCACCGAAATCCTCGCCGGGAACCTCTCCTTGTTGGTCTCGTCTATGTCCCAGCGCACGTCGATCCAGCGCTCGGGCTGGTCGTCGAAGGCCTGCAGCGAGGGCGACTGGATGGGGTAGATGGTGATGCCGGATCCGGGCTGCAGGATGCCGACGATGCGGTCGCCGGGCACCGCGCCCTCCTCGGCGAAGCGCACTGGCAGGTCGCCTCCGACGCCGCGGATCGGCACCGCGCCGCCGCCTTTCGTCCCCCGGCCCGCCTTGTCCTTGTTTCGCCTGGACCGCGTCGGCAGCTGGAACAGCATGCCGGCGGCGTTGCGCAGGTTGAACCAGCCCTCCTCGCGCTGCGCCTTCGGCTGGTGCGGCTGCGTGACCCGTTCATCCTTGAAGTCCGGGAACACAGCCCGCATCACGTCGCTCGACGCCAGTTCGCCGCGGCCGACTGCGGCCAGCACATCCTCGACGTCCTTGCGCGCCAGCCGGTGCAGCACCGGCTTCAGGCTCTCCTTGCTGAAGGTCTTTCCGGCCCGCTCGAAGGAGCGTTCCAGGATGCGTATGCCGAGGCCGGAGAACTGCTTGCGGATGGCGTTCTTGGTGGCGCGGCGGATGGCGGCGCGCGCCTTGCCCGTCACCACCATCGATTCCCAGGCCGCCGGCGGCACCTGCGCCTTGGAGCGGATGATCTCGACCTCGTCGCCGTTCTTCAGCTCGGTCATCAGCGGCATGATGCGGCCGTTGATCTTGGCGCCCACGCAGGTGTCGCCAACGTCGGTGTGGACGGCATAGGCGAAGTCGATCGGGATGGCGCCGCGCGGCAGCGCGATAAGCATGCCCTTCGGCGTGAAGCAGAACACCTGGTCCTGGAACAGCTCGAGGCGCGTGTTCTCCAGGAAGTCTTCCGGGTTGTCGCCTTCAGCCAGCTGCTCGATCGTGCGGCGCAGCCAGGCATAGGCGTTGGTCTCGCTGGAAACCGCATGCGCGACGCCGTTCGGTTTGCCGGCCTTGTCGCCGACCTTGTCCCCGACCTTGTCCTTGTAGAGCGCATGGGCGGCAACGCCGTACTCGGCGACGCTGTTCATCTCCCAGGTGCGGACCTGCAGCTCGATGCGCTGGCGCGACGGGCCGACGATCGTCGTGTGGATCGAGCGGTAGTCGTTCTGCTTGGGCGTCGAGATGTAGTCCTTGAAGCGCCCCGGTACCATCGACCACGTCGTGTGGATGGCGCCGAGCGCGCGGTAGCAGTCGTCGACCGTATCGACCAGCACGCGGAAGCCGAAGATGTCGGAGAGCTGCTCGAAGGAGAGCGCCTTCGCCTCCATCTTGCGGAAGACGGACCACGGCTTCTTCTGGCGGCTTTTCACCTCGGCCTTGATGCCGTGCTTCCTGAACAGGTCCGCCAGCGAGCGCTCGATCTCGCCGACGACGCCCTTGTTGCGCTCGAAGACGCTGGCCAGCCGCTCCGTCACCGTCCGGTAGGCCTCCGGATTGATATAGCGGAAGCCGAGCTCCTCCAGTTCCTCGCGCATGCCCTGCATGCCCATGCGCCCGGCGAGCGGCGCATAGATCTCCATCGTCTCCTCGGCGATGCGCAGCCGCTTGTTCTCGGGAACGTGGTCGAGCGTGCGCATGTTGTGCAGGCGGTCGGCGAGCTTGACCAGGAGCACGCGCACATCCTCGGAGATGGCGAGCAGGAGCTTGCGCAGGTTCTCCGCCTGCTCCGCCTTCTTCGAGACGAGGTCGAGCTTCTTCAGCTTGGTCAGCCCCTCGACCAGCTTGCCGATGTCGGGACCGAACAGCTCGTCGATCTCGGCGCGCGTCGCCGTCGTGTCCTCGATCGTGTCGTGCAGCAGCGCCACCGCGATCGTCGACTCGTCGAGATGCATGTCGGTCAGGATGGCCGCGACTTCGAGCGGATGGGAGAAATACGGGTCGCCGGACGCGCGCTTCTGGTGGCCATGCTTCTGCATGGCGTAGACATAGGCCCGGTTGAGCAGCGCCTCGTTCACGTCAGGCTTGTAGCGCTGCACGCGCTCGACAAGCTCATACTGACGCATCATGGGCGAAGTTCCGTGGGCCAGACCTGAAATAGATCATGCGCCGCAAAGGTTTACGGCGCATGTGATGGATAGCGGCGAACCGGCCGTCACGAAAGTGCCGGCGGTTGATCCAAGCCGCAAGTCATAGCGAGCCTAAAGCATCATCCCCAAAGTGCGAAGTGCCTTTCGGGGAAGATCACGCTCCCCGCTCAGTAGTCGTCGCTTTTTTCCGGCGGCACCAGGCCTTCGATGCCGGCGAGCAGCTCTTCCTCGCTCATGCGGTCGAAGGTGATGTTCTCCTCCGGCTCCTCGGCGGCGGCCGTGGCGGTGGCGTCCGACTGGTCGGTCAGTTCCTGGCCGTCGCTCTCCGGCTCGTCGACCTCGACATGCTTCTGCAGCGAGTGGATCAGGTCTTCCTTGAGGTCGTCGGGCGACAGCGTCTCGTCGGCGATCTCGCGCAGCGCCACGACAGGGTTCTTGTCGTTGTCGCGCGGCACGGTGATCTGCGCGCCCTGGCTGATCTGCCGGGCGCGATGGCCGGCCAGAAGCACCAGCTCGAAGCGGTTGTCGACCTTGTCGATGCAGTCTTCAACGGTTACGCGGGCCATTCATGTGCCCCTTTCATATCCTGGATGTTTTTTTGAAAAACAGGCGCGGTCCATAACGCGAACGGCCTCGGATTACAAGCATGAAGGCAGCCCGGATCGGCCGCCGCGTTCGCTTCGCGCGGGACCCGCCCCCGGAATCGGGAACGCCGTTGATCAATTTTGCTTGTATATCGATCGATTTCCTTGGAAATGACAGGTTTGCGCGGATAGATTGGGAACCAGACAGCCGGAATGGAATTTCCCGGGGACCGGACACATATCAAATACGTATTTGGTCTTTCGCATTTTTCAGAAGGGTCTCGGGCATGTTTGATCCCCGTGAAAAAATCGCGCTGTTCATCGACGGCGCGAATTTGTACGCCACTTCACGCGCTCTGGGCTTCGACATCGATTACCGCAAGCTGCTGTCGAGCTTCCAGAAACGCGGCTACCTCGTGCGCGCCTATTACTACACGGCGCTGGTCGAGGATCAGGAATACTCGTCGATCCGGCCGCTGATCGACTGGCTCGACTACAACGGCTTCAAGGTCGTCACCAAGCCGGCCAAGGAATTCACCGACTCGACCGGCCGACGCAAGATCAAGGGAAACATGGATATCGAGCTGACGGTCGACGCGCTGGAACTGGCGGAATATGTCGACCACTATGTCATCTTTTCGGGCGACGGCGACTTCCGGACGCTGGTCGAGGCGCTGCAGCGCCGGGGCCGCAAGGTCAGCGTCGTCTCCACCATGGCCTCGCAGCCGCCGATGATCTCCGACGATCTGCGCCGTCAGGCCGACAATTTCATCGACCTGATGTCGCTCAAGGGCGAACTCGGCCGCGAGCCGAGCGAACGGCCGGCGCGCCGGCCGGAGCCCGTGGAAGCCCACGACGACGATCTCTGACCTGACATCATGATTCATGCCGAGCCGCAGCGCGACTGCCCTCTCTGTCCGCGCCTCAAGGATTTTCGCGACCTCTGGCGCGCGCGCGAGCCATCCTGGTTCAATGCGCCGGTGCCGACCTTCCTGCCGCCGGAAGGGCCGGAAGGCGTGCGCCTGCTGATCGTCGGGCTGGCACCTGGCCTGCGCGGCGCCAACCGCACCGGCCGCCCGTTCACGGGGGACTATGCCGGCGACCTGCTCTACTCGACGATGATCCGATTCGGCCTCGCCCGCGGCCAGTTCCTGGCACGGCCGGACGACGGACTGGAGCTTGTCGGCACGGCGATCACCAACGCCGTGCGCTGCGTGCCGCCCGAGAACAAGCCGACGCCCGCCGAGATCAACACCTGCCGCCCGTTCCTGGTCTCGACCATGTCCGACTTCCCGAACCTGCGCGCGGTGCTGGCGCTCGGCGCCATCGCCCACCAGTCGACGGTCAGGGCTTTCGGCCAGCGCGTCGCGGCGATGCCTTTCAAGCATGGCGGCCGATACGACGCCGGCCCGCTCACCCTGTTCTCCAGCTACCACTGCTCGCGCTACAACACCAACACGCGCGTCCTGACGGAAGAGATGTTCGTCAGCGTTTTCAGTGAGATAGCCGAATACCTGAAGGATTAGAATCCGGCAGCCTGCTGTTCGGCCAGTTCGGTCAGCCGGGACAGGCCGCCCTGGAGCACGTTGAGATCGACGTCGCCCTCTATGCCGTCGACCCGGCCCATATTGTGATATTGCCAGTACACCCAGTCCTCGTGCCCCGGATGAAGGGAGAGCGACCGCACCCAGCGCAGCCTATCGGGCATGATGGCGCCGTAGCGGTCTTCGGCCTCGCCGATCAGGTAGATCACCGCCGGCTTGCCGAAATGGACTTCAACCGGGTCCAGGAACGCCGTGAGTTCCGCGCTCATCTCTTCGGGCGTCGGCCGTCGAGGACAATTGCCGTGGAACTCGATGTCCACGACAGGCGGAAGCCAGGCCTGGTCGCGCGGCACCGTCGCGATGAAATTCTGCGCCTGTTCGACGGCCGGCCTGCAGAAGGTGAAGAAATGATATGCGCCGACCGCCAAGCCGGCCTCCCTCGCGGCAGCCACGTTCCGGGCGAATGACTTGTCGACCCAGTCGCCACCCTCGGTCGCCTTGACGATTGCGAAGGAGACATCGTCGGCCGCGACGCGACGCCAGTCGATCAGGCCCTGATGGTTGGAAACGTCGACGCCGCGCACCGGATAGGCGTCCCGGTCGGGTGAAAACCTCATGAAGTACATGTAGCCGACGCCGAGGGCGGCACAACCAAGGACAAGAAGGACCAGCAGGCCGAAGAGATAGCGTCGCATGGACGCGTTTGTCGGCACCGATCGCGACGGAATTTTGGTCATCGCGCCTCTACCCCCGCTCCTTCAGCAGCCGCCCCTTCTCGCGCGCCCAGTCGCGATCCTTTTCCGTCTGGCGCTTGTCGGCGGCGTTCTTGCCGCGCGCCAGCGCCAGGAGGAGCTTCGCCCGGCCGCGGTCGTTGAAGTAGATCTTCAGCGGCACCATCGTCATGCCCTGCCGCTCGACGGCCTGCGCGAGCTTGGCCATCTCCTTCTTTTTCATGAGCAGCTTGCGGCGGCGGCGCGGCTCGTGGTTGAAGCGGTTGGCCTGCAGATATTCCGGAAGGTAGGAATTGATCAGCCACAGTTCGCCGCCCTCCATCGAGGCGTAGGACTCGGCAATGTTGGCGTGGCCGCCGCGCAGCGACTTGACCTCGGTGCCGGTCAGCGCCAGCCCCGCCTCATAGGTGTCGATCACCTCATAGGAGAAGCGCGCCTTGCGGTTCTCCGCGGCGATCTTGTTGTTCGGATCGGATTTCCTGACCTGGTTCATGGCCGGGACAGGTAAGACCCTCCCGGCTTTTGATCAAGTCGGTTGAACGGTTCAGTTGATGAGGCCGGCGAACTTCATCGCCGCGTCGATCTTTTCCGCCGTCGCTTGCTCGATCGTCGTCAGCGGCGAGCGCACGACGTTCTCCACCTTGCCCAGGCGCGACAGGCCGTATTTCGCGCCGGCCAGTCCCGGCTCGATGAAGATCGCCTTGTGCAGCGGCATCAGCCGGTCCTGCAGCTCCAGCGCCTTCTCCTTGTCGTTGTTCAGCGTCGCCGCCTGGAACTCGGCGCACAGCCTCGGCGCGACGTTGGACGTCACCGAGATGCAGCCGACGCCGCCATGGGCATTGAAGCCCAGCGCGCTGGCGTCCTCGCCGGAAAGCTGGATGAAGTCCTTGCCGCAGGTCATGCGCTGCTCAGACACGCGCTCGACCTTGCCGGTCGCGTCCTTGACGCCGACGATGTTCTTGAAGTCGTGC
>DATDJN010000248.1:0-3082 GCA_036520515.1 Rhizobiaceae bacterium
CTGGTGGTTATGGCGGGGTGGCTGCACCCGTTCCCATTCCGAACACGGCCGTGAAACGCCCCTGCGCCGATGGTACTTCGTCTCAAGACGCGGGAGAGTAGGTCGCTGCCAGGTCTGCCAAGCGCATGTTGAAATCTTCTCTGGAAAAATACCCCGCAAACGGGACACAAAACGCCAGATAGCGCTGTGTCCGTCCCGAAAGGCCGTTGCCGATGGCAAGGGGCCGGTCGGTTCGGGGAGATGTCGACCCTCAACGAAATGCGAAAAGCCCGGCTTCATTGTCCGGGTTTTTTTGTTTTTGCCGGTGGCGACGTGACGCTTGTCTCGTCGCGATTCTTTGCCTTTGAAAATCTCGCGGCATTGCAGACCGGCCTGGAAGCGGCTGCCGGTCCGGCGGCCTCAGGCGCTCTTGCCAATTTCGCCCCCGCAGCGCAAAGGCTCTCCATCGCCCGAATCCGGCGGCGCCTAGGATAGGCGCAGCGCCCCCGCAACCAACGCGACGCCCGCAGGTTCACCCTGCGGGCTTTTCTGTTAGGCTGGCGCATGCGCGTTGCGATCAAACGGGTCTACGAACCGGCCTCCAGCGAGGACGGCCGTCGGATCCTCATCGACAGGCTGTGGCCGCGCGGGCTGTCGAAGGAAAAGGCCGGCGTCGACCTGTGGCTCAAGGAGATCGCGCCGAGCGGCGAACTGCGCAAATGGTTCGGCCATGATCCGGCGAAATGGGACCAGTTCCGCCGCCGCTACCGTAGCGAACTCGACGCGAACGGCGAAGCCCTGCAGGCCTTGAAGGAAGCGATCGGCAAAGGTCCCGCGACGCTGCTCTATGGCGCACGCGACGAAGAGCACAACGACGCCGTCGTTCTGCGCGACCTGCTGCTCGCCGCCAATCGGTAGCTGGCGATCGTCCCGATTCGGCCGAACCGGCTATGAACCGCCGCCCGTCGCGTATATTCAGCTTGCGGCTGGAGGGCTTCGGGCCCACCTATCCCATGCGAGAACAGGGACGAAGAAGACAATGACCGTGCATCAGAATTTCATCGCCGGAAGCTGGGCCGACGGGGCGGAGGCCGCCGACAACATCAATCCGTCGAACACCGGCGACGTCATTGGCCGCTATGCGCGCGCCTCGCGCGAACAGGCCGAGCAGGCGATCGCCGCCGCCAAGGCGGCTTTCCCGGCATGGTCGCGCTCCGGCATCCAGCAGCGCCACGACATCCTGAAGAAGGTCTCGGACGAGATCCTCGCCCGCAAGGACGAGCTTGGAAGTCTGCTTGCGCGCGAGGAAGGCAAGACGCTGCCCGAGGCGGTCGGCGAGGTGATGCGTGCGGCGCAGATCTTCGACTTCTTCTCCGGCGAGACGCTCCGGCTTTCGGGCGAGAAGCTGCCCTCGACGCGTCCTGGCATCGACGTCGAGCTCACCCGCGAGCCTGTCGGCGTCGTCGGCATCATCACGCCCTGGAATTTCCCGATCGCCATCCCGGCATGGAAGATCGCGCCGGCGCTGGCCTATGGCAATTGCGTCGTCTTCAAGCCGGCCGACCTGGTGCCGGGCTCGGCCTGGGCGCTTGCCGACATCATCGCGCGCGCCGGCGTGCCGGAAGGCGTGTTCAACCTGGTCATGGGCCGCGGCTCGGTGGTGGGCGACGCGATCCTCAACAGCCCCGGCATCGACGCGGTCACCTTTACCGGCTCTGTCGCCACCGGCAAGAAGGTCGCGGCAGCCTGCATCGAGCACATGCGCAAGTTCCAGCTCGAGATGGGCGGCAAGAATCCGCTCGTCGTGCTTGACGACGCCGACCTCAACGTCGCCGTCGACGTCGCCGTCAACGGCGCCTTCTTCTCGACCGGCCAGCGCTGCACGGCGTCCTCGCGCCTCATCGTCACCGAAGGCATCCATGACAAATTCGTCGCGGCGGTCGGCGAGCGGCTGAAGGGCCTCGTCATCGACGATGCGCTGAAAGCGGGGACTCATATCGGCCCGGTGGTCGACCAGAGCCAGCTCGACCAGGACAGTTCCTACATCGACATCGGCAGACAGGAAGGCGCCAGGCTCGCCTTCGGCGGCGAACTCCTGTCGCGCGACAAGCCCGGCTTCTACCTGCAGCCCGCGCTGTTCACCGAGACCACCGCCGAGATGCGCATCAACCGCGAGGAGATCTTCGGCCCGGTCGCCAGCGTCATGCGCGTGAAGGACTATGACGCCGCGCTCGCCGCCGCCAACGACACGCCCTTCGGCCTGGCGTCGGGCATCGTCACCACCAGCCTGAAGCACGCCTCGCATTTCAAGCGCAACGCCGAGGCGGGAATGGTCATGGTGAACCTGCCGACGGCGGGCGTCGACTACCATGTGCCGTTCGGCGGCCGCAAAGCCTCGTCCTACGGACCGCGCGAGCAGGGCCGCTATGCCGCCGAGTTCTTCACCATCGTGAAGACCGCCTACACGCTTCCCTAGCCGACCGAGGCGGGAGATGCCGCATGGGGCCTTGCGCCGCGCGGCATCTCCCGTTCAAATGTCGGACAAATAACGGAGCGTCAGATGGGCAAGCGGATCATGTTCACCGGCGGCAGCGGCAAGGCCGGCCGCCACGTCGTCAAATATCTCGTCGACAAGGGGCACCAGGTGCTCAACCTCGACACCAAGCCGCTCGACAATCCGAAAGTCCGCACGCTGATCACCGACATCACCGACAGCGGCCAGGTGTTCAACGCGCTGTCGAGCTATATGGGGCTGCACGAATTCGACCCGTCGCTGCGCCCCCAGCCGGTCGACGCGGTCGTGCATTTCGCGGCGATCCCGCGCATCATGATCACGCCCGACAACGAGCTCTTCCGCGTCAACACGATGGGCACCTACAACGTCATCGAGGCGGCGGTGAAGCTCGGCATCCGGAAGATCGTCATTGCGTCCAGCGAGACGACCTACGGCGTCGTCTTCGCCAACGAGCCGCGCGATCCCGCCTACCTGCCGCTCGACGAGGAATACGACGTCGACCCGATGGACTCTTATGCGCTGTCGAAGGTGGTCAACGAGAAGTGCGCGCGCGCCTTCGCATTGCGCAGCGGCTTCGACATCTACGCG
>DATDJN010000249.1:0-20292 GCA_036520515.1 Rhizobiaceae bacterium
TTGTGCTCTTCGGGATGATTGCCGAGCTTCTCGTCAGCCTCAATAATCACGCGCCGGCCGACGGGGCGATTGTAGCCCGTATCAAGCGCAATCGTCCCTCTCTTTGATCCCAAACTTCGGGGGATGTCCTTGATGACCTGCTACGCAGGCGCTTTCCCTGTCCCGGATTTCTGTCTCATCTTCGCTCCTTTGAAAGGCTACGATGACCAGAAATCCTCCGATCTCAGTCAAGCCGCTTTGGTTCCATCAGCGCTGATGCCGGACAAACCGGCCCCACACGAGCACGACAGCGATCAGAGCCGCGATCGCCACGGCCGGGTGCGCGCGTCAGCGTGGCTTATGCCCTGGATCAATCTTTCAAGCATTGCGGTCTCGCCCATGAGATGCAGCGATAAAAGTCGGCTCACGCTTCCATTGCATCAGTCTTTCAGACTGAACGTCCACCAACGTTGGTCGGGGCTGACAACCGGCGGCGTCGGTAGCTCGGCAGAGAACCCCTGCACCAGAGATTGCAGTTGCTCCGGCTTATAGGCGTACCCGTCGATGAGGATGGCATCGAAGCCCTTGGCCCGGACTTCGGTGATAATGGCCGGGGGTTGCAAACCTTCTACTGCGTGCCCCCACTTGTACCCTTCGCGCTGGCGGCCAGCTCCAGCAGAAAAGCGCAATGTTTTGGTCAAAAGGTAGGGGACAAAATCATCGTAGTTGAACATCCGTTCGACCGGCGGATGTTCCGGGTAGAAAAGAAACGGCATTTGGAAGACCGCGGCGCCGTTGCCCAAGACGCCTTCCACTTCAGTGAAATAGGCTTTGGCCTGGTCATACGAGGCAATCTGTTGCGCGCGGACAGCGGCCGGCTCCGTCAAGATCACTGTGTCCAGTAGGAGAAAGATGCCAACCAGCACCGCAACGGCAGCACGGACGATTGTGCCTCGGATATACGAGAACAGCCATTGAAGGACCCACGCTCCACCGACCAATGCACCGAAGGCAAGGAACGGCAGGATGCGATTGAACGCCCTGATATTGTCGGTGACGAAGAACGCGATCAGCGTTCCGACGCCCGATGTCGTGGCGAGAAGAAACGCTGCGATGGACAATATCGCGGTAATGGCGACGACGCTTTCTATCTCACGGCTTTCCTCTCGCTGACGACGGACGGATTTCATCAGCGCCCAAAGCAGCGCCAGAAAGCCGACAACGCCCAGGATGCCAACGTACTGGTTGCGGGACTCGACCTTCGGCACATGCATATCGGCGTTGAAATGTCCGGTAATGTCCCGAAATTTCGCAAGGCGATGCTGTTCGGTCGGAAGAAGAACCTGATTCAACCTCATCCCATAGAGTTCGGCTTCAACAACCAAACGCGGAAGTTCAATTGACCCTTTTTGGGCCGCGTTTATCCACACCGGGATCTGCTCGACGGAAAACGAGACTACCGTGGCCGCAATGAGGGAAACGGCGACAAGACCCTGACGCCAGCGCCAACTACTCGCCAGGCTGATAGCGCAGGCGACCACGCACAAGAAGGCAAAAAACACGCCGTTATAGGGCATCTGCAAGGGCAAGAGGGCGGCAACGACGAGTGCCCAAATCCATCGCTTCCGGCTGGCCGCGTCATCTGCGCCGATCCTCCCCTGGGCCAACCGCACCAGCACCAACATCGCCAAGGGCACGAGGTAGTAAGCGCCGTTGGTGATGTGAAAGACGCCTCGCCAGATATGGTAGGGAAGGAATGCGTACAGCAGGGCGCATATCAGGGCGACGGCTATACTAAATCCGAGATGCCGAAAGCTGAAAAAGGCGGTTAGGGCGATCAAGTAGAACCCGGCGATGAAGTAGAGATTCATTGCCGTTCCGGCTTCGCCGGTGATCGCGGCAATCGGCCCCATGATCGCGTAGTTCGGGGAATCGAACCTCGGAAAATCCAGGCGGTCATAGCCGAACGGGAAACCCAGCCGGTCGTTGCGAAAAAGCCAACCGCTCTCCGCGACGGTCTTGATCTGTGTGAGCTTATCAACGGCATCCCCGACGAAGGTAAAGGCGACGTCGAGGCGTGTGAGCGGAACCCTCATCAACGCAAACAGCGTCAACGTGACGGCGGCGATGAGGCACACAACCGCCAACCGCGAATTGAATCTCGTCAACACCATCCCCTCGAAAGAGACCGCGGCCCCGAGGGGCATTAAGCGCTTCGTAGCCTCTTCCCCGCCTCCCTTCAACTCAAAGGACACATGCCATGTTCGACGCCAAGGCGATCGTGCGGCAGTTGGGCAACCTTTCGCGTGCCATCAACGGCGCCCTTGGTGGCAACCAGCAGGAAAGCCTTTGCGGCCGCTTCGCGCGCACTCATGGCCACGACTGCCTGTTCAGCAGCGTGATCGGGTGGGTTCTGGCGGACAAAGATCACTGCTGGCTCCAGCGCATTCATGAATTGACGCGCTAAATCTCAAGCTCAAAGGTTAGCTGAGGCTGTGGCAGCGTGGCCGCAGAGCACCGCCAACAAGCCGCGAATATCCTCTCGTCATGTCGTTGCGGCCGGAAATGGCTATATCTTAAACGAGGGAAGCGTTTCGCCAGCCCTGGACGCCATCAACTGAAATCTGCGGGCGTCCATCGATCAGCCTGATAATTGCCGGGCGTTCCATTTCCAGTTTCCAGCCCTGGCTCAAGAGGGCGCTCATGATGCGTCCCTCGATCTGGCGGGAGTGTGTACCGATGACGATGTAGCGGACAAGCTTGTTGAGGTCGCCGATGGCTGCTTCGATGAAGTCTGCCTCTCCGCCCTGGATGTCGATGTGCAGGAGATCGACCGGCTCGCGTTTAACTATCTCGGACAGCGGAAAGGCGCCGAGCTGCTGATACTGCCCGGATGCGGAAGCTTCCTTGATCTGCTTCGCCGTTGCATTCAAGACCGGCTCCGAACCCCAGGATGCGCCGGCATCCTCGACTATCGGAAAGAGCGCCACACCTTTCTCGGGTGCCGCGACACCATGGATGATGCGGAACTCGTCGCCCGAGAAGCCATTGGCCGCCATTGCCTCGTAGGCGTAGGCGACATGCTCGCTGTCTCCCTCGATGCCTATCAGTTCAACTGCAAGTCCTTTATTGCGTGCAGCCACGCCAGTATTATTCAACCAGCATCCCCATCCGCATCCCAACTCCACAACGCGGAAGCGGCCGGAAGCCAGGTCGACAGCCCTGAGCGCAGCCGTCCATTCCGCTATATCGGCATGCCAGTTGGCGGGAATCGGTATCGGCTCGATGGTCCCGGCCTTACCATCGAGAATGCCCGGGAAAAATCGAGGTGAAACTTTGACACCAAGAAAGTTGGTCACATAAGACGGATGCGGTTGCAGATCGCCCCGGGCGTGACTGTTTATGGTGGCAATGGCATCGAAACTGCAGTTGTAGTGGAAAAAGACACTATCCGGTTTCTGCATATCGGACGTTCGCAGCCGCTCGTTTTCCCTGAGCAGGATGTCACGCTCCGCCAAAAGATCGGCGCGATCCTGCCACAGCCGCTTGATCTGCGGTATTTTGAGCGCAGCGGCCTTAAGCATCGTGATCGCCTCGTCAGGCCTCTTCCTCAGCCCTGCCCATTGGGCATCTAATGGTCAGTTTTGGCAAAGTACGCTCTTCAATTGGTGGGTTGGACACTCCACCACCGTTAGGTTGAGGCGCAAGCAGTTTTTGAACCGCCCCGGGTTTGCCGAAGGCTCCAACTCCTGAGAAGGCGGAGCCTCATGAGCAATACGACGAACAAGCTTTCCCGGAAATACGCCAGCGCGCGGTCGGCTGGTGTTGAAGCCTGCCAAAGGTGATTGTAATTCTCCCGGTTCAGGCCATGGCGTCGGTTATGGGAAGTTGGACTTTGCTCTCTATGTGATTGATATTATTGACATCGTGGCGGAAGAGGTGGGATTCGAACCCACGGTGACATTGCTGCCACGCCGGTTTTCAAGACCGGTGCCTTAAACCGCTCGGCCACTCTTCCAATGCGTTCCCGACTCACGCGGGAAATTCCACCCGACGCCAGCCTACCATAATGAAGGCGCTGCATCGTGTTCCTGCTCTAGGGTGCTGCCAAGCCGCAAGTCAACCTTTGTGCTGGAGCGGGCGAAGACGGGAGGCGCCACATTCCTGCCCTGTTGCGGACATAATCCCTTAACAGACTGCTAATCCTTCCTGTGCATTTTGAGGGGCGGCAGGAAGGCCACGGCGCTTTTAGAGTCGTCAAGGGGACAATATTGAATACGTATTTTTCGGCGCGTCCGCGTCTCCGAAGCGCTACGGGCATGATCGTCCTTACCGTCGCGGCAGGGTTCCTTGCGGCCTGCGCATCCCAGCCCAAGGCCATGGTGAACACGAAGAAGCGCTCCAAGGAGTATTTCTCCGAAGCCGAATACGGCGTGAAGGCCAGCCCGCGCGTCACCACCAAGACATCGAATCTCACGCGCGGCGGCGGCCGCGATATGGTCGGCAAGCCCTACAAGGTGCGCGGCAAGGTCTATTACCCGCAGGAAGACGCCGACTACAGGAAGAAGGGCCAGGCCTCATGGTACGGCGACGCCTTCCACGGCCGGCTCACCGCCAATGGCGAAGTCTACGACATGACGCACCTGACCGCGGCGCATCCGACCATGCCGCTGCCGAGCTACGCGCGCGTCACCAACCTCGAGAACGGCAGCTCCGTCATCGTTCGCGTCAACGACCGCGGACCATATTCGCACGGCCGGCTGATCGATCTCTCCAAGCGCGCCGCCGAGCTCCTCGACTACACGCGCACCGGCACCGCCAAGGTGGAGGTCGAGTATGTGGGCCGCGCGCCGATCGAGGGTGAGGACGACCAGTATCTCATGGCCTCCTACCGTCCCGGCAACCGCGCGCCCGATCCGTCGGACGGGTTGCCGACCGGGGTGATGATCGCCATGAACGGCCCGACGCCGACGGCCGACGTCGGCCCGGCGGGTTTCCCGGGCGAGCTGGCCGGCATGGCGGCGACCGGGGCCAGCCGGCTCTCGCTGCCGGCGTTCGGCCCGGTTGCGCCGGAACGTCCGTTTGAAGGCCTGGGCGAGGTGCAGGTCGCCATGGCGTCGCTCTTCTATGCAGAGAATGGCCGAGCAGGCGCAGCCGCCTTTGCGGCGTTCGATGGGTCTGGCGCTGACGCGGGCACCCCCGCCTGGAAGCGCATCACCGGCGTTGCCGACGCCGGCCCCGTCGCGCCTTATGTCGCAGCCGCCTCCTTTACCGACGAGGGCGAGGCCAGGAAGCTCGCCAGGACTCTGGCTGCATACGGCAAGGCCGAGATCGACGCGGCCGAGATCGACGGGGCTGTGTGGTACGGCGTCAATCTGCGCAGCGACGGCCGGTCGTCCATCGATACCCTGCTGCAGGCCGCCTGGTCGCACGGGGCCCCGGACGCCATCACCGTCCGCGACTGAGTTCCCGCTCACTTATTCGCGATTTTCGCGACTCGGCGTTGATCGGTCGTTGATCCGGCGGCCGGAAGGCTGGTAGTTTCGACACGTCTCAGCCGCAACACCGCAGGACCCTCGCGCACATGGCAACACGCGCATTCTCCCTGATCGTCGCGCTCGCGATGGTCTTGGCTCCGTTCAAGGCCTGGTCGCAGCCGCAATCGCAACTCTTCGAGACGCGCGCCAGGCAGGCGGTGATGATCGACGCCGAGACCGGCACGATCCTCTACTCCAAGGATGCCGACAAGCTCGTCCCACCCGCCTCGCTCGCCAAGCTGATGACGATGGAGGTGGTCTTCCACGCGCTCAAGGTCGGCCGTCTGTCGATGGACGACAAATTCGCCGTCTCGAAGAACGCCTGGACGAAAGGCGGCGCGAAGTCGGGCGGCTCGACCATGTTCGCCAAGGTGAACTCGGAGATCCGGGTCGAGGATCTGATCCTGGGTGTGATCGTGCAATCGGCCAACGATGCCTGCATCACCATCGCGGAAGGGCTGGCCGGCACCGAGGAGAACTTCGCCAAGCTGATGACCGAGCGCGCGCGCGCGATCGGGCTCACCAGGTCGGTGTTCAAGAATTCCAACGGCCTGCCGGCAGAGGGCCAGGTGGTGACGATGCGCGAACTCGCCATGCTCGGCCGCCACATCTGGCAGACCTACCCCGAATATTACCGCTTCTACGCGCAGCGCGAATTCACCTGGAACAAGATCAGCCAGCCGAACCGCAATCCGCTGCTGCAGATGGAGATCGGCGCCGACGGCTTGAAGACCGGCTTCACCGCGGCATCCGGTTACGCCATCGTCGGCTCCGTCCAGCGCGGCGGCAACCGCGTCTTCGCGGCGATGAGCGGCATGCAGAGCGAGCAGGAACGCGCCGAGGAATCGCGCAAGCTGCTCGAATGGGGCCTGCGCGCCTTCGAGAAGACCCAGCTCTTCGCCAGCGACGAAGTCATCGGCGAGGCGCAGGTGTTCGGCGGCGACAAGTCAGGCGTCGCGCTGAAGGCCAAGGGACCGGTCAGCATCTTCATCCCGCTCACCAACACCGACCGGCTGGTTGCCCGCATCGTCTACCGGGGGCCGCTGACGGCGCCGGTCAAGGAGGGCACTCCGGTCGGCGTGCTGAGGGTCTGGATCGGCGACGAGATGAGCCAGGAGACGCCGCTCTACGCCGCCGAGAGCGTCGGGCTCGGCACGCTCCAGCAACGCGCGCTGGACGCGGTCGGCGAGTTGATGGTCGGCTGGATGCGGTAGCTAAGTTCAGCCGGCCTGCATTCGCCTCACCGGCAGGCTGCTGTGGCTTGCCGTCGAGAACGATTTCATTCGGGAGTTCGATGCTCTAGATACTGTGCCGGCGGCGTGCTTTGGCCGCCGGGACATGGATTTCAGGATTTTGGCGCGCGGGTTCTTCATCACGTTCGAGGGCGGCGAGGGCGCTGGCAAGTCGACGCAGATCGGCCGGCTGGCGCAGAAGCTGCGCGACAAGCGCTATCCGGTCCTGGTGACGCGCGAGCCCGGCGGCTCGCCGGGGGCCGAAGCGATCAGGCATGTCATCCTGTCGGGCGCCGCCGAGCCCTTCGGGCCGGAAATGGAGGCGCTGCTTTTCGCCGCCGCACGCTCCGACCATGTCGAGCAGCTCATCCGCCCGGCGCTCAGGCGCGGCAAGATCGTGCTCTGCGACCGCTTCGTCGATTCCTGGCGCGTCTACCAGGGCGCCGCCGGCAGCGTCGACCCGGCCCTGCTCGACGAGATCGAGCGGGTGTCGCTCAACGGCATCCTGCCGGACCTCACGCTGATCTTCGACATCGACCCCGAGGAGGGGCTGAAGCGCGCCTCGGCGCGTCGGGGCGGCGATCAGGCTGACCGCTTCGAGAAGGAGACGCTCGCCATCCACAAGCGCCGCCGGCAGGCCTTCCTCGACATCGCCCGGAAGGAGCCGAGGCGCTGCGTCGTCATCGACGCCTCGGCCGATCCGGAAGCCGTCGAGAACGCGGTGACGGCGGCTGCCTTCAGTGCGATAGAGGCGCAGTCGCCCGTCGACCAGGAAGCGATCCAGGGAGCCTGATGTTCGAACGTATCGCGCCAGAGCAGCACGACACGCTGGACGGCATTCCCGAGCCGGCCGAGAACCCGCATCTTTTCGGCCATGTCGAAGCGGCGTCCATGCTGGCGTCGGCTTACCGCGCTGGCAAGCTGCCGCATGCGCTGCTCCTTGCCGGCCCGCTCGGCGTCGGCAAGGCCACGCTGGCGTTCCATCTCGCCTATTACCTGTTGAAATTCCCCCGGCATGCCGAAGCCCCGGCGGAACTGGTCGCGCCCGATCCAGGCTCGGCGCTGTTTCGCCAGATCGCCATCGGCGCACACCCCTCCGTGCTGCATCTCACCCGGCCGGCCAACGAGAAGACCAAGGGCTTCAGGACGGTCGTCACCGTCGACGAGATCCGGCGCGTCAACCGCTTCCTGTCGATGACGTCGCATGACGGCGGCTACCGCGTGGTGATCGTCGACCCCGCCGACGACATGAACGTCAATGCCGCCAACGCGCTGCTGAAGAACCTCGAGGAACCGCCGTCGCGCACGGTGTTCATCCTGATCACGCATTCGCCGGGCGCCTTGCTGCCGACGATACGCTCGCGCTGCCAGATGGTTCGGCTGGCGCCGCTCGGGCAGGGCGATCTCATCGCCGCCCTCTCCACCTTCGACATCCAGCCGCCGGCCGACGAACCTTCCCGGCACGCGCTTGCCGAGCGTTCGGGCGGCAGCGTGCGCATGGCGATCCTGCTCACCCAGTATGGCGGGCTGGAGATTGCCGAGGCGACCGAGGCGATCCTGCGCGCTCCGAGCCTCGATGTCGCCGGCGCGCACCGGCTGGCCGACGCGGTGGCGGGGCGCGCCAGCGCCATCCAGTTCGACATCTTCAACCGCCATCTGCTCGACCTCCTCTCCGAAGCAGCGAGTGCCGCGGCGCTGAGGGGCGATGCAGCGCGTGCGGACCGCCTCTCCCAGGACTGGCAAGAGATCAGAGTTGCGGTGGAGGAGACCGAGACTTATAATCTCGACCGCAAACAACACGCGCTGAACATGATCGTACGTCTGCAAGACACGTTCCGAATGTGAAGCGGGGCCGTTCCGGCCCGGGGATGGCTTCGGCCGTCCCGATGCGCTATCTCCCCCGAAAATTGTCTCTGCTTTTTTGAACGGCGTTCCCATGTCACGCGACAAATTCTATATCACCACGCCCATCTTCTATCCCAACGGCAAGCCGCATATCGGCCATGCCTACACGGTCATCGCAACCGATGCGCTGGCGCGCTTCCAGCGGCTCGACGGCAAGGACGTCTTCTTCCTTTCCGGCACCGACGAGCACGGCCTCAAGATGCAGCAGACGGCCGAGAAGGAAGGCGTCACGCCGAAAGAACTCGCCGACCGCAATTCCGCGATCTTTCGCGACATGGAAGCGGCGCTCGGTGCGTCCAACGACGATTTCATCCGTACCACCGAGCCTCGGCACTACGCAGCCTGCCAGGCGATCTGGGAGCGCATGGCGGCCAATGGCGACATCTATGTCGACCGCTACAGCGGCTGGTATTCGGTCCGCCAGGAAGCCTATTTCGACGAGAGCGAGACCACTGTGGGCGATGACGGCGTCCGGCGCGAGCCGCTCGGGTCGCCGGTGGAATGGAACGAGGAGGAGAGCTACTTCTTCCGCCTTTCGGCCTACCAGGACAAGTTGCTGGCGCTCTACGAAGGGACGCCCGGCTTCGTCGGGCCGGCCGAACGCCGCAACGAGGTGATCAGCTTCGTCAAGTCGGGGCTGAAGGACCTCTCGATCTCCCGCTCGACCTTCAACTGGGGCGTGCCGGTTCCAGGCGACGAGAAGCACGTCATGTACGTCTGGGTGGACGCGCTCACCAACTACATCACGGCGGCCGGTTATCCCGATACGGCGTCCGCCAAATGGAGCTACTGGCCGGCGACCCACATCATCGGCAAGGACATCGTCCGTTTCCACGCGGTCTATTGGCCGGCCTTCCTGATGTCGGCTGGCATCGAGCTGCCGAAGCGCGTCTACGCGCACGGCTTCCTTTTCAACCGCGGCGAGAAGATGTCGAAGTCGGTCGGCAACGTGGTCGATCCGTTCGCGATGATCGAGCACTACGGGCTTGATCAGGTACGCTACTTCTTCCTGCGCGAGGTGTCGTTCGGCCAGGACGGCAGCTACAGCCACGAGGCGATCGTCAACCGCACCAATGCCGACCTTGCCAACGATCTCGGCAATCTGGCGCAGCGCTCGCTGTCGATGATCGGCAAGAACTGCGGCGGCCTGGTGCCGGCCAAGGGCGCGCTCGCCGAGGCGGACGCGGCGATCCTGCAGCAGGCAGCAGATGCGCTGGGCGTGGCGCGCAAGGCGATGGCGGAGCAGGCGATCAATCAGGCGCTGGCGGCGATCTTCGGCGTGGTCGCCGAGGCGAACCGCTACTTCGCCGGACAGGAGCCCTGGGCGCTGAAGAAGACCCACCCGGCCCGCATGGAGACCGTGCTCTGGACGACGGCGGAGATCCTGCGGCGCGTCGGCATCCTCTGCCAGCCCTTCGTGCCGGGATCGGCGGCGAAGCTGCTCGACCTTCTGGCCGTGCCGCAGGAAGAGCGGACGTTCGCGCATCTCGATGAAAGGCACGGGCTGGTATCAGGCACGGCGCTGCCGGCGCCGGCGCCTGTCTTCCCGCGCTATGTCGAGCAGGCCGAGGACGCTTGAGGCCGATGTCCAGGGTGACGCTCGTCGACAGCCACTGCCACCTCGACTTTCCCGACTTCGCCGAGGAACGGGCGGCTGTGGTGTCGCGGGCCGGGGCTGCGGGCGTCGGCCATATGGTGACGATCTCGACGCGGGTGAAACGCTTCGACCAGGTGCTCGCCATCGCCGAAGAATTCGACAATGTGTTCTGTTCGGTCGGCACCCATCCGCACAACGCGGCCGAGGAACTGGATGTCACCGCCGACGAACTGGTACGGCTGTCGGCGCATCCGAAGGTGGTGGCGATCGGCGAGGCCGGGCTGGACTACCACTACGACAAGTCGCCGCGCGACGCGCAGATGTCGGGCTTCCGCACCCACATCGAGGCTGCGCGGCGAACCGGCCTGCCGCTGGTCATCCATGCCCGCAGCGCCGACGAGGATATCGCCGCGACCCTGGAGGAGGAGACGGGAAGGGGCGCCTTCCCCTTCGTGCTCCACTGCTTCTCCTCCGGCCGCGAGCTCGCCCGCATCGGCGTAAGGCTCGGCGGCTACGTTTCCTTCTCGGGCATCCTGACCTTCAAGAATTCCGAAGAGCTCCGCTCGATCGCGGCCGAGGTGCCGCACGACCGTCTGCTGGTGGAGACCGACGCGCCATACCTTGCGCCGGTGCCGTTGCGCGGCAAGCGCAACGAGCCGTCCTACGTCGTCAACACGGCGAAGGTCCTGGCTGAGACGGTCGGCGTAAGCGCCGAAAAAATAGCGGAAGTCACCACCCGCAACTTCTTCCGCCTGTTCTCCAAGGCGCCTCCGCCCGACAGGCAGGACGCCTGACCGTGGCCGACGTGCTGCGCTTCACGGTGCTCGGTTGCGGCTCGTCGCCCGGCGTGCCGCGCATCATCGGAGACTGGGGCGCCTGCGATCCGCACAACCCAAGGAACCGGCGCACGCGGACGGCCGCGATGATCGAGCGGGTGGCCGGGAACGGCGGCATTACCCGCGTCGTCATCGATACGGGTCCTGATTTCAGGGCGCAGATGCTCGCGGCGAAGGTCGATCGCATCGATGCGGTCGTCTACACCCATCCGCACGCCGACCACATACACGGCATAGACGATCTCAGAGGCTACTGGCTGGAGCAGCGCAAGCTGATCGACGTCCACGCCGACGCCTCGACGCTGACGCGGCTGAAGCAGGCTTTCGGCTATTGCTTCGAGACGCCGCCGGGCGGTTCCTATCCGCCGATCGTCCGGGCGCACCTGATCGATCCGCCGGCCCCGCTCACCATAGAAGGGCCGGGCGGCGACCTCACGCTCGAGCCGTTGCTGCAGGTGCATGGCGACATCCATTCGCTCGGCTTCCGCATCGGGCGCCTCGCCTATTGCCCCGACGTCAGCCAGTTTCCGCCCGCCACCGTCGCGCGGCTGCACGGGCTCGAGGTGCTGGTCATCGACGCCTTGCAGTACAAGACGCACCCAAGCCACTTCTCATTCGGTGAGGCGCTGAACTGGATCGAGCGGCTGAAGCCGGCACGCGCGGTGCTCACCCACATGCACACGCCACTCGACTATGCGACGGTTGCCGCCAAGACTCCGGAGGGCATCGAGCCCGCCTATGACGGGATGGTCATCGAGACGGTTTTCTGACGGAAGGCTGCTGCCAGGCGCAGGTCACGGCCGACTGGCCAAAGTACCCCACAGGCAACACCGCAAAGGTCATCGGGTCACTATGCGTCCGTACCGCTGAGATCGACTTGGCGACATGCTGTCTTCGCTGCTCGTTTCAACCCTCTTCTCGTTAATCCACCGGGATGCTAGACCTGTCGCCGGGTCGGGGCATTCACCTGGTGAAACTATCTGATTTTGCTACTTTTCTGGCGACTCGTCTATTGCCGGTGAGAGCGCCTCTTCGGTCGTTTGATGACGGCCAACTCTACATATCCTTGACCTCGCACGCCCCGCGATTCAAATATTTGGACGCGTGTCTGAAAAGCCTGCTTTCTCAAAGCCTGAAGCCGACTGGTGTCCTGCTGTGGATCGAAAAGAAGGACCTTGGTCGCTTACCCGCCAGCGTCCTGCGGCTTCGTCGCAAAGGCCTCACGATCCTGGAGTGCGAAAATGGCCTCCGGTCCTATTGCAAAATCATCCCGGCGCTTGAGCGATACCCGCGTGCTTTCTTGGTAACTGCCGACGACGACTACATTTATCCGCGCGATTGGCTCGCCGGCTTGGTGGAGGCTTACCAGCCAGGTCAAAGGGAAGTCCTCTGCTATCGTGCTCACCAGATCGCGACGGCAGATGAAAAGCCCGATCTTTTCAGGGCTTGGTCCAGAACGTCTCCGACCGGGATTTCTTCGCCGCTGCTGTTTGCCTTGGGATACGGTGGCGTCCTCTATCCACCGGGCATTCTGGGGCCTGGCGCGACCGACCGCATCTTCCTGGATCTCAGCCCTACCGGGGACGATATATGGCTGTACTTTATGGCGAGACGAAACGGCGCCACCATTCGTCGAATTCCCGGAGGCAGGGCAACTCGCTTGCCGTCCGCAAACATTGCGAGCCTGAAGCGCATCAACCTCGCCGAAGACCAGGCCCAGCACCAACGGAACCTGGATGCCATGGTAGACCGCTTCGGATTTCCCACGGATGACAACAGGCAGGCCATCGCTTCATAGCTGAATGCTATTTCGCAGGCGCGTTGGAGCGTCCGGCCACGGTGCCGACGCGGCAGGCTGCGTTGACCGCGTGCAGAAGCCTCTCTTCGAAACGTCGTTGCCATCTCCAGCGATGATAAGGACCGATGGGGGGCCAACGTGATGATGCGATTGTCTTGTAGTCGACGATTCGCATTCTGTAACCGTTGTCATCCTGGACAAACCAGACGCTCTCCGGAGAAAGACAATGGTTTACCACCCCAAATGCGTGGGCGTCGCTGATCAGCCTTTTGACTTGGTCGGCAATGTCCGATGCCTTGGCGTCGACGGGGAGTTTCGAGGTTTTTCGCACCTGGTTGAGAGAAAACATGAGGCGGCTTTGCGGGTTGATGTTTTCAACGAGCAGACCTGGGCCGAGGTTCGTTTCCACAATGTCGCCGACCCATGACATATACGGGAGTGACTTCGGCACTGCCGTCAGGACCTCTCTATACCCCAGAAGTTCCCTGTCGTTTGCTCCCGGGTGTGCCTTGCGCTCCCAGAAGAGGAGGAGTCGACGGTGTGTTTTCGCTGGCTCCCATTCGATCTTGATACAACGATCCGCGCGTTCTGGATGCCCATAAGTCGCGCGCAGAGACCCTTTCCGGAGCAGTAACGAATCGTCGAGTAGTATCACCTAGTCCCCCAGCATATCACCGGCTAAGCAGTTAGCGCTCGGGATGTCTCCCTTCAACCTTCCTCAAAGGTCATTGCCGCGGCTATCGATAGGCATGCAAATATGCGGACGCGTCCAATTGCTCTCTCATAGGCGGATTTCATGGCTGGCAGCATCGAGCGGGTGATCGAAGCGGCGAGGGAGGCCGGCCTGGAGATAGAGGTGAGGCGCATGGGAGCCTCCACCCGCACCTCGGAGGAAGCCGCCGCGCAATGCGGGTGCAGCGTCGGGCAAATCATGAAGTCGTTGATATTCCAGGGCGAAGCGACTGACAGACTTTACCTTTTCCTGCTGCAGGGCTCGAGCAGGCTCGACCTCGTGAAGGCCCAAAGTCTAACCGGCGAGAAGCTGAGGCGCGCCGATCCCCGCCTGATCCGCGACCACACCGGTTTCGCCATCGGCGGCGTCTCTCCGATCGGCCATTCCACGCCGATCCCTGCGTTCGCCGAGGAAGCGCTCCTGAAACACGACGCCGTCTGGGCGGCCGCTGGGGCGCACGACGCCGTGTTCAGGGCTGAGCCAGGCAAGCTTCTGGCCGCGGCGAAAGCGACGATGACCGACATAGCGGAATGACCGCCGGCGGTTAAGCGGGCGCCGGCAACCGGCCTATATCGGCCGGCTTTCCGCGGCTTTTTGACACCACCTGCTATCCCCTTGAAATAACTTGCGGAATAAGCGTTGGAAAACCGGCAGTATTGCGGCTTAAAACTTTGTAGAGATTGGAGAAATCGGCCGCGCTCCTATATAAGGAACCATTGATTCCTTTTACGTGTGAACCGATTTGAACGACCCCAAGAAACCGGGCGGGCCAGAGGGTCCCTCCGACATCGAACCGATCTCCATCATCGAGGAGATGCAGCGCTCCTATCTCGATTACGCGATGAGCGTGATCGTGTCGCGCGCGCTCCCCGACGTGCGCGACGGGTTGAAGCCCGTCCACCGCCGCATCCTCTATGCGATGCAGGAGGGCGGCTACCACTGGAATCGCAAGCACGTTAAGTCGTCGCGCATCGTCGGCGACGTGATGGGTAAATACCATCCGCATGGCGACGCCGCGATCTACGACGCCATGGTGCGCATGGCCCAGGACTGGTCGATGCGCGCGCCGCTCATCGACGGCCAGGGCAATTTCGGCTCGATCGACAACGATCCGCCAGCGGCCATGCGCTACACCGAGTCGCGGCTGACCAAGCTCGCGCACGACCTGCTCGAGGACATCGACAAGGACACCGTCGATTTCGGCGACAACTCCGACGGCTCCGAGCGGGAGCCCAAGGTCCTGCCGGCGCGCTTCCCGAACCTTCTCGTGAACGGCTCGGGCGGCATCGCCGTCGGCATGGCGACCAACATCCCGCCGCACAATCTCCAGGAAGTGTGCGACGGCACCATCGCCCTCATCGACAATCCGGCGATCGGCCTCGCCGACCTGATGGAGATCATCCCCGGCCCGGATTTCCCGACCGGTGGCATCATCCTCGGCCGGACCGGCATCTACAACGCCTACTCGACCGGCCGCGGCTCCGTGGTCATGCGCGGCAAGGTGCATGTCGAGGAAATCCGCGGCGACCGCGAGGCGATCATCGTCACCGAAGTGCCTTACCAGGTGAACAAGGCGACGATGATCGAGAAGATGGCCGAGCTGGTGCGCGAAAAGCGCATCGAAGGCATCTCCGACATTCGCGACGAGAGCGACCGACAGGGCTACCGTGTCGTCGTCGAGCTGAAGCGCGACGCCAATGCCGATGTCATCCTGAACCAGCTCTACCGCTACACGCCGCTGCAGACCTCCTTCGGCGCCAATGTGGTGGCGCTGAATGGCGGCAAGCCGGAGGTGATGACGCTTCTCGACATGCTGAGGGCCTTCGTGTCCTTCCGCGAGGAGGTGATCAGCCGCCGCACCAAGTTCCTGCTGCGCAAGGCGCGCGAGCGGGCGCATGTGCTGGTCGGCCTCGCCATCGCTGTCGCCAACATCGACGAGGTGATCAAGCTGATCAGGCAAGCGCCCGATCCGCAGACGGCGCGCGAACAGTTGATGGAGCGGCGCTGGCCGGCAGGCGACGTGGAGACGCTGATCCTGCTGATCGACGACCCGCGCCACAAGATCAACGACGACGGCACCTACAACCTCTCCGAGGAGCAGGCGCGCGCCATCCTGGCGCTGCAGCTCTCCAGGCTGACGGCGCTCGGCCGCGACGAGATCGGCGACGAACTCGGCAAGATAGGCGAGGAGATCAAGGACTACCTCGACATCCTGTCGTCGCGCGCGCGCATCCAGCAGATCGTCAAGGACGAGCTCGCCGCCGTGCGTGACGAGTTCGGCAACCCGCGCCGCTCCGAGATTACCGACGGCGGTGCCGACATGGAGGACGAGGACCTCATCCAGCGCGAGGACATGGTCGTCACCGTCACGCATGAGGGCTACATCAAGCGCGTGCCTCTCTCGATCTACCGGGCGCAGGCGCGCGGCGGCAAGGGCCGCTCCGGCATGGCCACCAAGGAGGAGGACTACCTCACCCGGCTCTTCGTCGCCAACACGCACACGCCGATCCTGTTCTTCTCCTCTCGCGGCATCGTCTACAAGGAGAAGGTCTGGCGCCTGCCGGTCGGCAGCCCGCAGTCGCGCGGCAAGTTCCTGCGCAATATGCTGCCGCTGGAGGCGGGCGACCGCATCACCGCCATCCTGCCGCTGCCGGACGAATCCGAGTGGGACAAGCTGCATGTCATGTTCGCCACCACGCGTGGCACGGTTCGGCGCAATGAGCTCTCCGACTTTGCCGACGTGAAGCGCAACGGCAAGATCGCCATGAAGTTCGAAGAGGAGGGCGACGCCATCCTCGCTGTCGAGACGTGCACGGAGAACGACGACGTGCTGCTCACGGCCAGTTCGGGCCTCTGCATCCGTTTCCCCGTGGCGGATGTGCGGGTGTTTCAGAGCCGCGGCTCGCAGGGCGTGCGCGGCATCAGGCTTGGCGCGGACGACCGCGCCATCTCGATGACCGTCATCGAGCATGTCGAGGCGTCGCCGGCCGAACGCGCGGCCTACCTGAAGCGTGCAGCGGCCGAGCGCCGTGCGGCTTCTGCCGAGGACGCCGAGGGCGAGGACGACATCGCGCTCACCAATGAGGAGGTCGGCGAGGAAGCGGACCTTTCGGAGGACCGCTACGCATTCCTCAAGGCGCACGAGCAGTTCGTGCTCACCGTCACCGAATACGGGTATGGCAAGCGCTCGTCGTCTTATGATTTCCGCGTCATCGGCCGCGGCGGCAAGGGCATCCGCGCCACCGACCTGTCAAAGGTCGACGAGATCGGCCGCCTCATCGCCGCTTTCCCGGTCGGCGGCGAGGATCAGATCATGCTGGTTTCGGACGGCGGCACCGTGATCCGCGTGCCGGTCAACGGCATTCGTATCGCCAGCCGAGCCACCAAGGGTGTCACCATCTTCAACACGGCGGAAGGCGAGAAGGTCGTCTCAGTGGAGCGTATCTCCGAGCCGAACGGCGAGGAAGCCGAAGAACCGGCTCCGGAGGGCGGCGACGCTCTCCAATCGGAAAGCTGAAGGAACTCGGGCGGCGGCGACGCCGCCTCAGCGGGAACCGAAGCCGCGCAGCGTGCTCCGCTTCTGCTTGAGGCGCATGCGCTCGGTTTCCTGATGCAAGCCGAACGCGGTGGCGATCAGCATGGCGATGGTCATTGCGGCGGCGAGCATGTAGATCATCATGGCGAAACTCCTGCGCCACAACGTATTGCGGGCAATTTGGTTTCCGTAGCTGTACTCACGTATATTCGGACCATCTTTAATCACGCGTGAGCAGACCGTTCATCGGCCGTTCATCCGATTTGCTTGCCTGAGCCGGCATGCGGAAAACCGATTTCCACTTTTTGTCGATTTGCTCTAGAAGCACGCCATGACCGACCGCAAAGCCATCTATGCTGGCTCCTTCGATCCGCTGACCAACGGGCATCTCGATGTCCTCAAGGCGTCGTTGGCGGTGGCCGACGTGGTCTATGCAGCGATTGGCATTCATCCCGGCAAGAAGCCCCTTTTCGAGTTCGAGGAGCGGATGAAGTTGATCGAGACGGCGGCGGAGCAGGAATTCGGCGAGCACGCCAGGCGCATCAAGGTCGTCTCCTTTGACGGGCTTGTCGTCGACGCGGCGAGGAAGCTCGGCGCCTCCATCATGATCCGCGGCCTGCGCGACGGCACCGACCTCGACTACGAGATGCAGATGGCCGGCATGAACGAGACGATGGCGCCCGAATTGCAGACGGTTTTCCTGCCGGCAAGCCCTTCGGTCCGCACCATTACCGCCACACTCGTGCGCCAGATAGCGTCGATGGGCGGCGACATCCGCCCCTTCGTGCCGAAGGCGGTCGTCGCGCCGCTCGAGGCTAAGTTCAAATCCAGGTAAGGCTCAGGAGAACACCCATGCTGAAAAGGCTCGCTTCGGCGTGCGTCGTCGCCGCGACGTTGCTCGTGTCCCAGTTCGCACATGCCGCCGATCCGGAGAACACGCTGATCGTGACGCTGAAGGACGGCGACGTGACGATCGCGCTGCGCCCCGACCTCGCGCCGCAGCATGTCGCGCGCATCAAGGAACTGGCGCGCGAAGGCGCGTACGACAATGTCGCGTTCCATCGCGTCATCGACGGCTTCATGGCCCAGACCGGCGATGTGCAGTATGGCGACCTGAAGGACGGCTATGACGCAATGGCCGCCGGCATGGGCAGCTCCAACAAGCCCGACCTGCCGGCCGAGTTCTCCAACGAGCCGTTCAAGCGCGGCACGCTGGGGATGGCCCGCGCCCAGGACCCGAACTCCGCCAACTCGCAGTTCTTCATCACCTTCGGGGATGCGAGCTTCCTCAACGGCCAGTACACGGTGGTCGGCCAGGTCGAGAGCGGCATGGAGCTGGTCGACAACATCAAGAAGGGCGACCAGGCCAATAACGGCTCGGTCACCGATCCCGACCGCATGATCAAGGTGCGCGTCGCCGCCGACAACAAGTAACGAAAGGATTTTTCTACATGGCCGAGATCAAGGACCGCGAGAACGCGCTGATCATGGAGACGACCAAGGGCACGGTCGTCATCGAGTTGTTCCCCGACCTGGCTCCCGGCCACGTCGGCCGCATCAAGGAACTCGCTCGCGAAGGCGCTTATGACGGCGTGGTGTTCCACCGCGTCATCGACGGCTTCATGGCGCAGACCGGCGACGTGAAGTTCGGCAAGACGGGCAGCAAGGACTTCAACCCAGGCCGCGCCGGCATGGGCGGCTCCGACAAGCCGGACCTCAAGGCCGAGTTCTCCAACATGAACCATGGCCGCGGCACCTGCTCGATGGCCCGCGCCCAGAACCCGAATTCCGCCAACTCGCAGTTCTTCATCTGCTTCGACGATGCCGGTTTCCTCAACCGCCAGTACACCGTCTGGGGCCAGGTCATCGAGGGCATGGAGAACGTCGACAAGATCAAGCGCGGCGAGCCGGTGCAGGATCCTGACAAGATCGTCTCGCTGAAGGTCGCGGCGGACGTGAACCAACCCGGAGCATGATCCCGAAAGCGGGAAACCGGTTTTCGGACAAGATCATGCTGAACGTGAGATGGCGGGCGGTACGGCGATGATGGCATTGTTCTGGTCGCTGCTCGGCATCCTGTCGGGCGCCTTCGCCCTCCAGGCGCCCGTCAACTCGCAGCTCGCGCGCGGCCTCGGCTTTTCCGTCGCAGCCGCCTTCTCCTTCCTGTCGGGCGCCGGCGCCATCCTGCCGATGGCGGGAGTCGGTCTCAACCGGCTCACCTGATGCGCGTCGACCTCTTCGATTTCGATCTGCCCGAGGAGCGTATCGCGCTGCGCCCAGCCAGCCCGCGCGATGCGGCAAGGCTGCTGGTCGTGCGGTCGCGGGGCGCGTTCGAGGACCGCATCGTGCGCGACCTGCCGTCGCTGCTCGACCCCGGCGACCTGCTCGTCTTCAACGACACCAAGGTCATCCCGGCCCAGCTTTCCGGCGTACGCCGGCGCGGCGATGCCTCGGCCCGGGTCGACGCGACGTTGCACATGCGCATCGCGCCGGACCGCTGGCTCGCCTTCGTGCGGCCGGGCAAGCGCGTGGCGGCCGGCGACCGTATCCATTTCGGCCATGATCAGAATTCCTGCTTCCTCGGCCAGTTCGATGCGACGGTGCTCGAGAAGCACGAGGGCGGCGAGGTGCTGCTCGGTTTCGACCTCTCGGGCCCGTTCCTCGACGAGGCGCTGCATGCGGTCGGCCATGTGCCGCTGCCGCCCTACATTGCCTCGAAGCGCCCGGAGGACGAGCGCGACCTCGCCGACTACCAGACGATCTACGCCCGCGAGGAAGGGGCCGTAGCCGCGCCGACCGCCGGGCTGCATTTCACGCCGGACCTCTTCGCCGCACTCGACGCGCGCGGCGTCGAGCGGCATTTCGTGACGCTGCATGTCGGGGCAGGGACCTTTTTGCCGGTCAAGGCCGACGACACTGCGGATCACAGGATGCATTCTGAAACCGGCCATGTGTCGGCCGCCACTGCCGCGGCGATCGCTGCCGCCAGGGCGCGCGGCAACCGCGTCGTCTGCGTCGGCACGACCTCGCTCAGGCTGCTCGAAAGCGCGGCGGGCAAGGACGGCAGCCTCGCCGCATGGTCCGGCGCGACCGATATCTTCATCACGCCCGGCTACCGCTTCCGCATCGCCGACGCGCTG
>DATDJN010000250.1:0-2134 GCA_036520515.1 Rhizobiaceae bacterium
GTCCGATGTCTCGGGCTCCGGCAGCAGCGTGATCGTCTCGCCTTCCCACAGGCTCCAGGCGCGTGCGGCTTCCACCTGCGCCTGGCGGTCGGTTCCCACCAGCCGCTTGCGGTAGGCGGCCATCATGTCGCCGCGCTCGGCTTCGGGGATCGGCGCCAGGAAGCGCTCCCACTTGTCGGGGAACATCTGCGACACGCCGAACTGATAGTACCAGTCGAGCTCGCCCCTGGTCAGCGTGTAGATGCCGCGCACGATGAGTTCACTGACGCGGCTCGGATGCATCTCGGCATAGGCGAGCGCCAGCGTCGAGCCCCAGGACCCGCCGAACACCTGCCATTTGTCGAAGCCGCACATCTCCCTGAGACGCTCGATATCGGCCACCAGATGCCAGGTCGTGTTCGCCTCCAGGCTGGCATTGGGCAGCGACTTGCCGCAGCCGCGCTGGTCGAACAGGATCACGTCGTAGAGTTTCGGATCGAACAGTCGCCGGTGCTTCGGCGAGATCGCGCCGCCCGGACCGCCATGCAGGAAGACCGCCGGCTTGGCGCCCCTGGTGCCGACGCGCTCCCAGTAGATCGTGTGGCCGTCGCCGACATCCAGCATGCCGGTCTCGAACGGCTCGATCTCGGGATAGAAGCTTCTTAACGCGCTCATGGCTTGCTTTCGGTCCGTCCGGCCGCGGGCGGCCATTCTTCGGTGTCGTGGTCGGGGTGCTGGTAGGAGACGAGGTCGGCCAGGAACGCGGCGGCGGCGATGTCGGCCATCGTGTCCTCGCCGGGAAGGCTGGGGATTTCGTCCACGTAGGGAAGCTTCGCCTCGATCCCCCACTGGATGGTCGGGGCGATGCCGCTCGGATCGTCGAATGCGCCGATCGCCAGCGCCACGCCGTCAGGCGCCTCGTACGTCAGCGGCGTGCCGCACTCCGCGCAGAAGCCGCGGCTGGCATGGTTGGAGGAACGGAATCTTTTCGGCTCGCCGCGCGTCCAGGTGAGCTTCGCCTGCCGCACCGAGACCAGCGGCAGGTAAAAATTGCCCGATGCTTTCTGGCACATGCGGCAGTGGCAGACCGAGGCTTCGCCGAGCGCGCCCTCGACGCGGAAGCGCACCTTCCCGCATTGGCATCCGCCGCTGTATTGAGGCCTGTTGTCGAGGCTCATCACGGTTCCCTATTCCGACTTGTGGCAGACCGCTTCGACATTGTTGCCGTCGGGGTCGATGACGAAGGCGCCGTAATAATCGGGATGGTAGTGCGCCCTGATGCCGGGCGCGCCATTGTCCTTGCCGCCCGCCGCCATCGCTGCCTTGTAGAAAGCGTCGACCTCGGCGCGGTTCCGGGCGACGAAGGCATAGTGCCTTCCCGGCCCCGTATCCTTGTTCTCGTGCAGCCAGAAGTCCGGCTTCCCGCGCCCGTAGCCGCCGACCTTCACGCCGCCGGTATGCTCTTCCGGCACCGTCATGACGAGCCTCGCGCCGAGCGCGGCAAAGGCCGCGTCGTAGAACGCCTTCGCCTTCTCCCAGTCGCTGACGTTGATGCCTGCATGGTCGATCATGGTACCGCCTCCCTTTGCGCAATCGCCTCGGCCTGCCGCGCAGCATCTTCGGCCATTAGACCAGCCGCGATGACGATATGGTCGCAGACCGCCGCGACGTCGCGGATCACATCGTCGTTCCAGAACCGCAGCACGGTCCAGCCGTCTTGTTCAAGACGCGCCGTACGGACAAGATCTTTCCCAGCGTTTTCGTCCTCGCCATGCTGCGAGCCGTCGAGTTCAACGATCAGCTTTTTGGCTGGGCATGCAAAGTCGATGATGTAGCCCGCAATTGGAACTTGGCGCCGGAAACCGAGGCCCATCAGCCGATGGGCGCGAATCTCGTTCCAAAGCTTCAGCTCAGCGTCCGTCATGACGCGCCGCATGGCTTTGGCGTTCTTGCGATTCTTCTCGTTGACCGGCGTGTGCGGCATGGTCAACCGTGCCCCGCCGCGAGCAGTATCCGTCGGGCCGGCGCTCTACGGCGCCCCCCTCTGTCCTGCCGGACATCTCCCCCACAAGGGGGGAGATCGGATGTCGCGAACGCTGTCGCCAATTTTCAACGTCGCAAGAAGAGAGCCGGCGTCACAGCTGCCAATCTCCCC
>DATDJN010000251.1:0-4387 GCA_036520515.1 Rhizobiaceae bacterium
TTGGCGCCCGCTCGGTGCCAGCGCGGCGAGCTCGTCGCGCAAGCGGCCTTGTTCGTCGAACAGCTCGTGGGGGCGGTAGCTCTTCAACCAGTCTTCGAGCTGGCGGATGTGTCCGTCGGTGTTGAACTCGGCGATCGGCACCTGGTGCGAGCGCCAGCTGCCTTCGACCTCCTTGCCGTCGACCGTTTTCGGCCCGGTCCAGCCCTTGGGCGTGCGCAGCACGATCATCGGCCAGCGGGGACGCTCCGGCCGCTGGCCCGGCGGCAATGCACGCGCTGCCAGCTGGTTCTGCTGGATCTGCGCCAGCAGGGCATCGAGCGTGCCGGCCAGCTGCTGGTGAACCGCTGCGGGTTCATCGCCTTCGACGAAGTGCGGCTCCCAGCCGTTGCCGCGCATCAGCTGCGCCAGCTCCTCATTGCCGATGCGCGCCAGCACGGTCGGGTTGGCGATCTTGTAGCCGTTGAGGTGCAGGATCGGCAGCACGGCGCCGTCGGTGGCCGG
This sequence comes from Rhizobiaceae bacterium, assembly GCA_036520515.1. Classification (GTDB taxonomy): domain Bacteria; phylum Pseudomonadota; class Alphaproteobacteria; order Rhizobiales; family Rhizobiaceae; genus Mesorhizobium_K. The sequence continues at coordinate 502 of DATDJN010000251.1, forward strand.
ATTGAGGAATTTGTTGCCGTGCCATGAGGCGGCGAGCGGGCCGGTCTCGGCCTCGCCGTCGCCGACCACGCAGGCCGCGACGAGATCGGGATTGTCGAACACCGCGCCGAAGGCGTGGCTCAGCGAATAACCGAGCTCGCCGCCCTCATGGATCGAGCCGGGCGTCTCGGGCGCCGCGTGGCTGGGGATGCCGCCTGGAAACGAGAACTGGCGCATCAGCCGGCCCATGCCCGCCTCGTCCTGCGATACGTCGGGATAGAGTTCGCTGTAGGTGCCCTCGAGCCAGGTCGAGGCCACCACGCCGGGTGCGCCGTGTCCCGGCCCGGCGATGAACAGCACGCTGGCGTCCTCCCGCCGGATGACCCGGTTGAGGTGGGCGTAGATGAAGTTGAGGCCGGGCGTGGTGCCCCAATGGCCGAGCAGCCGCGGCTTGATATGCTCACGCTTCAGCGGTTCGCGCAGCAGAGGATTGGCCAGCAGGTAGATCTGCCCGACCGAAAGATAATTCGCCGCCCGCCACCAGGCATTGATCAACCGCGCCTCATCCGGCGACAGCGTTTGCGTGGCGCGAGCGTTCTTCTCGGCAGTCGTCATCTAGCGTACTCCCGTTGCAAGGCGCCCGGTGCCGCGTCCCGATGATAATAGGACAGCCTGCCCGGAAATCACCGTCAATCGGCAACGGTTCGCACAAGTCCGGCCGCCCCGCCTTGATCCCCGTCAAAGGGCATGCGTCCGGAGAATCGCTTGCTGGCCGTCCGGGCTTGGAACTTCCCGCGTGGCCAAGCATTGTTTTTGGTCGGGACGGGTGCTGACCACCGCTTGGGCGGCAGCATTTGGTCCTGGAGTTTCAGACAACGCTTACCACCTGCCTGCGAGACCGGACTGGCACAGGCACGGCGCGTCCTTGGTGCGGGGTTGGCGGCTGGAGGGTTCCTCCGGCGTGCGTGACGAGGTCTGAGACAATGACTGGCTGGCTGGCTGCCCGAATAGCCCCCGACTTTCCCGGGGTACGCCTTTTCCTTGCTGCCGCGATGCTTTCCCTTTTGTTCGGGGCGGGGCTCTGCGCCGCCCAGGACGCGGGGAACCCGACGCAGCAGCAGATCGAAGCTCTTAAATCCCAGGTCGCCAATGGCGATGCGGAGGCGCTGAAGCAACTGGAAGCCATGGCGGAGTCCTCGCCATTGGCCATGGCGACCCTTGGCGACATGTATTCCCATGGCGAGGGGGTGCCTGCCGATCCGGCGAAGGCCGCGCAATACTACGAGAGCGCGCTCGCAAAGGGCGACAAGGCGGTGCGCACGCGGCTGGGGCTCCTCTACCGCGACGGCGCGGGGCTGCCGGCCAATCCCTCGCGGGCCCTCGAACTGCTCAGCGGGGCGGCGCAGGAGGGCGACAACTGGGCCATGTTCCATCTGGCGCAGGGGCACCTGCGGAGCCGCTTTGGCAGCGCCTCGCGCCCTGCCGAGGGGATCAAGATGCTCGAGCAGGCCATGGCCGCCGGGAATCCGCAAGCCGCGCCGGCATTGGCCAATCTCTACATGTGGGGCAACGGTGGTGTTCGGCGCGATCCGAAGCGGGCGGTGGCCTTGCTGGAAGAGGCCGCCGACAAGGGCAATGCTGTCGCCGCGCGCAATCTGATCGCCATCTACCGGGACGGTCGCGGGAAACTCATAGCGAAGGACCCCAAGCGGGCAGCGGCGCTGCTGGACAAATATGCCGCGCTCTTCGACCCGGCCTCGCTGGCCACCGAGAAGCTGCTGGGCGACAGCGTGCGCACCAATACCTCCGCGTCCCGCGAAGCCTTGGCCGAGAGCTTCGACAATGCTGATCCGGCAGAGCGGCGGCGCCTCATCCTCAGCCTGCGGGCGGGCAACCCCAACGCCTATGTTTTCCTGCTTCAGCACCGGCTGAAGGCTGCAGGAAAATACAATGGCAATGTTGACGGCCGCCTCAACAGTACAACAATCCGCGCCATCAATTCCTTCTGCCGATCCGAGAATATCAGTAACGATTGTCGCCGAGGCCCACTCAGTGTCAATGCGGCTGCCGCACTGGCAGACGTACTGAAATAAAAATTGAGAATGACGACAGTTGAGACATGTCCTGCTAGCTGCTAGACTATTCAGCGGGGCCAAGGAGAAGATATGAAATCCGTCATGGTCCTTGGAGGCGATGGATTCTGCGGCTGGCCCACTGCACTGCATTTGTCGGCAAACGGCTACAGAGTTGGGATCATCGACAACCTGTCCCGCCGAAGAATTGATGACGAACTCCATGCCAGTAGCCTGACGCCGATTTCGTCGATCGGCGACCGGATCAGCGCCTGGAAGACCGTTTCGGGACAGGACATCGAGTATCATCACATCGACATCGCGCGGGACTATGACGGCCTGAGGTACGTCCTTGGGTCGTTCAGGCCGGATTCCGTCGTCCATTTCGCGGAACAGAGGTCCGCCCCCTACTCGATGACCAGTACGCTCACCAAGCGCTACACCGTCGCCAACAACATCCGCGGCACGCACAACCTGCTGGTCGCGGTGGTCGACCTCGAAGCGGACATACATGTCGTGCATCTCGGCACGACCGGCGTCTACGGCTACGGCGGCTTGGAGTGGGAGATACCGGAGGGCTACCTGGACGTCATCGTCAAGGCGTCGAACGGCCGCCAGTATGAACGCTCCATCCTGTTCCCGACGATGCCCGGCTCCGTCTACCACCTGACGAAATCGATGGATCAGTTGATCTTCCAGTACTACGCGTCCAACGACGAGGTGCGCATCACCGACCTGCATCAGGGCGTCGTCTGGGGAACGCAGACGGAAGAGACGCGGCTGGACGACGCCCTCATCAACCGCTTCGACTACGACGGCGACTACGGCACGGTGCTGAACAGGTTCCTGATGCAGGGCGTGGTCGGCCATTCGTTGACCGTGCACGGGACCGGCGGCCAGACGCGGGCCTTCATCCACATAAATGATACCGTGCGCTGCATCAGGCTGGCCATCGAGAACCCGCCTGAGCGCGGCGACCGCGTGAAGATTTTCAACCAGGTCGCCGAAACCCATGAAGTGCGCGAACTGGCCCAGATGGTTTCCAAGATCACAGGCGCGCGCATCGCCTATGTGGACAATCCACGCAACGAGGCGGCAGAGAACGATCTAGAGATGTCCAATGCGGCCTTCAGGGCGCTTGGGCTCGACCCCATCCTCCTCGACGACGCGCTTTTCACCGAGACCATGGAGATCGTCGAGCGGTTCAAGTCTCGATACGATCCGGCGATCGTGCCGGCCCGTTCACTCTGGACGCGCAAGCAAAAGCCAGGCGTCGTCAAGGATGAGGACTGATCCTCGATGCGGGAAATAGCACGCCTCATCGCCCTCGCGATCCTGGCTTTCAGCATCGTCGCCCTGGCCGTGGTCCTGGACAATCCCAACATCACGGATTCGCTGGGCAGGCGCCTTGGGCTGCTCTCGGAGGCGACGGGGACGCCGCCTGGCAGGGTTGCCGAGGGGCAGAACGTCGTGCGGGTGCCGAGGCCGCGTCCGGACACCTGGATCGGCCTCGAGGGCTTTCCCTCCCAGGTCGCGATCCGGTTTCCCCTGCCCCGCGATGCGGGCCTGGTCAGCGGCCAGGTGCAGCTCGACATAAGAAGCCAGCTCATCGAACAGGGCGACGGTCTGCTGCGTGTCCTCATCGACGGACGCGAACGCGATGCCATCGTGCTGGAAAGAGGCACGCGGACCCACAACCTGACATATGACCTCACGCCAAGCGATCTTGCCGCCGGAGCGGTGGTCGTGACCCTCAGCGGCAATGGCACCACCAATTACGGTCAGATATGTCCGACCAACGTGACCAACCTCGGCGCCGCGATAGAAGTCCTCCC
>DATDJN010000252.1:0-13016 GCA_036520515.1 Rhizobiaceae bacterium
CGCGCCTTGTCCAGTACTTGTGCCCCCGCACGCATAGGCATTTCCAGTCCTTTCGTGGCTTCGCGCCAACGCAAAGCGAAGTCAGTCGTCGAACGGCTCGTTCTGCCACGTGGCCGTTGCGATATGCAGCGTCTTGCCGCCCTTGATGTTCGAGACGAGCTTGGACATGAAGTCGGTGATGACAGGCCATTTGTAGAAGACACGAAGCATGTTCTTCGACTGGGAGAGGCCGGGATCGACTTTGAAGTCCCCCGTGTCGAGATCCCTGTCTGCGGTGAGCTTCACACGGATCGCCGCGGCGGCCTCGAAGGTCGGGAACTCGCGCAAATCCACCGCAAGCCCCGGGCAGCCCTCCGCCACGATGATTTCGAGGCTCTGGCAGATGCGCTCCTTCAGGGCGGTCTCTGTCAATTGTGGACCGGGCTTGAGCTGGCCGGTGCGGATCTGGCGGGCGATGTCGTCGGTGGCGTTCGCCAGGATCTGCTGGCCGGCAAACGAGATGCAGGTTTCGAGGATGGCGAAGACGAGAACCGCGAAGGGGATCGACAGCAGCGTGAACTCGACCGCGGTGCTGCCGCTGCGGTTGCGCAGGAACCTGGCGAGAAAGCCTTGCCGGCCCGTCGTCTCGATTTGTTCGCGTCGAATGCCCATGTGGGTGCCTGCCGATGATGCGATGTCGGCGGGAACCCTATGGCATTCCAGTTGAAGGCGCGTTTTGTTGACCGCCGCAATTGTCGCGACGGCCTTTACCCGCCGTTAACGGTTCGGCATGCGAACCACGCCGGCGACCGGCGTCACTCGCTGCTCATGTCCTGTTCGGACTGCCGCTCGGCTTCGGTCTTGTAAGAGCTCTCGCAGTAGGGCGTGCAGGACAATGTCTGCACCGATGCGCGCCGGTAGATCCGCAGCGTCGAGGCCGTCGAGCGGCTCACCATCACCTGTTCGTCGATGATCGGCGCGCCTGCGTCGTCGAGGATGACGAGATTGGTGACGCCGAACCCCTTGCCGGTCAGGACCACCGTCGAGGCGTCCTGGACCGAAGCGTCGGCGATGTCGGGGTTGCCGATGATGATCGTGTCGGCTGCGCGCGACAGCTTGATGATCTTGGCCTGGTTCATCGTCACGGCGATGCCTTCCGCCAGGGCAGGCATCGCCGGGCCGGCAATCAGGAGCGCGAGTCCAAGGGACAAAACATGCTTCGCCATGCGGCTCTCCGACACTCAGGTTCAACGGAAGATGAACGACAATGGTGAACCAACCGTTAAGTCGCCTGCCGCGGCGGCCGCCGGCAACGCGGCGACCCGCTCGGGCGCCGGGCCGGGGCCTTAGATTCCTTGGAGTTACGCCGCGCGCGAGGCTGCGCTTGTTTGAGGAACAATATTGATTGGCCATTAACCATTGCGGGCAGTTCGGGCGGAAAGAATTCGGTAAGGCTGTTTCTTAAGCCGATCGAAACGGCTTCGACCTAGAGTGCAACCTATCCGATCAACCGGTCACAGAAGTTGACGGAAGTGCTGTAACACGGAGTAGGAGCTCTAGCATGACCAACATCTTTGCACGTTTCGCAAAAGACGAATCGGGTGCGACCGCCATCGAATACGGTCTGATCGCCGCCCTCATCGCTCTGGCTATCATGGTGGGCGCTGGCGCCGTCGGCAACTCGCTCGACGCCAAGTTCAACGAGATCGCGAGCACTCTGAACGCAAGCTGATCCTTGCCGGCTCGACCCGGCTGGATTGGAAAGGCCGCCCCGCACGGGCGGCCTTTTCGTTTCCCGCGGGTGTCCAGGCGTCCATTCCCGAAAAACCGCCGCACTCTTTTCACCCGGGATTAAGGGCGGCTGCCGTATGGTCGGCCATATGCGTCAGATCGCGGGGCCAACTCATGCTTGAAGCGCTGATTTTCGTCGTTTTCCCCTTCTGCATGGTCTTCGCGGCGGTGTCCGACACGCTGTCGATGACGATCGCCAACCGCGTGTCGCTCCTGTTGCTCGTCGTTTTCGCGATCGTCGCGCCGCTTACCGGCATGGGCTGGGCCGCCTATGGCTGGCACTTTGCCGCAGGCGCCCTGGTGCTCGCGGTGACCTTCGGCCTGTTCGCGGTCGGCGGCATGGGCGGCGGCGACGCCAAGCTGCTCTCGGCGACGGCCGTCTGGATGGGCTTCAGCCTTCACCTCGTCGAATACCTGGTCGCCTCGGCCTTCCTTGGCGGGCTGCTCACCGTGGCGATCCTTGCCTACCGCGGCTCCAACCTTGCGATCTACACGGGCCGCAACATGTTCCTGAGGAATTTCGCCGACCCGAAGGGAGGCATTCCCTACGGCATCGCGCTCGGTATCGGCGGGCTTGTCACCTATCCCGGTTCGCCGCTGATGGTCTGGGCGCTGGAGCGACTGGGGGCTCAGTAGACATCGGGCGGTATTCCGCAGTTCATCCACGGCATTCCTGTAAACTTTAAATTAATCACGATCGTAAGGAATGCATTAACCGTAATTTGACGATTGGGAGTGCATTGTCCCGCCTGCTTGAGGGTTTTGCCAAGTACGAGGTTTGGACAATGGCGGCATCCCGACTGATCATTCTGGGCGTAGCAGTGGCCGCGGCGGGCGGTGCCGGCTACGTCGCGAAGAACATGATCGCTGCACCGCCTCCCGAGGTTATCGTGGAGAAGCAGCAGGCCCCCGCGATCGATCTGACCGACGTTCTGGTGCTCAGGGCGGATGTGCCGATGGGCGCTCCGGTCGGCGACCAGATCGGATGGCAGTCCTGGCCGTCGGACGGCGTCAACGAGAACTTCATCACCAGGCAAGGCAATCCCGAGGCGCTGGAGACGTACAAGGGCTCCATCGCCCGCGTCGCCATGTATTCCGGCGAGCCGCTGCGCAAGTCGAAGCTCGTCGGCGAGGGCCTGAGCTTCATGTCGTCCATCCTGCCGAGCGGCTACCGCGCCGTCGCCACGCAGATCGCAGCGGACACCTCGGCGGGCGGCTTCATCCTTCCCAACGACTATGTCGACGTGATCATGACGCGGCGCTCCGATACCGCCAGCGAGGCCAGCGGCTTCACGACCGAGACCATCCTCAAGAACATCCGCGTGCTGGCGATCGACCAGGCCATCCAGGAGGACGAGGAGGGCCGCCGCGTCAAGGTGGGCTCCACGGCGACACTCGAGCTGACGCCGCAGCAGGCCGAGATCATCACCGTCGCCCAGCAGATGGCCGAACGGCTGACGCTGACGCTGCGTTCGGTCGTGGACACGCAGGAGAAGGTGACCGACGAGGCGGACTACCTGGTCTCCGGCAACGGCAAGAAGGGCACGATCCGGCTGATCAAATCCGGCGAAGTTTCCGAGGTGGGAGCAAGGAAATGACTTCAGCAGTAGCTTTGCCCGCATCGAGAGGCGGACGTATCGCCGCGGCGGTAGTTGCGGCGGTTGGCCTGCTCCTTGCCGGCGCAGGTCCGCAGGGCGCTCATGCCGGCGGCCAGGTCAATGGAGGCCAGGTCGATGCCGGATCGCGCGACCACGCGGCGCGTGCCGGCGTAGGGTCCATGGTGGCGATCCAGAACATCAAGCTCGGGCTGAACAAGTCCGTCGTCATCGACCTCCCGGCGGACGCTTATGACATACTGGTCGCCAATCCGGCCGTAGCCGATGCTGTGACGCGCACCGCGCGCCGCATCTACCTCTTCGGCAAGTCGGTCGGCGAGACCAACATCTTCGTCTTCGGGCCGGGAGGCGAGCAGATCGTCAGCCTCGACCTCAGGGTCGAGCGCGATACCGCCGGCGTCGAGGAGAACATCAAGCGTTTCATCCCGACCTCGGACGTGAAGGTCGAGCTGATCAACGACAACGTCGTGCTGACCGGTACGGTGGAGACGCCGCTCGATGCGGCCCGCGCGGCGCAGATCGCCAACATGCTGGTGCGCGGCGGCGAGGCGACCACCGGGCAATATTCGCAGACCGCTGCGGCAAGCAGCGATGGCGGCGGCGTCGATATCAACAATCCGGACTCGACCCGCCAGATCAGCGGCATCGTCAACCTGATCCAGATCATCGGCGAGGACCAGGTGATGCTGAAGGTCACGGTGGCGGAGATCAGCCGCAACGTCATGAAGGCCCTCAACGTCGGTTTGATGGCCGAGGGGTCTTCCGACGGCATCAGCTGGGGAGCGATCAGCGAGAACCCGGTGGGTCTGGGCAGCATCATTCCGAACAGTGCGTCGGTAACCAGCCTGGGCAGCACCATGATCGACGCCTATTTCCAGGCGATGGAGCAGGCCGGCGTCATGAAGACCCTGGCGGAGCCGACGCTGACTGCGGTTTCCGGCGAACAGGCGACGTTCCGGGTCGGCGGCGAGTTCAACGTGCTGAACAGTATCAGCAGTGCCCGCAGCGACGACAACCTCGATGGCGAGACGCAGCTCGGCTACGAGAAAATCGAATATGGCATCGGTCTCGAGTTCAAGCCGGTGGTGCTCTCGCCGGGGCGCATCAGCCTGAAGATCCGGACCTCGGTGTCGGAGCCGACCAACGAATCCCCCGCCTTCGCCAGCGCCGGCAGAGGCCGCACGGTGAACATGCTCTCGATCCGCAAGCGTCTGGCCGACACCACGGTCGAGCTTCCCTCGGGCGGGTCGATGATGATCGCCGGGCTTGTCCGCGACGATGTCAGGCAGGCGGTGAACGGCCTGCCCGGCCTGTCCAAGCTGCCCGTGCTCGGCACGCTCTTCCGCAGCCGCGACTTCGTGCGCAACGAGACGGAGCTCGTCATCATCGTGACGCCCTACATCGCCCGGCCGACGGCGCGCAACCAGCTCGCCAAGCCGGACGACAATTTCAACGCAGCGAGCGACGGCGCCGGCATGTTCCTCGGCCGCGTCAACCGCGTCTACGGCACAATGAAGACCGATCTGCCCAACGGCCGCTACCACGGGGTCGTCGGCTTTATCTACAAATGAGCGGGGTCCAGGGCATGTCTGATGCAGCGATCAAGTCGAGAGGACCAGCGGCTCGCGCCGTCGGGAGCCTCCTCCTGGCAGCGATGGCTACGGCGCTTCTGTCGGGCTGTGCGAAACGTGATTCGATAACCGTCGGAGCGATCCCCGACGACTATCGCACCAACCATCCTATCGTCATTGCCGAGAAGGAGCAGACGCTTGACCTGCCCGTGGGCGCCAGCGCCCGCGGCGCGACAAGCGCTCAGCGCGCCTCGCTGGAAGGCTTCCTCGCCAATTACGACAAGTCGGCGGAGGCCGTCGTGACGATCGCCTCGCCGTCCGGCTCGGTCAATGCCGCCGCAGCCGCGAACGTGGCGCAGGACTTTGCGCACATCGCCAGGAAGAACGGCGTGCCGGGCAGCCGCATCATGCTCGCCTCCTACCAGGCGTCGCCGGAAGAGGTTAACGCGCCGGTGCGGGTATCGTTCGTCGCGATGCGGGCGCAGACCGACAAGTGCGGACGCTGGCCCGAGGACCTTCTCCAGACCAGCGAGAACAAGCACTACGCGAATTTCGGCTGCTCCTATCAGAACAACGTGGCCGCCCAGATCGCCAATCCGAGCGATCTCCTCGGGCCGCGTAAGCAGTCCCCGATCGATGCCGCCAACCGCGAGACCGTGATCGGCGACTATCAGGCGGGGGTATCGGACTTCGGCGCGAACATCGGCTACTGACACGGGCACGGTTTGGGGTAGGGCAACATGACAAATCTGGCTTACGAAAGCCCGGCCGAGAGCGAGACGGCGGCGCCCGAGATCGCCGCGCTGCAGGCGCTGCGTCCGGTGCCTCGCGTCTCCATCCAGGCATTCTGCGAAACGGAGGGCGTCGCCCATCCGATCGAGCGCGCCGGCGAGGACCGGCGCATGGCCAAGGCCCATCTCAAGGTCCATATGGGCGGGGTGGCCACGGCGATCGAGCTGTACAAGACGGCGCCGACGCCGAACCTGATCATCCTGGAGTCGCGCAACGAGCCGAGGGAGATGCTCCAGTCCCTCAACGACCTCGCCGAATATTGCGATCCGTCGACCAAGGTGGTCGTCATCGGGCACTACAATGACGTCGGCCTCTATCGCGAGCTGATCCGCTCGGGCATCTCCGAATATGTGGTGGCGCCGATCTCGATGGCCGACGTGGTTAGCGTCATCTCCACCATTTTCGTTGATCCCGAATCCGAACCGATCGGCCGTTCGATCGCGTTCATCGGCGCCAAGGGAGGGGTCGGCTCCTCGACCATCGCCCACAACGTCGCCTGGGCGATGTCGTCGCTGTTCAAGTCCGAGGTGGTGGTGGCCGACCTCGATCTCGCCTTCGGCACGGCCAACATCAACTTCGACCAGGATCCCGCGCAGGGCATCGCCGAGGCGGTGTTTTCGCCCGAGCGCATCGACGAGGTCTATCTCGATCGGCTGCTGGCGCAGTGCTCCGAGCATCTTTCGCTGCTTGCCGCGCCCTCCACGCTGGAGCGGGTCTACGATTTCGACCAGGACGCGTTCAGCCAGATCATCGACACGGCGCAGCGCAGCGCGCCGCTGCTGGTGCTCGACATGCCCCATCTGTGGACCGGCTGGTCGAGGACCACCCTCACCAAGGCCGACGACATCGTGGTGACGGCGACGCCGGAGCTCGCCAATCTCCGCAACACGAAGAACATCCTCGACATGCTGAAGCGGCTGCGGCCCAACGACCCGCCGCCGAAGCTGATCATCAACCAGGCCGGGGTGCCGAAGCGCCCCGAGATCAAGCCCGCCGACTTCGCCGAGCCGCTCGGCATCGCGCCGATGGCCGTCATTCCGTTCGATCCGCTGCTGTTCGGCAACGCCGCCAACAACGGACGCATGCTCGGCGAGATGGATGCCGCCCATCCGGCGACATCGATCATGAACGAGATCGCGCACGTCCTGACGGGGCGCAGCGAGATCAAGGTGAAGAAGAAGGCCGGCCTTGCCGGTCTCTTGGGCAAACTCGCATTGAAGAAGAAATAGGCTGAGAAGAGACTGACGGATCGGTAAGCGCACATGTTCGGCAAAAGAGGCAACGACGACGGCACAAGGGCGATGCCGGAATTCCGCCCGCCTGCGCAGGTCGCGGCTGAGCCGCCCGCGCCGGGGCCGCGCGCGTCCGAGGCGAAGCCGGCGGCTGCCGCTCCGGCTTCGCAGCCGGCCGTGCGACGGCCGGTCGAGGCGCCTCCTCCGCTGGCGCCGGAGCCGCGCAAGCTAAGCCGCGAGCGCAGCGAAACCTATTACGACACCAAGAGCCAGGTGTTTTCGGCGCTGATCGACACGATCGACCTGTCGCAGCTTGCAAAGCTCGATCCGGACAGCGCGCGCGAGGAAATCCGCGATATCGTCAACGACATCATAGCGATCAAGAATTTCGCGATGTCGATCGCCGAGCAGGAGGAGCTGCTCGAGGACATCTGCAACGACGTGCTGGGCTACGGCCCGCTCGAGCCGCTGCTCGCGCGCGACGACATCGCCGACATCATGGTGAACGGGTCGAAGAACGTCTACATTGAGGTGAATGGCAAGGTCGAGCAGACCGGCATCCGCTTCCGCGACAACCAGCAGCTCCTCAACATCTGCCAGCGCATCGTCAGCCAGGTCGGCCGCCGCGTCGACGAATCGTCGCCCATCTGCGACGCCCGCCTGCCCGACGGTTCGCGTGTCAACGTGATCGCGCCGCCGCTCGCCATCGACGGCGCCGCCCTCACCATCCGCAAGTTCAAGAAGGACAAGCTGACGCTCGACCAGCTGGTGAAGTTCGGCGCCATCTCGCCGGCCGGCGCCGATGTGCTGAAGATTGTCGGGCGGGTCCGCTGCAACGTCATTATCTCGGGCGGCACAGGCTCGGGCAAGACCACGCTGCTCAACTGCCTGACCAACTATGTCGACCGCGACGAACGCGTCATCACCTGCGAGGACTCGGCCGAACTGCAGCTGCAGCAGCCCCATGTGGTGCGCCTCGAGACGCGTCCGCCCAACCTCGAAGGCGAGGGCGAGGTGACCATGCGCGACCTGGTCAAGAACTGCCTGCGCATGCGCCCCGAGCGCATCATCGTCGGCGAGGTGCGCGGACCCGAGGTCTTCGATCTCCTGCAGGCGATGAACACCGGTCACGACGGCTCGATGGGAACGATCCACTCGAACAGCCCGCGCGAATGCCTGAACCGCATGGAATCCATGATCGCCATGGGCGGCTTCACGCTGCCGCAGAAGACCGTGCGGGAGATCATCGTCGGCTCGGTCGACGTCATCATCCAGGCGGCGCGCCTGCGCGACGGTTCCCGCCGCATCACCCACGTCACCGAGGTGATCGGCATGGAAGGCGACGTGATCATCACCCAGGACATCGTCCTCTACAACATCAAGGGCGAGGACGCGAACGGCAAGCTGATCGGCGAGCACGTGTCGACCGGCATCGGCCGGCCGCATTTCTGGGAACGCGCCCGCTATTACGGCGAGGAGCAGCGCCTCGCCGCCGCACTTGATTCCATGGAGAAGCGCGCGAGCTGATGCGCGAATCGGGAAGAAGCTGACGAGATGTTCGGCATCGACACGACCGTACTGGCCTTCATAGTGCTCGCCGGCTTCAGCGCCGGCGGGGTCGCCTATGCATTCCTGTTCAAAACCATCGCCGACGAGAGGACCTCCGAACGGCGCCTGGACACCGTAAAGAAGGCCGAGACCGACCGCTCGGTCGTCACGGCGACGCGCGATCGCGCCGCCGAGGCCGCCAAGCGCAGGAAATCCGTCCAGGATTCTCTGAAGGAGATCGAAGCCAAGCAGGTCGCCACCGACACGAATATCAAGAAGCCGCCGCTCAGGGTCCAGCTCAAGCAGGCCGGCATGACGGTTTCGGTCGAGCGCTTCTACATCTATTCCGTCGTTTGCGGCATCGTGCTGACGGCGCTCGCCTATTTCGCCGGCGCGCCGCTCCTCATCCTGCCCGGCGCCCTGCTTGCCGGTGCGTTCGGCCTGCCGCGCTGGTTTGTCTCGTTCCGTCGCGCACGGCGGGTGAAGGCGTTCCTCAACGAGTTCCCCAACGCGCTCGACGTCATCGTGCGCGCGGTCAAGTCGGGCCTGCCGCTGAACGACGGCATCAGGCTGATCGCCGCCGAGTCGCAGGAGCCGGTGAGGAGCGAGTTCCGCCGCATCGTGGAATCGCAGCAGGTCGGCATGTCCATCCCCGATGCGACGCTGCGCATGCCCGAGACCATGCCATGCCCGGAGGCAGGCTTCTTCGGCATCGTCATCCAGATCCAGCAACAGGCTGGCGGCAACCTGTCGGAGGCGCTCGGCAACCTGTCGCGCGTGCTGCGGGACCGCAAGAAGATGAAGGCGAAGGTGCAGGCGCTGTCTATGGAGGCGAAGGCCTCGGCGGCCATCATCGGCGCGCTGCCGTTCATCGTGGCCTTCCTGGTCTATCTGTCCAGCCCGAACTACATCATGCCGCTGTTCACCACGAGCACCGGCAATCTCATCCTGGGCGTCTCCGGCATCTGGATGTCGATCGGCGTCTTCGTCATGCGCAAGATGATGAACTTCGATGTCTAAAACCAGAGCCAGCGCGAAATGACCGCACAAGTCGTCAAGGCACTCACGGATCCGGCCTTCCTGATCGCACTGCTGGTCGGGATCGCCGTCTTCGCGACCTTCTTCACGCTGATGCCGGCGCTTTCCGGCAACGTGCTGAAATCCAGGATGAAATCGGTTGCTCTGGAGCGCGACGAGCTGCGCATCAAGCAGCGCGCGCGCCTCGCCGCCGAGGCCGACCGCCGCCGCAAGGGCCTGCGCGAGGAGCAGTCGCTCGGCATGCGCGCCATTGTCGACCGGCTGGACCTCAGGCGCGCGCTCGCCGACGAGAGCACCGTCGCCAAGCTGAAGGTCGCCGGCTTCCGCGGTCAGAACCCGCTGACGCGTTTCCTGTTCTTCCGCCTGGTGCTGCCTTTCGTCTTCTTCGCGGCGGCCGCCGCCTATGTCTTCGTGCTCGGCGGTCTCCCTGAGCAGCCCCCGCTGATCAAGGGGTTCGTCTGCGTCGTCGCCGCCTATGCAGGCTTTTACACGCCGGTTCTTTACGTCAACAACCGCGCCCAGAAGCGCAAGCATTCGATCCAGCTCGCCTGGCCGGACGCGCTCGACCTGATGCTCATCTGCGTCGAGTCCGGCATGTCGATCGAGGCGGCGATCAAGCGGGTGGCCGACGAGATCGGCGGTCAGTCCGTAGGGCTGGCGGAGGAGCTTATCCTCACCAACGCCGAGCTTTCCTATCTGCCGGAGCGCCGGCAGGCCTATGAGAATCTGAACGCGCGCACGGGGCTCGATTCGGTGAAGTCGGTCACCCAGGCGCTGATCCAGGCCGAACGTTACGGCACGCCCGTCGCCCATGCGCTGCGCGTTCTCGCCAACGAAAGCCGCGACATGCGCATGAACGAGGCGGAGAAGAAGGCGGCCGCGCTGCCGCCGAAGCTGACAGTGCCGATGATCCTGTTCTTCCTGCCCGTGCTGTTCGCGATCATCCTCGGACCAGCCGCTATCCAGGTCGGCCAGCGCGGCGGCATCTTCGGCGACGGCGAGAGGACAATGCAGGAATAGCCGGTCCGGCGCCTGCCTGCACCAGAGACAAAAGCAAAAAGCCGGTCGATCGACCCGCTTCTTCTTTCCTCGGGAGTGCGAAGAACGTCAGTTCGTGGCTTTCCGCTTGTCTTCGTCCTTGAGCTGGGTCCAGGCGTTCTGCTGGGCCAGCATGCCGCGTAGATAGGCGACGTTGGCCTTGGCCTGCTCCGGCGACAGTTCCGCGCTGGCGATCTTCTCGGCCTCCTCGAAGCGGCCCTGCAGGCCGACGACCAATGCCAGGTTCTGGCGCACGCGGCTGTCGGCGGCGGGCTGCTCGGAAGCGCTGCGCATATATGTCTCGGCGGTCCTGAGGTCGCCTTCCAGCACGTAGGACATGCCGAGATTGGAGAGGATCGAGGGGTCGTTCGGCTTCAGGTCGAGCGCGCGGCGATAGAGCTTGCGCGCCTCGCCGGACTTGCCGAGCTGGTCGAGGATGGCGGCCTCGGCCGACACCAGCTTCCAGTCCGGAAATTCAGGGGTCTGTGCACGACGCACGGACTCGAGCGCCGGCTCGAGCTGGCCGGCGCCGGCCAGCGCCTTGCCATAGGCGGCGAGCACATCGCGATCCTTGGGATAGGTGATGGCGAGCTTGCGCATGACGGCGAGCGACTGTTCGGTACGCCCGTTCATCTGCAGCACCTGCGCGTATTTCAGCGCGGTCGGCTTGTCTGACGGGTTGGACGCATAGGCTTTGCCGAGCGCGGTGCTGGCATCGGCGAGCTCGGGCGCCGACATCTGCTCGATGGCTTTGCCGGAGGATCCACTCCCTGGGAACTTCGAGATCGAGCCCGTGGTGAGCTTGCTGGTCCCGCAGCCGGCGACGCTTGCTGCAATCGTGATCGCGACAGTCGCCCTGAGCAGTCTTTTTCCCGTTGCGTTCATCGATCGGCTGGTCAACATCTAAGCCGAGTCCCCCATTCGCCGCGCGGCCACCCGTGGCTCAACGCCGGCTAGAAGCAATATTCCGTTAACCCTAACGGATGGTTAAGAGGGTAATCCGAAAGGATTATCGGGAAGGCGCGCCGCGCCTGTCGAGGAAGGTCCGCATGCCAGTAGAACTCATCGACAAGAAGCCGCGGACCTCCCGCCCGATCCATCTCGTCGCCAGGGACGGGCTTGCCCGCGCCGGGCTGGATCGACCGACGCTGGCCTGGGCGAAGGCCACCGGTTTCAATGGCGAGGCCGGGCGTTCGCTGCTCGTCGCCGGACCCGGCGGAGAGGTGGCGGCAGCCCTGTTCGGCACGGGCAGGGCGGAGGAGAGCGCCGCCCTCGGGGCCGGGGCGCTTGCGGCCTTGCCCGACGGCGACTGGCATTTCGCCACGCCGCCCGCCCACCCGTCTCTCTCGACGCTGGGCGTCATGCTCGGCGGCTACGTCTTCACCCGCTACGGCAGGAAATCCGGCACGGATATCCGCCTGGCCGTGCCGGCCGGCGCCGACGCCGCCTGGGTGCGGCGGACGGTGGAGGGCGTGTTCCTTGCGCGCGACCTCGTCAACACGCCGACCAACGACATGGGGCCTGACCAACTGGAGCAGGCCGTGCGGACGCTGGCGAGGAAGCACAAGGCGAAGGTCTCGGTCATTACGGGCGACGAGCTGCTGGCCAGGAATTTTCCGATGATCCACGCCGTCGGCCGCGCCTCCGACCAGGCGCCGCGGCTGATCGACATGGCCTGGGGAGCAAAGGGTGCGCCGAAGGTGACGCTGGTCGGCAAGGGCGTCTGCTTCGACACCGGCGGCCTCGATATCAAGCCGTCCTCGTCGATGCTGCTGATGAAGAAGGACATGGGTGGCGCGGCCAATGTGCTTGGGCTGGCCTCGATGATCATGGCCTCTCGCCTGAAGGTCCGGCTGCGCGTGCTGATCCCGGCGGTCGAGAACGCGATAGCCGGCAACGCCTTCCGGCCGGGCGACGTGCTGACGAGCCGCAAGGGCCTCACCGTCGAGATCGGCAACACGGACGCCGAGGGCCGCCTGGTCCTTGCCGACGCTCTGGCGCTCGCCGACGAGGAGGAGCCGGAGATCCTGATCGACATGGCGACGCTGACCGGTGCGGCGCGTGTCGCGCTCGGCCCGGACCTGCCGCCCTTCTACACCGACGACGACAATCTTGCCGCCGATCTCGCTGGCGCGGCCAAGGCGCAGGAAGATCCACTCTGGCGCATGCCGCTCTGGCGGCCATACGACGCGAAGCTGTCGTCGAAGATCGCCGACATGAACAACGTCACGACAGACGGCTTCGCCGGCTCCATCACCGCCGCTCTGTTCCTGAAGCGCTTTGTCGAGAGGGCGAAGAGCTGGGCGCATTTCGACATCTTCGCCTGGAACCCCGCTGATCGTCCGCACGGCCCGGCCGGCGGCGAGGCCCAGGGCATCCGCGCGCTGGAGCAGGTCATTTCGCAGCGTTAC
>DATDJN010000253.1:0-3261 GCA_036520515.1 Rhizobiaceae bacterium
TGCGGCCGTGCAGGTCGCGCATGTAGATCGACTGGCCGAGGTGCGTGCCCCAGGCCGGCGGCGCGCCAACGAGCAGGATGACTTGGCCTTCGCCGGCGAACCCGATTCGCGCCATCCTCGACCAGTCCGGCAGCAGGCCAACGCCGCCGATGGTCGGCGTCGGCAGGATGCCTTGGCCGTTGGTCTCGTTGTAGAGCGAGACATTGCCCGAAACGATCGGGAAACCGAGCGCGCGGCAGGCCTCGCCGATGCCTTTTACGGCGTGCACGAACTGGCCCATGATCTCGGGCCGTTCGGGATTGCCGAAGTTGAGGTTGTCGGTCGCGGCGAGCGGCTCGGCGCCGGTGGCCGTCAGGTTGCGCCAGCATTCTGCGACCGCCTGCTTGCCGCCCTCGTACGGGTCGGCCTCGCAATAGCGCGGCGTGACGTCGGAGGAGAAGGCGAGGGCCTTGGTCGGGTGGCCTTCGACGCGCACCACGCCGGCGTCGCCGCCCGGAAGCTGCAGCGAATTGCCCTGGATCAGCGTGTCGTACTGCTCCCAGACCCAGCGGCGGCTGCAGAGATCGGGGCCGCCGAGCATCTTCAGCAACGCGTCGGCGACATCGGCCTGCGGGATGTCAGTCGTCGCGAGCGGCGCGCGCTTCTCCGGCTCAACCCAGGGACGGTCGTACTCCGGGGCCTTGTCGCCGAGATCCTTGATGGGCAGGTTCGCGACCTCGGCTCCCTTGTGCATGATGCGGAAGCGCAGATCGTCGGTGGTGTGCCCGACGATCGCGAAATCGAGGCCCCATTTGGTGAAGATCGCCTCCGCCTCCTTCTCCTTCTCGGGGCGGAGCACCATCAGCATGCGCTCCTGGCTCTCGGAGAGCATCATCTCGTAGGCCGACATGCGCTCCTCGCGCACCGGCACCTTGTCGAGGTCGAGCAGGATGCCGAGATCGCCTTTTGCGCCCATTTCGACGGCCGAGCAGGTGAGGCCGGCCGCTCCCATGTCCTGGATGGCGATGACGGCGCCGGACGCCATCAGTTCGAGGCAGGCCTCGAGCAGACATTTCTCGGTGAAAGGATCGCCGACCTGCACGGTCGGGCGCTTCTCCTCGATCTTGTCGTCGAATTCGGCCGACGCCATCGTCGCGCCGCCGACGCCGTCGCGGCCGGTCTTGGCGCCAAGGTAGACGACCGGCAGGCCGACGCCCTTGGCCTCTGAGAGGAAGATCGCGTTGGTCTTGGCGATGCCGGCAGCAAACGCGTTGACCAGGATGTTGCCGTTGTAGCGGGCGTCGAAATTGACCTCGCCGCCGACGGTCGGCACGCCGAAGGAATTGCCGTAGCCGCCTACGCCGGAGACGACGCCGGCGACGAGATGCCGCGTCTTCGGATGGTCGGGTTCGCCGAAGCGTAGCGCATTCATGGCGGCGATCGGCCGCGCGCCCATGGTGAAGACGTCACGCAGGATGCCGCCGACGCCGGTCGCCGCGCCTTGGTAGGGCTCGATATAGGAGGGGTGGTTGTGGCTCTCCATCTTGAAGACGACGCAGTCGCCGTCGCCGATGTCGACCACGCCGGCATTCTCGCCGGGGCCCTGGATCACCTGCGGACCGCTGGTCGGCAGCGTGCGCAGCCACTTCTTGGACGATTTGTACGAGCAATGCTCGTTCCACATGGCCGAGAAGATGCCGAGTTCAGTGAAACTCGGCTCGCGGCCAATCAGGTCGAGGATGCGCTGGTATTCGTCCGGCTTCAGCCCGTGCGCCTTGATGAGCTCTGGCGTGATGGCAACGGCGGTGGTCTGGGCGGTCATGTGCTGCAGTCGGCTCCTGAGGACGGGGAGGGCGCGCCGTGCAGCCATAGCGCAGGCGCGGGCCGCCTCATACCGCACTGCGAAGAAAAATGCAGCTTTTGTGACGGTAATCTACAGCCACGAGCATCGAGCCAAGAAGTGGGAGCCGTTTCCCGCAGTTAGATCGTCAACGCGGTGGGGATCGCTGCGCATTAGAAAGAAGGCGCGGGTGGGGTCAGGCAGCTGCGCCGCAGCTGCCGTCCCCGGATTTCCAGCGGCCAATGTCAGCGGAGACCCGGGATCCTACCGGTTCGCTCATCATCGGCCCAAACACCTCAACCTCGCTCGAATGGCCGCGCGCCTGTACGACCAGCAGCGGCTTGCCGCCATAGTTGTTCTTCGGGACGAGCAGGAAGCGCGGCGTGCCACCGAAATTGTTGAGCTCGTTGGCCATGCTGTAGGATTTGAAGGCCGGATCCTTGCTGGCGATCCAGCATTTATGCGCTGCGATCGCCACCTGCTCCATGACGCGCAGCGAGGCGCTTTTGCCCGAGCCGCCGGGGTTGGCCGAGCCCTTTTCGGACTGGCAGGCGGAGAGCGCGAGCAGCGCAGCCGCGAGGCCGGCGCATGCCAGGATGGTTTTCGTCATGCGGCCTCTCGAATCGGTGCGTGAGGCTGCATCGTGGACCAGCCGGCCTTAAATGAGAATTACCACGCCGAAGGCCGTCAGGCGGCTTGGCGGGCAGGGATCCCTAGCGCGCTTTCAAAGAGGCCGCGGCCGTCGGTGCCGCCATGCGCCGCCTCGATCAGGTTCTCCGGATGCGGCATCAAGCCGAGCACGTTGCCGCCCTCGTTGATGATTCCGGCGATGTCGTTGATCGACCCGTTGGGATTGGTGCCCTCGGCATAGCGGAACACCACCTGGCCTTCGCCTTCGATGCGCTTCAGCGTTTCGGCGTCGGCGAAATAATTGCCGTCGTGATGGGCGACCGGCGCCCGGATAATCTGGCCGGGCGCGTAGTTGCGGGTGAAGGCAGTGTTGGCGTTCGCCACGTGCAGCTTCACCTCGCGGCAGACGAACTTGAGCGAGGTGTTGCGCATCAGCGCGCCGGGCAGCAGGCCCGCCTCGACCAGAATCTGAAAGCCGTTGCAGACGCCGATCACCTGGACGCCCTTGGCCGCCTTGTCGGCAACCGCGCGCAGGACCGGCATGCGGGCCGCGATTGCGCCGCAGCGCAAATAGTCGCCGAAGGAGAAGCCGCCAGGGATGGCGATCAAATCTACATCAGGGATTTCGGTGTCCGTCTGCCAGACGGTAGCCGGCGCTTTGCCTGAAATCTTCGTCAGCGCCGCGATCATGTCGCGGTCGCGGTTCAGGCCAGGGAGCAGGACGACGGCGGTTTTCATCAGCCTAGTGCAACGCTGTAGTTTTCAATAACAGTATTCGCCAGGAGCTTGTCGCACATGGCTTTCAGCTCCGC
>DATDJN010000254.1:0-5305 GCA_036520515.1 Rhizobiaceae bacterium
CGCGTCCACAATTCAGGCCACTGGACCGAGGCCGCCTGCGCCGTCTCGCAGTTCGAGCAGCATATCCGGGCCATCGCCGGCCTGCCGCTCGGCGACACGAGGCGCCATTCCGACTGCGTGATGGAGAACCTGATCGGCAACGATGTCGAGCGGGCGCCTGCCCTGCTCGCCGAGCAAGACCTCGTACTTCACCTCTACGGCAAGGCCGAGGCCCGGCCAGGCCGCAAGATGGGCCATTTCACGCGCATCGCGCCGATGGCGTCCTGAAGAGGCCGGTCACTCCGCCGGCGGTACCGGCATCCCAGGTCGCCTTCTTCGCAACTCAGATAGGCCCCGAGCTGTTCGTTCCTCGTCTTGGTGAGGGCGGTCAGGCACTGCCCCATCAGCAGCGGGTAGATCGAACCGTCCTTGTTGGGATTGTTGGCGAAAGCGCACTCGGCGTCGCGGAAAGCGATCCAGGCGCGCTGCGAAGCCTGCAGGAGCTTGCGGCCTTGGCCGTCGTCCGCCAGTCGCTCGACGATCTCCTGGTATGTCTTGTTCAGCTTCGCGTCCTCGGCCCGGTATTCCTGGGCGGCGCAGATGTTGAGCCCGGACTGCGTTTGGTCGGCGGGATCGCATTTTTCGGCCGCCTGAGCGGGCAGCCACAAGGCGCCAGCCGCAAGCAAGAGGGCAAAAGGGGTGGCGCGCATCTCGTTTCTCCAGTGAAGACATGAGGTTATGGCGAACCTTCCGGGGCCGGCAACTTGCGAAACCCGGCCATCCACCGTTGACAGCCGCGATGCTCTTCGTTTATGGGCCTGTCACAAGTTCGGCGCGCTCTTCGGCGCGCTTTTTATGTTCGGCCCGGATGGGGCCCATTCGACAGGCCAGACCGATGAAGATCAAGAATTCCCTCAAGGCTCTCAAGGCCCGCCACCGCGACAACCAGCTGGTTCGCCGCAAGGGCCGCGTGTACCTGATCAACAAGTCCGCCCCGCGTTACAAGGCGCGCCAGGGCTGAGGATCGCCCGCGCTGCGGCGCGGCATCCCACACGAAAATTCAGTTTGACGTTTTCATGCGCGGGAATAAATTCCGGCGCATGAAGATTTTTTATGCCCTCTGCGTTGCTGCCGCGACAGCCGTCGTCTCGCCGGCTTCCGCCGTTGAATCGGTCTCCGCACCCGACAAACAGACCGTCGCGACCGCCGAAGCGCGGTCGCAGAATCGCCTCGACGCGCTGTTTGGCCAGCTCAAGCGGGAGCGCAACGAAAAGGCTGCAGAGCGCATCGCCTCCCGTATAGGCGACGAATGGAACCATTCCGGCAGCGCCTCCATCGACCTGATGATGGGCTGGTCGCAAACCGCAATGGACAACAAGAAGTTCGACGTCGCGCTCGATTTCCTCGACCAGGTGGTGACGATGGAGCCCGACTATGCCGAGGGCTGGAATCGCCGGGCCACCGTGCATTTCATGATGCAGAACTACGCAAAGTCGATGGCTGACATCAGCCACACGCTTGAACTCGAGCCCCGCCATTTCGGCGCGCTTGCCGGCATGGGGCAAATTCTCAAGAACAGCGGACGCGACGAGCTTGCCCTGCAAGCGTGGCAGCGCGTGCTCGACATCTACCCGATGATGCGCAACGCTCAGAACGAGGTGGCGACGCTCTCCGAGGAGCTCGCGGGCGAAGGCATCTAAAGGCCTTGGCAAGCCGGTCGAAGCGTGTAGCGCCGGCGTCTGCCGTGGAACGCCTATCCCCGAGCAGTACCGGAATAGTGGAAACTGGCGTTCCCGAATTGCATCAAGGCTACCGCGGCGCTTTCTGGGGCGTGATCCTGCCGCGCTCGGGATCGACCGAGCCCTCGTTGATCCCGATATAGGCGATGCGCAGCATGTTGGTGGAGCCGGGAGTTCTCAGCGGCACGCCCGCAGTGATGATGATGCGGTCGCCCTTCTTGCCGAAATTCTCCTCATGCGCGATGCGGCAGGCGCGGTCGACCATGTCGTCGAGGTCGGCGGCATCGGGCGACACCACGCAATGCGTTCCCCAGAGAAGCGACATGCGCCGCGCCGTGTTGAGGATCGGCGACAGCGCGATGATCGGCACCTGCGGTCGCTCGCGGGCTGCGCGCAGGCCCGTCGTGCCTGACGCGGTGTACGTGACGATCGCCGACAGCTTCAGCGTCTCGGCGATCTCGCGCGCCGCCAGCGATATCGCGTCTGCGCCGGTCGCCTCCGGCTCGGAGCGCTGCGCGTTGATGATGCCGGCATAGAGCGGATCGGCCTCCACCTTCATGGCGATCTTGTTCATCATCGCCACCGCCTCGACCGGGTAGGCGCCGGCCGCCGATTCGGCCGACAGCATGATCGCGTCGGCGCCCTCGAACACGGCGATGGACACGTCCGACACCTCGGCGCGGGTCGGCACCGGCGCGGTGATCATCGATTCCAGCATTTGCGTCGCCACGACCACCGGCTTGCCGGCGCGCCGCGCCGCGCGCGTGATCTGCTTCTGGATGCCGGGCACCGCCTCCAGCGGCATCTCGACGCCGAGGTCGCCGCGCGCCACCATGATCGCATCGGAAAGCTCGATGATCTCCTGCAGGCGGGCGACCGCCTGCGGCTTCTCGATCTTCGACATCAGCAGCGCCCGGCCGCGCGCGATCTTGCGCGCTTCGGCGAGGTCGTCCGGCCGCTGGATGAAGGACAGCGCGACCCAGTCGACGCCGGTCTCCAGCACCGCGTCGAGATCGGCGCGGTCCTTTTCCGTCAGCGCGCCGACCGGCAGCTCCGTGTCGGGCAGGCTGACGCCCTTCCTGTCGGAGATGGACGTACCCGCCACCACCTTGGTGACGATCGACTTGCCGTTGCAGGTGACTGCCTTCAGCTCCAGCTTGCCGTCATCGATGAGCAGCCGGTGTCCGGGCTGGACCGAGCTCAGGATTTCCGGATGCGGAATGTAGACGCGCGTCGCGTCGCCGGGCTCCTGATTGTCGTCCAGCGTGAAAGTCTGGCCCGGCTTCAGGACGGCCTTCCCGTTGACGAACTTACCGACGCGCAGCTTCGGACCCTGCAAGTCGGCCAGGATGCCGATCGGGCGGCCGACGGCCTCCTCCACCGAGCGGATGCGCGCGACCAGCGTGCGCATGAGCTCGTGATCGGTATGGCTCATATTGATGCGGAAGACGTCGGCGCCCGCCTTGAAGAGCTTCTTCAGCATGTCTTCGCTGGAGGAAGCCGGGCCGATCGTCGCGAGGATCTTGACGTTGCGGTTTCGTCTCATGGAGTGGTCTGTCCCGTGACGGCTGCATCGCCGTCCGTTGCCGGCTCGTCGGTCAGCTGAACCATCCAGCTTGCCTGCTCGCCCGTGTCGTATTCCTGGAAGCCGGCGCGCTGGTAGCCGCGTGCAAAGCAGTCGTTGACGCCGGCGATCTTGAACTCTTTTTCGGCCACGCACATGTTGATCGGGCCGTCCCAGCGCCCGCCGCGCTCCGCGTCTTCAGCATAAAGGTAATAAAACCTGGATGACAGCGGACCTTCGATGAGCGTCTTGCAGCTCGATCCTTCGATATGCCACCAGCCTTCCGTGACCCAACCCGCCTTGGCGCGATAGCCGATGCCGACGCCTACGAGGTTCTGCGTCGCATTGCAGACGCGGAAGTCGGCCCGCGCCTCCGGTACGCCGATCGCCGCGAAGCCGATCAGCGCGAGGAGAAGCAGCGGCAAGCGCGACGCAAATCGAGTGCGCGGCCCACCGGCACAAGCCATCCTCAAACCCTTTATGCGTTTCAGAAGCATCGTCAGGCGCCCCTTTTCGGAAAAGTCACGGCGCATGTCAACGCGTGCAACCGCTGGTATCAATCGATTTAGCGCGGCGGCGCGACGCATCGTGGCGCTGGACTAGAATTCCTTGAAAAGCGTGACCAAACAACGGCATTGTACGGGCGATCTCTCCGAAACCCTGGTCTGCCAGCACTCCTTCTCCCATGATTGCGAATCGATGACCCGCACGGCTGTCTTTGCCCCGTTCGAAATCCTGGAAGGCAACCGGAGAGCGGGCCTGGTGCTGGTCGCCGACCATGCGCGGCGCGAGCTGCCCGATGAATATGGAGACCTTGGTCTGCCGGCTTTCGAGTTCGGCCGCCACATCGCCTACGACATCGGCGTCGAGATGGTGACGCGAAAACTCGCCGCGCTGACCGGCGCCCCGGCGGTGATCGCCGGCTTCTCGCGCCTGCTCATCGATCCCAACCGCGGCGAGGACGACCCCACGCTGATCCGCCAGCTCTATGACGGCACCGTCGTGCCGGCCAACTATCCCATGGCGGACGAGGAGCGCGAGCGCCGCCTGGACCTGTTCTACCGCCCCTATCACGACGCGGTCGGCGCCATGATCGCTTCCGTCGCGGCGGCGTCAGGCAAGCCGCCCTTCATCTTTTCGGTGCATTCCTTCACCCCGGTCATGCAGGGTTTCGTGCGCCCCTGGCATGTCGGCATCCTCTGGGACCTCGACGACCGCGTCGCGCGGCCGCTGATCGACGCGCTCGCCGCCGATCCGCTGCTCGTCGTCGGCGACAATGAGCCCTATGACGGCGCGCTCCGCGGCGACACCATGTACCGCCACGCCATCGTCAACGGTTTCGCGCATGCGCTGATAGAGATCCGGCAGGACCTGATCGCCGACGACAGCGGCGCCGAGGAATGGGCGAACCGCCTTGCCCCGATCGTTGACGCCATCAACCGCAGGTCCGATATACATGAGGTCAGGCAATACGGCTCGCGCACCGGGCCGGTTGTCAAACCGGGAATGTGATTGGAGCGTCGACATGACCGACCTCAGCGAAACCCAGCAGCGTGATTTCGAAGCCGCCGCCTTCCGTCGGCTGACCGAGCATCTGCGCGAGCGCACGGACGTTCAGAACATCGACTTGATGAACCTCGCCGGCTTCTGCCGCAACTGCCTGTCCAACTGGTACCGCGAGGCGGCCGAGGCCGAGGGCGTGCCGCTGTCGAAGGACCAGTCGCGCGAGATCGTCTACGGCATGCCCTATGCCGAGTGGCAGCGGAAATACCAGACCGGGGCCTCGGACGCGAAGAAGGCGGCCTTTGCGGTAAATCGCCCGAAGGATCATTGACGGCCGCCCCTTGACCCCCTCGGCTGCTTCGGGCATCGAACCCTCCGCCTTCGGGTCCCCGAGTCGAACAAGCCAGGAGAGCAAGATGGCCGACGAAATTACCGAGACCAGCCAGACCGTTGCCGCCGGCCAGCTGCGCGCCTTCATTGAGCGCGTCGAGCGCCTGGAGGAAGAGAAGAAGACGATCGC
>DATDJN010000255.1:0-3688 GCA_036520515.1 Rhizobiaceae bacterium
GGGCCGATCGTGCTGGTCTCCTCGCGCTGGCGCGGCCGGAACAACATCATGACCATGGGCTGGCATATGGTCATGGAGTTTTCGCCCTCGCTGGTCGGCTGCCTGATCTCCAGCGGCAACCACAGCCACGAGATGATCCGCGACAGCGGCGAATGCGTCATCAACCTGCCGACGACCAGGCTGACGGATCAGGCCATCGCCGTCGGCAACTCGTCCGGCGCGGAGATCGACAAGTTCGAGGAGTTCGGGCTGACCGCCGAAAAGGCCACTGAGGTCGACGCGCCGCTGATCGGCGAATGCCACGCCAGCTTCGAATGCCGCATCCATGACGACGTGCTGGTCGACAAGTACAATGTCTTCATCTTCGAGGTGGTGAAGGCGCATGTCGCGAAATCGCCAAAACACCCCGAGACGCTGCACTACACCGGCGACGGCGTGTTCATGGTCTCGGGCAAGATCATCCACCGCAAATCCCGGTTCCTGCCGGAAATGCTGTGAGCCGCGCTCAATCGCGCCCCAGGTACCCCGGCAGCTCGACGATCGAGTCCAGCACGACGTCGGCCAGCGGCGCCAGCGACTCGCGCGTGCCGGTGCCCGAGAGCACGCCGACCGCCAGTCCTGCTCCGCCGGCCTTGGCCATTTCGAGGTCGTGCCTGTTGTCGCCGACCATGGCGATCTCGGACGGCTTCAGGCCGGTCAGGTCGCTGAAGGCCTGGATCGTATCGGGCGCGGGCTTTGGATTGGCGACGGCGTCGTAGCCGTAGGCCGCGTCGAACATCTGCGCGATGCCCAGCGCCAGCAGCGTCTTTTCCGCACCTCCGGTGGAATCGTTCGTCGCCACGCCCAGCCGGAAGCCTGCTCGATGCAGCGCGGCGATGGCATCCCGGCTGCCCGGCAGCGCCACCGACTGCAATGCGCCCTGCTCCGCCGTGAACGTGTCGAAGTAAACGGTCATCTCGCGGCGCCCCTCTTCGCTGAGCTGCGGATACCAGAGCTCGACGATGTCGGCGTTGGTGCCCGCGGCAAACACCGAGTCGGCGCGAAAACAATGCTGCCCGTAGTCGTAGCCGGCCTTGGCCATCAGACGATCCGCCCCGGCGCGATCGCCCTTCGCCGCATGCAGCGCCATCAGGTCGGCGATCGCGAACCAGGTCTTCTGGAAGTCCACCAACGTCCCGTCCTTGTCGAACAGGATGCCTTTTATCTCCGCCAAAACGTAGTGCCCCCGAGGTTGATGCAGCGCGGCCGCCGGTGTTGCTAGCTCACAGCCTTGATATGCTGCACGAGCCCCGCCGTCGAGGCGTCGTGCCTGCCGGCGTCTTCCTTGCCCTCGACCACAGGCAGGAGCTCGGTCGCCAGTTCCTTGCCGAGCTCGACGCCCCACTGGTCGAAGGAGTTGATGTCGAACATCGTGCCCTCGACGAAGACGCGGTGCTCGTAGAGCGCGATCAGCCGGCCGAGCGTCTTGGGATCGAGCGACCTGTAGAGGATCGTCACCGACGGCCTGTTGCCGGTGAAGACGCGGTGCGGCGCGATCTTCTCGACATCGTCGGGTTTCATGCCCTTGGCCAGCATCTGCTCTCTCGCCTCATCCAGCGTGCGCCCCTTCATCAGCGCCGCCGACTGCGCCAGCACGTTGGAGAGAAGCAAGTCGTGGTGGTGCTTCAGGTCGGGCTCGTGGCCGACGGCCGCCGCCAGGAACTCGATCGGGATGACGTCGGTACCCTGGTGCAGGAGCTGGAAGAAGGCGTGCTGGCCGTTGGTGCCGGGCTCCCCCCACACCAGCGGACCTGTCGGCGTCGCGGCATGGCCGCCCTCGAGCGTCACGTGCTTGCCGTTCGATTCCATGTCGAGCTGCTGCAGGTAGGCCGGGAAGCGCGACAGCCGCTGGTCGTAGGGGATGACGGCGCGCGCCGGATAGCCGCACACCACGCGGTGCCAGTAGCCGACCAGCCCCAGCACGACGGGCATGTTCTCCAGCAGCGGCGCCGTCAGGAAATGCTCGTCCATCTCGTGCGCGCCGGCCAGGAAGTCGCGGAAATGCTCCGGCCCGACCGCGATCATGATCGGCAGGCCGATGGCGCCCCACAAGGAATATCGTCCGCCGACCCAGTCCCAGAAGCCGAAGACGCGGTCGGAAGCGATGCCGAACTTCGCCACCAGCGGCAGCGCCGTCGACACCGCGGCGAAGTGATCGGCGACCGCCGCCGAGCCCAGCCTGGAAACCACCCAGCGCTTCGCCGTCTCGGCATTGGTCATCGTCTCGACGGTCGTGAAGGTCTTGGACGCGATGACGAAGAGCGTCGTCTCGGGCGACAGGCCCTTCAGCGTGTCGTGCATGTGCGCGCCGTCGATGTTCGACACGAAATGCGCGCGCGGCCCGTCATGCCAGGGGGCGAGCGCCAGCGTCGCCATCACAGGGCCGAGGTCGGAGCCGCCGATGCCAATGTTGACGACGTCGGTGATCGCCTTGCCGGTCGCGCCCTTCGCCTCGCCCGAGCGCACCGCGTCGGAAAAACTGGCCATGGCGTCCAGCACCTCATGGACGTCGGGCACCACGTCGTGGCCGTCGACCAGCACCCTGGCGCCCTTCGGCTGGCGGAGCGCGGTGTGCAGCACGGCGCGGTGCTCGGTGATGTTGATCTTCTCGCCGGAGAACATCGCCGCGCGCCGCTTCTCGACGCCCGCCGCTTCGGCAGCCGCGGCCAGGAGCTCCATCGTCCTTTCCGTCACCGCGCATTTCGACCAGTCGATGAGCAGGTCGCCGTCGGCGAGCGAAAACCTCCCGAATCGCCCCGGATCGGCGGAAAAGGCGGCGCGCATGTCCTTCGGCACATCCGCATGATGGGTCTTGAGCGCTGCAAGCCTGGCGTTGAACGAGCTGTCGGCCACTGGAAAACTCCTGAATTCGCCCGCCGCACCATAGCAGAGCTTTTCGCATCTGCGAGAGGCAGGCTTGTCCGAACCGGGTTTCGTGCGCCTTCGATTGCCGCGCCGGCTGGGCCAGCCGCCATGCATCACTGGCATAAATCATATCAATGAGAAAAATTCATTGGCGCAACCCTTTGGACCACGAATACAAAACGCTGGGCCAGGAAGCGGGACGCGAACCGGGGGCGCGTTACCAAAGGAGCACGCTATGCCACAGCGAAACGACGCCGCGATATGGTCCGGGCTTTTCCGCATTTCGGCGGAGTCCGGGCAGACGCTTCAGGCGCAGATCAGGCAGGCGATCGTCGCCGCGATCCTCGATCGGCAGATCGCGGCCTCGATGCCGCTTCCCTCCTGCCGCATCCTCGCCGAAAAGCTCGGCGTCGCGCGCGGCACCGTGGTGCTCGCTTTCCAGCAGCTTGTCGACCAGGGCTTTCTCGTGGCGCGCGAGCGGCGCGGCCATTTCGTCAACCCCGAGGTGCTGGCCACCCCGGCGCGCCCGGCCCAGAAGGCCAACGACAACGCCAACGACATCGACTGGAAGGCCCGCCGCAAGATCGCGGCCTCCGACATGCCGCCGCCGGCCAAGCACGGCAACTGGATCAAGTCGTCCTACCCCTTCGTCTACGGCCAGTTCGACCCGGCGCTCTTCCCGACCGCCGAGTGGCGCGAGTGCAACCGCATGGCGCTGGCCGTGCTGGAGATCCGCAACTGGGCGGCCGACATGGTCGACCGCGACGATCCGCTGCTGATCGAG
>DATDJN010000256.1:0-2214 GCA_036520515.1 Rhizobiaceae bacterium
CGACAATGTTGCGGAAGGTGCGCCTCGGAGTGCCGAGCATGCCCAGCGCCCAGCGCGGACGGGTGGCGACCTGCCAGACGTGCTTGGGGGTGAATTTCGGTGGCGCGGAGAGGCCGTTGCGCAAATCCTTGTGGCGCTGGCCCAAGAGCTGGAGGTCGAGGGTCAGCACGAGCGCCGAGCACTTCGCCGCCTTGGCGCGGTCGATGAGGTTGTAGACGAAGTCCTTGTCCCTGAGCACGTAGAGCTGGAACCAGAAGGGCTTCGTCGTGCGCTCGGCGACGTCCTCGATCGAGCAGATCGACATGGTGGAGAGCGTGAAGGGCACGCCGAACGCCTCCGCCGCCTGCGCGGCGAGGATCTCGCCGTCGGGATGCTGCATGCCGGTCATGCCGGTCGGCGCCAGCGCCACGGGCATCGACACATTCTGGCCGATCATGGTGGTTTCGAGCGAGCGGTTCGACATGTCGACCAGCACGCGCTGCCTGAGCCTGATCTTGCGGAAATCCTCCTCGTTGGCGCGGTAGGTGCTCTCGGTCCAGGCGCCGGAATCGGCATAGTCGAAGAACATCTTCGGCACGCGCTTCTTCGCCAGCTTCTTGAGGTCGTCTATCTCGAGGATCGACATCGGCGTGCCCCGCAGAGGCCTCGCATTCGGTCCGGTCGCCATCAGTTCCTCCAAGCAGCCTTCGTGCTCAAATTTCGTTTGGTGCGTACGTCAGCTCCGCTGGCGCAGGCGCAGGCGCGCCACGCGCTGCCAGTCGCCGGTGCGCTCGGCCTCGCCAAGCGCCTGCTCCAGCCAGGTGATGTGGTCCATCGCGGCGCGGCGGGCCGCAAGCGGGTCGCCGTCGCGGACGGCCTTGTAGATCGCCAGATGCTGGCCGAGCAAGGCGGCGCTCGCATTGGGCAGGTTGAAGACGAGGATGCGGTTCTGCAGCACGCCCTCCGACAGCAGCCGGTAGCAGGAGCGCAGCGTGTGCATCAGCATGATGTTGTGCGCGCATTCGCCGATCGCCTGGTGGAACTCGACGTCGATGGCGGCTTCCGCCTCCATGTCGCCGGAGGGGTGCGCCTCCTGCATGCGCGCGACGATGCGGTCGAGCAGCGCGAGGTCGTCGGGCGTAGCGCGGCGCGCGGCGTATTCGGCGGCGACGCCCTCGATCTCGCGGCGGTATTCGAGATAGTCGCCCGCCGCCTTGCGGTGGGTGGCGAAGAGCTCGGTGACGGGTCTTGCGAAGACCTGGCCGATGACGTCGGCGACATGGGTGCCGCCGCCCGGCCTGGTGGTGATCAGGCCGCGCGACTCCAGGTCCTTCAGCGCGTCGCGCAGGATGGGGCGCGACACCTCGAACTGGCGGGCCAGTTCGCGCTCGCCGGGCAGCCGGTCGCCGACGCGCAGGACCCCTTCCAGCACAAGCGCCTCGATCTGCTGCACCACCTCGTCGGCCGTGCGCGAATGCTCGATCCTGGAGAAGATTTCGCCCAAGGCGCGCCTCGACTGGAAAACGCCCGCAGGATAAGGGGCGGCGGGGGACCGGTCAATTAATTTATCCAATTCTGGCGAGGTATCCGCTTTCCTCGTGGAAACCGTACATCCCGTTTGCATATCATGGGGAAACTGGTAAACGGTTTTGACCAGTTTACGTCGGAGAAAGCCATGTCCGGCCTGGCTATGCCAAAGCCCGATTCCGAGACGATGAGGCGGCGCGACGAGATCGTGGCCGACATGCGCGTCATCGTTCCCGGCGAAGGCGTGGTCGACGCCGTCAACGAGATGCGCGCCTTCGAGAGCGACGGGCTGACGGCCTATCGCCAGCTGCCGCTGGTCGTGGTGCTGCCGGAGACGGTGGCGCAGGTCTCCCGCATCCTGAAATACTGCAACGAGCGCAGCGTCCGCGTGGTGCCGCGCGGCTCCGGCACCTCGCTGTCGGGCGGCGCGCTGCCGCTGGAGGACGCGGTGCTGCTCGTCATGAGCCGTTTCAACCGCATCATCGAGATCGACTTCCCCAACCGCTGCGTGGTGGCGCAGCCGGGCGTCACCAACCTCGGCATCACGCGCGCCGTCGAGGACGAGGAATTTTACTACGCGCCGGACCCGTCCTCGCAGATCGCCTGCTCGATCGGCGGCAACGTGGCGGAAAATTCCGGCGGCGTGCATTGCCTGAAATACGGGCTGACCGCCAACAACGTGCTCGGCATCGAGATGGTGCTGATGGA
>DATDJN010000257.1:0-5026 GCA_036520515.1 Rhizobiaceae bacterium
TCATCGCCGACCCCGAGCTCACCACCGGCATGCCGCCCTTCATCACCGTCGGCACCGGCATGGACGCGCTTGCCCATTGCCTCGAGGCCTATTGCGCGACCGGCTATCATCCGATGGCCGACGGCATTGCGCTCGAAGGCATGCGCCTCGTCTTCGAGAACCTGCCGAAGGCGGCGAAGAACGGCAAGGACATCACCGCCCGCGCCAACATGATGGCCGCCGCCGCGATGGGCGCCACCGCCTTCCAGAAGGGGCTCGGCGCCATCCATTCGCTGTCGCACCCGATCGGCGCGCTCTACGACACCCATCACGGCATGACCAACGGCGTCTTCATGCCCTACGTGCTGGAATTCAACCGCCCCGCGGTCGAGGAGCGCATCACCCGCGCCGCCGCCTATCTCGGCATCAGGGGCGGTTTCGACGGCTTTGCGAAAGCGATCCTCAAGCTGCGCAAGGACCTCAAGGTCCCGCACACCCTGCCCGACCTCATCAAGGGGCTGAAGATGGACGCAAAACGCAAGGCCGAGATCGCCGCCATGGCGGTCGCCGATCCCAGCACCGGGGGCAACCCGGTCAAGCTCACCAGGAAGGCGGCACAGGCGCTGCTTGAAAACACGATTGCAGGAAAACTTTGAAACAACTTCCGGAGATACCTCCGCGATTGCAACGGAAAGGAGGAAGCAAAAGGAAGGCTTTCACGAACAATTAGCCGCGAAACGACTTCGCGGCGATTGATACGGTCTCGAAAAAGGGGTTAACTTTTCGCGCCTGGGGGGTCCCGGCAGTCCCGACTTCATCGGACTGTCACACGACAGCGGTACCGCATCCGAGGCGTCGAATGGCGTCAGTTCAACGGAGAGAACACATGTTCAAGTTTACGGGGAAGCTGCTTTCCCTTACCGCCGCGTCGCTTATGACGACCACGGCCTTTGTCGC
The DNA here is from genome assembly GCA_036520515.1 of Rhizobiaceae bacterium. Taxonomy (GTDB): domain Bacteria; phylum Pseudomonadota; class Alphaproteobacteria; order Rhizobiales; family Rhizobiaceae; genus Mesorhizobium_K. Next base: position 937 of record DATDJN010000257.1, read on the forward strand.
TGCCGAACCGTCGGCCGAGCTCGTTGCCGCAGCCAAGGCGGAAGGCCAGCTCACCACCATCGCGCTGCCGCATGACTGGTGCGGATATGGCGCGGTGATCGCCGGCTTCAAGGCCAAGTATCCGGAAATCACCATCAACGAACTCAACCCCGATGCGGGTTCGAGCGACGAAATCGAAGCGATCAAGGCCAACAAGGACAACAAGGGCCCGCAGGCGCCCGACGTGATCGACGTCGGTCTTTCCTACGGCCCGACCGCCAAGGCCGATGGCCTGATCCAGCCCTACAAGGTCTCGACCTGGGATTCGATCCCGGCCGACGCCAAGGATGCCGACGGCTACTGGTACGGCGACTATTACGGCGTGCTCGCCTTCGAGGTGAACAAGGACCTCGTCAAGGAATCGCCGCAGGACTGGGCCGATCTCCTCAAGCCGGAATTCGCCAACTCCGTGGCGCTGGCGGGTGACCCGCGCGCGTCCAACCAGGCGATCCAGGGCGTCTACGCAGCTGGTCTGGCCTCCGGCGCCACCGACGCGACGTCGGCCGCCGACAAGGGTCTCGACTTCTTCAAGCAGCTCAACGCTGCCGGCAACTTCGTGCCGGTCATCGGCAAGTCGGCGACGCTGGCGCAGGGGCAGACCCCGATCCTGATCACCTGGGACTACAACGCGCTCACGGGCCGCGACACGCTCAACGGCAACCCGCCGGTCGACGTGATCGTGCCGAAGTCCGGCGTGGTCGCGGGCGTCTACGTGCAGGCGATCAGCGCCTATGCCCCGCACCCGAACGCGGCGAAGCTGTGGATGGAATACCTCTACTCGGACGAGGGACAGCTCGGCTGGCTGAAGGGATACTGCCACCCGATCCGCTTCAACGATCTCGCCAAGAACGGCAAGATCCCGCAGGACCTGCTCGACAAGCTGCCGCCGGCGGCCTCCTATGAAGCCGCCAAGTTCCCGTCGCTCGAGGACCAGGCCGCTTCGAAGGAGATCATCACCAAGCAGTGGGATTCCGTCGTGGGCGCCAACGTCCAGTAATCCAGCATCGGGCGGCCTCCGGGCCGCCCGATACCTTTTGTGGATAGCCCATGACCGACGCCACGCTCTCCGATGCAGTCGTTGGCCGGCCGGCCCCGCCGGCGGCGGCACGGCTGCGCCTGCCTACCCATTGGCTTGGCGTCGCGCCGTTCTTCATCTTCGCCCTGATGTTCCTGATCCTGCCGACGCTCTACCTGATCATCGGCGCCTTCCAGAACGCGCAGGGCCAGTACACGATCGAAAACATCAAGCAGCTCTTCCTCGACCAGTCGATCCGCGATTCCTACTGGGTGTCGATCAAGATCAGCTTCTGGTCGGCCACCATCGGCGCGCTTATCGGCCTCGCCATCGCGATTTCCATCGTGCGCGGCGGCCTTCCCGGCTGGGTGCGCTCGTCGACCATGACCTTTTCCGGCGTCGCGTCGAATTTCGCGGGCGTGCCGCTCGCCTTCGCCTTCCTCGCCACGCTCGGCCGCCTCGGGCTCGTCACCGTGATCCTGCGCGACGTGTTCGGCCTCAACATCTACGCGATGGGGTTCAACGTCCTGTCCTCCTGGGGCCTCATCGTCGTCTACCTCTACTTCCAGATCCCGCTGATGATCGTCATCATCACGCCGGCTATCGACGGGCTGAAGAAGGAGTGGGGCGAAGCGGCGGCGACGCTCGGCGCGACGACCTGGCAGTACTGGCGCATGGTGGTGATCCCGGTTCTGTGGCCGAGCTTCCTCGGCACCGTGATCCTGCTCTTCGCCAATTCCTTCGGCGCGATCGCCACGGCCTATGCGTTCACCGGCTCCTCGCTCAACATCGTGCCGATCAAGCTCTTCGCGCAGATCCGGGGCGACGTGCTGCACAACCCGCATCTCGGCTACGCGCTGGCCTTCGGCATGATCTTCATCACCGGCGTCGCCAACGTCTTCTACATCTGGTTCCGAAGCCGCAGCGAAAGGTGGCTCAAATGAGGAGCTCGCGTTTCTGGGCCTGGCTCGTCTTCGGGATCGGCGCCGCCTACTTTTTCATCCCGCTCATCGCCACCTTCGAGTTTTCGCTGCGCATGCGCCGCGGCGAGTATTCCTTCGACGCCTATCGCGTCGTGTTCGGCGACGAGCGTGTCCAGGCAACCTTCGGCTACTCCGTCATAGTCGCCGTGTTCACCATCCTGCTCGGCGTCCTCATCGTCGTGCCGACGGCCTACTGGATCAGGCTGCGCATGCCGCAGGTCAGGCCGATCGTGGAGTTCATCACGCTTCTGCCGCTCATCATTCCGGCGATCGTCATCGTGTTCGGCTACATCCGCATGTACGGCTCGAACTCGCCGCTTCCCTTCCTCGCCAGCGCCCGCAGCACCGACGTCCTGCTCGTCATCGGCTATGCGACGCTGGCGCTGCCCTACATGTATCGCGCCGTCGACACGGGCCTGCGAACCATCGACGTGCGCACGCTGACCGAGGCCGCGCAGATCCTCGGCGCGGGGTGGACGACCATCATCGCCCGCGTGATCCTGCCCAACGTGCTGATCGCCGTGTTGTCGGGCGCATTCCTCACCTTCGCCATCGTCATCGGCGAGTTCACCATGGCTTCGCTGCTCAACAGGCCCGCCTTCGGTCCCTACCTCCAGCTCATGGGCGCCAACCGCGCCTACGAACCGGCGGCGCTCGCCATCATCGCCTTCGCCATCACCTGGGGCTGCATGTCGGTGATCCAGTTCCTGGCGCGCTACGCGCCTAAATCCGCCAATCGTCCGAACTGAGGAACAGTACGCATGGCCGACTCCTTCCTCTCCATCCAGCACGTCAAGAAGACGTTCGGCGACGTGACCGTCGTGCAGGACTTCAACCTCGACGTCGGCACCGGCGAATTCGTCTCCTTCCTCGGCCCGTCCGGCTGCGGCAAGACCACCGTGCTCAGGATGGTCGCCGGTTTCGAGGAGCCGAGCGCCGGCTCGGTCGTGATCGCCGGCAAGGACGTCACCAGGCTGAAACCCAACCAGCGCAACATCGGCATGGTGTTCCAGGCCTATGCGCTGTTCCCCAACCTGACGGTGGCGCAGAACATCGCGTTCGGCCTCAAGGTCGCGGGCATGCCCCGGGCAGACAGCGACAGGCGCGTCGCCGAGATGCTCGAACTCATCAAGCTGCCGCAGTTCGGCGACCGCTACCCCTACCAGCTCTCCGGCGGCCAGCAGCAGCGCGTCGCGCTTGCGCGCGCCATCGCGCCGAAGCCCAAGCTTCTCCTCCTCGACGAGCCGTTGTCGGCGCTCGACGCCAAGGTGCGCGTCTCGCTGCGCGACGAAATCCGCGCCATTCAGAAGGAACTCGGCATCACCACCGTCTTCGTCACGCACGACCAGGAGGAGGCGCTGTCGATCTCCGACCGCATCGTCGTCATGTATGGCGGCAGGGCCGAGCAGGTCGGCACGCCCTTCGAGATCTACAACCGCCCCGCGACCAAGTTCGTCGCCGGCTTCGTCGGCACGCTGAACGTGCTCGAAGGCACCGTCACCGATCCGTCGTCAGGCAAGGTCAGGGTCGGCGCCGGCGAAGTGGTGCTCAAGGACAAGCTCAACGGCTCCCAGGCCGGCGACACGCTGTCGCTCGCGCTGCGCCCCGAAGCGATATCGCTCGGGCGTCAGCCTGGCCGCGACGCAACGCTCGGCGGCCGGATTTCCGAAGTCAGCTTCCTCGGCTCCGTCATCCGCGTGCGCGTCGGCCTCGGCAAGGAGGCCGTGTCGCTCGACACCTTCAACAGCCCGGCATCGCCGCCGCCGGTCGTCGGCGACAACGCCGAGATCAGTTTTTGCCCCGACGACGTGCTGGTGCTGCACTAGGGCGTACCGTCGCGGCGCTTCTGTTCTCCCGTTCCATCCGGAAGGACACCGGCAGAGTGAGAAGTGTCGTAAGCCTGTCAGGCCTGGGCGCTTCTGTTCTGCAATCCTCTTCGTCATTCCGGGGCCGCGAAGCGGAACCCGGAATCCAGGGCTGTGTCCTTCGTCGAGCTATCCGCCACTCTGGACCCGCATTGTCCTTCAACACTGGTCCTCTGGATTCCGGGGGC
>DATDJN010000258.1:0-4279 GCA_036520515.1 Rhizobiaceae bacterium
GGGGAGGAGGACCGCCGAAGGCGGTGGAGGGGGCGGCGTACGATTACCTATCGAGACTTACTCGCCCGGCCCCTTGCAGGCCACGATCTGCTCCTTGGTGTAGGTCGTCCAGTCCGGGATCGAGATCGACACCGGCCACTCGGGCGACAGCGACGGGTCGGCCGCGCCCTTCAGCTTCTCCTTGCCGGCATCCGTCACGTTCTCCCAGATCTCCGGCTGCACCAGCACGGTCTGCTCGGCCGGCTTCTGGCCGTCGAGGATCTGGATCGCCAGCGTCACGCCGGCGCCGCCGATCGAGCCGGGGTTCGTCACCGCCGCGCCCTTCAGGCCTTCGACCGAGTTGAGCTGGCCGACGAAGCCCGCATTGTCGGCGCCCACCACCGGCACCAGCGTCGCCTGGCTCTCCACCAGCGCGTCGACGATCACGTTGTCGATGCCCGAGGTCCAGATGCCGTCGAACGGCACGCCGGTGGCGATGTAGTCGAGGATCTGCTGCTTGCCCTGGTCCTGCTGCCAGCCGGTGAAGACCTCCTGCGCGACCTTGACGTCGGGGAACTCGGCAAGCGCGCGCTTGAAGCCCTTGTCGCGGTCGCTGTCGGCGGAAGCGCCCGCCGCGCCGCGCATGTAGACCACGTTGCCCTTGCCGCCGATCGTCTCGAACAGCCACTTGGCGCCGAGATAGGCATACTCTTCCTGGTTGTTCGAGATGATGTAGGCCGACGGCTCGGTGACCGCCTGGTCGACGGCGACGACCACGATGCCGGCGTCGGTGGCTTCCTTGAGCGCCGACTGGATGCCGGCCGGGTCGGCCGGGTTGACGACGATGGCGTCGACCTTCGCGGAGATCAGGTTGCGCAGGTCCTCGAGCTGGCCGGCGGCGTCGGTGTTGCGGTGCGCGATGTTCAGCGCCTTGACCTTGCCGGAGGCAAGCGCCTGCGCCTTGATCGCGCAGATCATCTCCTCGCGCCAGCCATTGCCCTGCACGGTGTTGGACACGCCGATCGTGTAATCCTGCGCATAGGCCGTGGTGGCGAGCATGGTGGCGCCGAGCGCCGCCAGGCCAATTCTTGTCCAATTCTTCATTGTCTTCTCCCTGTAACCATACTTTCGCGCCTGGTCCTCTATTCGAGCCGTCAGGCGCACCCCCGGTTTTGATGAAGGCAAAGTTCTACAGTTGCCCCGCGATCGGTGTCCAGACGCCTCCCGCTTCGCTGCTGTCGACCGACGCCTCGATGAAACGCATTCCGAGCAATCCGTCTTCGACCGACGGCACCAGCGCCGCAAGGGCGGAATCCATCATTTCCCCTCTGCGGCGCGCCGAAATGAGCGCGATCGCGTCGCGGTAGAGGTTGCCGAACCCTTCGACGTAGCCCTCCGGATGCTCGGCCGGCATGCGCGACACGCGCGCCGCCTCGCCGCCGACATCGGCGCCGCCGCGGGTCAAAATCACGTGAGGTTTGCCGAATTCGCAGAAATGCAGGTATTCCGGCTCGTGCGCATACCATTCGAGCCCCGCCCTGTCGCCATAGACCTTCAGCGACAGGCGGTTGTAGTTGCCGGGCGACACCTGGCTGGCGACCAGCACGCCGCGGGCGCCCGACGCGTAGCGCAGCAGCACATGCGCGTTGTCGTCCAGCCTGCGTCCCGGCACGAAGGTGGTGAGGTCGGCCGCGACTTCCGCTGGCGCGATACCCGAGACGAAATGCGCGAGGCTGAACGCATGCACCCCGATGTCGGCGAGGCAGGCTGACCGCCCTGCCCGCTCCGGGTCGGTTCGCCATTCGGCCTGTTTCTGCCCGTCGGCGTCGATCGGCAGCGTCAGCCAGTCCTGGATATATTCGGCCCGTACGATGCGGATATTGCCGAGCGCGCCCGACGCGACCAGTTCGCGCGCGTGGCGCACCATGGCGTAGCCGGTGTTGTTCAGCGTGACCGCGAAGACCAGCCCGGATTTCCTGGCCAGCGCGGCAAGCTCCTCCGCCTCCGCGAGCGCCGCCGACAGCGGCTTGTCGCAGATGACGTCGATACCCGCTTCGAGGAAGGCGCGGGCAACCGGCGCATGCAGATGGTTCGGCGTGACGATGACGACCGCCTCGATGCCGTCGGGGCGTTTCGCCTCGGCCTCGGCCATCTTGCGGTAGTCCGAATACGAGCGGTCTTCGGCGATGCCGATGTCGGCGCCGGACACCCTTGCATTCTCGGGATCGGAGGACAGCGCGCCGGCGACCAGTTCGGCGCGGTCGTCGAGGCGCAGCGCCATGCGGTGCACCGCGCCGATGAAGGCGTTGCGGCCGCCTCCCACCATGCCCAGGCGCAGGCGGCTCGGACCGATCTTGTCTCCGGTGGCGTAAACCATGTCAGGCCTTCTTCGGGGAAGGTGCGCCGCAGCCGGCTGCAAGCCTGGCGGAGCGGCGCTGGAGCCCTCCCAGATTTCCATTGCGGAAAATACCCCATACAAATTTCCAAAAGTCAAGAAATGAAACTTTCGTTCCAAATTCCTTCAAAGCCTTCGCGATGGGCCCCCGACGCGCTAATAACCCGGGGCACGAGAGCAGGAAGTCGCAAGCGGAGGATCGTCAGTCGATGGCACAGGTCGAGATCGAGGCCAGGGGCGTGCAAATTCGCACCGACCTGCTGTATGGGATGATCTCCGGCTTCACCGTCGAGCGCGACGGCCGCGCCATTTCCATGCTGCACAAGGCGCCCTGGGTCGGCGATGGAAGCGCGATGCCAGAGGATGCTGCGCCGCATCTCGGCGGGCTGGCCGGCGACTTCTTCTGCGCACCCTTCGGCGACGCCTCCGCCGACCACGCGCCGGGCCATGGCTGGCCGGCCAACACGACATGGACGCATCTCGGCACCGAGCGGAAAGGCACGGAAACGGTCGCCCGCTTCCGGCTCGACCGCAAGGCGATGGGCGCCGATCTCGTCAAGGAACTGCGGCTCGTCGACGGCCATCCCTTCCTCTACCAGCGCCACGTCTTCACCGGCGGCAAGGCCGACGGCATGTCGGTCGCCAACCACGCGATGGTCTCGCTTCCCAACGGCGGACAACTCAGCTTCTCGCCGAAACGCTGGTGGGAGACGCCGCAGATATCGCTGGAGCCCGATCCGGCGCGCGGCCGCTCGCTGCTCGCCTGCCCGGCCAAGGCCACCGATCCCACCCGCTTCCCGCTCGCAGCCGGCGGCGAGGCCGACATCACCTCCTATCCCTTCGCCGCCCGCCACGAGGATTTCGCCGTCGGCATCGAGGCGGAGGGCAGCCGGCTCGGCTGGACTTGCGTCGCGCGCGGCAGGGAAGGCGACCTCTTCCTCAGCCTGCGCAACCCCGCGCGCCTGCCGATGACCATGCTCTGGTTCTCCAATGGCGGGCGCGTCTACGCCCCCTGGAACGGACGCCATGTCGGCTGCCTCGGCGTCGAGGAAGGGTTGAACCGCGCGATGCTCGGCGACTCCGCGCGCCGCACGCCGCACCCGCTCGACATTGCCGGTGTGCCGACCGGCCTGACGCTCGCGCCCGGCGGCGCGGTCGAGGTGAGGCATATCATCGGCCAGGTGCCGTGGGATGGGGACGGCAGGATCGCCGGGGTTACGCCGGTTGCCGAGGGCATCGCGATCACCAGCGCGGCCGGCAAGACCGCCACGATACCTTGCGATACGGCGTTCCTGCAGCCGTAGGCGCACACCCCATCCGCGTGGACCGAGCCGCACGGGCCAGGCACTGCGCAACCCATGCCGAACCTCGCACCACCCCTCCCTTCTCCGCTTGCGGGAGAAGGTGGCCGAGGCGTCCCTTCCGTCATCCCGGGGCCGCGCAGCGGAACCCGGGATCCAGAGCGCATGCCTTGCCAGTTGTGCGCTACGGACGCGAACGATCGCCACCATCGCCGCGCTGGATTCCGGGTCCGCTTCGCGTCCCGGAATGACGTTGGGGACGGTGTCCGGCCTTCCGTTGAGCGGGGAGGATCGAAGATCGCCGACGGCCGCGGCCCCGGTTCCTCCCCTGCGAAGCGTGGGAGGAGAGGGCGGTGCGGAACACTGTCGGGTGTGTGGCAAATTTTTTTGCAAAAGTTTTATCCCCACCCTTCCGCCCTGAGCGATACTTGGCCCACTGCTCTCGCGGGAACCTGGTGCGCACCGGGTATCAGGGAGGGCGGCGGCGCCGGATCGGTCGCGCCGGGACATGATCCCTTGGGGTCATGCCCCTCGGTAGCGCGGCTGGGTGATGAGCCCCCAGGTCCGGCCCTCGAACCGCATGCCGTGCCGCCCTCGGGTCTAA
>DATDJN010000259.1:0-2031 GCA_036520515.1 Rhizobiaceae bacterium
TCCCTGGGGTCGCCCCCGCCGGACGTTATCCGGCACCGTATGTCGATGGAGCCCGGACTTTCCTCCCCCGCAGCCTTTCGACCATAGCGGGAGCGGCCGTCCGGCCGACTGACGCCTTACGCATGGGGGCTGGCGCGCGCCGCGTCAAGGGAAGGCGATGGTTAATCGGGTTCCGCGTAACTTATTTTGACATCCGCGAAGCAGCGGCCTTTGATGCCGACGGACTGAGGACGACGAGCAGCCCACGATGAACATTCCTGCCGGTCTTGGCGAAGCGCTGCTGCACAGCGCCTCCGATGCGATCATCGCGACCGATCGCGGCGGACGCATAACGTTCTGGAATCCCGGCGCAGAGCGGATCTTCGGCTTCACGGCCGCCGACGCCGTCGGCCAGTCGCTCGACCTGATCATTCCCGAGAACTTGCGCGCGCGGCATTGGGAAGGATTTCGGCATACGATGGAGACGGGAACGAGCCGCTATGGCCATGGCGACCTGTTGTCGGTGCCGGGCCTGACCAGGGAGGGCCGAAGGATATCGGTTGAGTTTACGATCGTGCTGCTGCGCGACGGGATGCAGGCCGTCACGGGTACCGTGGCGGTCATGCGCGACGTGACGAAGCGCTTCGAGGAAGTCAGGGCGCTGAAACGGCGGCTCGCCGAATTCGGCGGGCGTTCCTGATCGTCTACCGCGCCGCGACCGCCTCGTAGATGTCTTCCTCCTGCGCGGTGTGAAGACGAACCAGGGTTTCCACCGCCTCGATCAGCCGCTGCGCGTCGCGAATCAGATAGCGATCGATGTCTTCCGACGGCAGCTCCTTCGCCACGCAATCGAGCAGCCGGGCAAGATGCAGGATCTCGCGGTGCGCCCGGCTCATCGCCGAGAGCCCGTGGACTTCCCTCAGTATTTCGGCGAGCTGGGGGTAGACATGGCCTTCATCGTCGCGCTCGTGCGCGACCACCTTGTCCTGAACCAGCGCGTTGGCTTCGGCAATCAGCGTGGCGGCGCGCTCAGGGTCGGCATCGTCGAGGGCGTCCACGATCGAGCGCAGCCGGTCGAGACTGCGAAGCAGCGCCAGATGATCGTGATGCAGTTCGCGGCCCGCTTCGGCAGTGATGCTCCTGGCGCTGCGCCCGCCCGCCGGCGCGAGCGCCCGCAGCGCATTGAGGATCACGGCAACGTCGATCACTTCCTGAACGATGGCGGCCGGCACCGGCGTCAGCCAGCCGAGCGTCGCCGCCAGCATGGCCAGCATCGAAAGCCCCATCCCCGCCACGATGCTTTGGACGGCGATCCGCCGGGCCCGCCGCGCGATCACGATCGCCTCGCCGACCCGGTCGAGCCGGTCGGCGAGAATAACCACGTCCGCGGCTTCCGAGGATGCGCTGGCGCCGCGCGCGCCAAGCGCGACCCCGACATCGGCCGACGCCAGCGCCGGCGCATCGTTGATGCCGTCGCCGACCATGATGGTGGGATGCAGCCGCTGCTCCGAGCGCACCGCCTCGACCTTGTCGGAGGGCACGCGTTCGGCGAGCACGCCGTCGAGATCGAGCGCGGCGCCGATCGCCTGCGCGGCGGCGGCGCGGTCGCCGGTGACCATCAGGATGCGGGCGATGCCGGCCTCGCGCAGCAGGCGGATCGCCCGCGGCGTGTCGGGGCGGAGCTCGTCGGCCAGCAGCAATGCGCCGACCGGCCGGCCTTCGACCGCGATGAATACCACCAGGGCCGACCGCCATGAGGCGCGCCGGATCGCCCGAACGGCCCAATCGGCAACGCGCGCGCCGGTAAAGACCAGCTCGCGCGAACCGGCGATCACGTGCCGTCCGCCGATCATGCCCTGCAGCCCCGACCCCATGGACTCGCTGACTTGTTCGGGCAGCTGGAGCTTCAGGCCGCGTTCGACCGCGGCCTGAACGATGGCGTCGGCAATGACATGATGCGAGGCCTGCTCCAGCGACGCGCCCAGCATCAATATCTCGTCGGCGGTCTTGCCGGGCGCCACCTCGACGGACAGCAGGCGCGCTCCGCCGATC
>DATDJN010000260.1:0-4002 GCA_036520515.1 Rhizobiaceae bacterium
TTCCCCGACGTGCCGATCAGCGCCGGCGCCTTCGAGCCGCTCACGGTGATCCGGCCGGAGGGCACATTCCTCGACGCAAAATATCCGCGCCCGGTCTCGGGTTGCGCGGCGGAGGTTTCGCAGCGCATCGCCGAAGCCGTCTTCGCCGCGATGGTGCAGGCGCTGCCCGAGCACGTGACAGCCGCGCCGGCCGGCTCCAGCGGCAATTTCGCGCTCGGCGGCCACGATCCCCAGCGCGGCCGCGATTTCGTCATGTATCAGATATCCGGGGGCGGCTACGGCGGCAATGTCAAAGAGGACGGCCTCTCCAACGGCTGCTCGACCATTGGCATCTCAAAATCGCCGCCGGTCGAGATCATGGAGCAGGCCTATCCGGTGCTCTACCGCCACTACGCGCTGCGCGAAGGGTCCGGCGGTGCCGGCAAACATCGCGGCGGCCTCGGCCTCGCCTACGAGGTCGAGCTGCTGCGCGGCGAGGCGCGCGCCTCCTTCGTCATGGATCACGGCCGTTTCGGCCCACAGGGCGCCGCGGGCGGCGCCGACGGCGCGGTCAACACGGTCATCGTCTTCCGCAATGGCGAGGCGCATGTGCCGAAGCACCTGTCCAAGGAACAGGACATCCCGTTGAAGGCCGGTGACCGCGTGCGCGTCGGCACGCCGGGCGGCGGCGGTTACGGCGATCCGGGCGAGCGCGATCCGGCGTTGGTCACGCGCGATGTCGCCATGGGGTATTACACCGAAGAGGAAGCCGCGCGCCTGTTCGGCGGGGCCGGCCGAGGCTGACGCTTTCGCAGCCCCGGCGGCGAAAGCCGGCTCAACTTCCCGCCCGGCCTTCCATCTCCCAGAGCTGCGGATAGACGCGGGCGAATCCGGCCGGGTCGATCTCGAGCATGGCCTCGTAGCTGGCGGTCGGCGATTGGTACCAGTAGTGCGTCGCGTCGCGGCGCTCGTAGATCTGCGGCAGTTCGACGAGCTTTTCCTTGCCGATGTCAAACCAGACGACGGAGAACTCGGACCGCTGGCCGATCTCCAGCGCCACCCGCTTGAGTTGCTGCAGATTGGTGGCGGGGGTGAAGCCGTAGTCGAGGTCGACCAGTTCCGCCATGCCGTTCGGCTGGCCGTCCAGCGTCCAGCCGTCCGCCGTGCGCTCCACGGAGTGGTAGAAGCGCCGGCCATTGGCGAAGCCGCGCACGCTGCCGCGCTTGACGCGCCAGGCATCGTCCAGTTCGACCGTGTAGTTCGCTGCCACCGGGCCATCATCGCCACGGAAGACGGCCATGCCAGTGAGATGCCAGCCGGTGAGCGCGGGGGCAAGCACGGCGGTATCGTGTCCAGCCGTGAAGAGACATCGCCAGAATGCCGTCCGGGAGTCAGTCATCCGCCTTTAACGCACGAATCCGCGAAGCGATCCAGCCGGGTCGTTCCGCCGGGCTGTTCCCGTCACGCAATGCGGGCGAGCAGCCTGAGCAGCGTTGAGGCCTCCTTCTGGGACAGGGGCGCCAGCGTCTCGGCCGTGATCTGTTGCGCCAGGGGGACCAGCCGCCCGACTGTCTCGCGCCCTTCCGCCGTGAGACTGACCAGCAGCCGGCGCTTGTCCACGTCGTGCCTGGTCAACTCCACCAGCCCTCGCGCCTTCAGCCGGTCGATGACGCCCTTGACCGTCGCGGCGTCCATGGCGACCAGGCTGCCCAATTGATTCTGCGAGGTCTCCCCGACATCGGCGAGCTTCGCCAGCGTGGCGAACTGTGGCGGCGTCAGGTCGGCGATCTTCGACGCGAAGACCGCAACGTGCCGCTGGTGCGCCTTTCGCAACACGAAGCCGATCTGCTCCTGCACGCGGTAGCCGTCCGCCGTCTCGGCGGCGACCGGCGTGAGCGCGTTGCCGGCAGTCATCTCAGCCCGTCCCAGGCCTTGATCTCGTCAGCCGCCAGCCCGCCCATGCGGTTGTGCACGCGCGGCCCGATCGACATTGCGAGGATAAACAGGATCTCGTCGGGCCTCGGTCCGTCGCCCAGCCCCACCTCCATCGCGTCGAAATGGCTGCGCACATAGGCGGCGTCGACATGGCCGAGCGGAATGTCGATGCGCGAGCCGAAGGCGCCGACCTTGGTGGCGGACGGCACGATCGCCTTGGCGCCGCCCAGCCGGTCGCGCATCGCGTAGCCGCCGGGCACATGCCAGAGCGCGCAATGCTCCAGTTCGCCGGCCGTACCGCAGATCGCGCCCTTGCCATAGCCGTCAATTCTCTTCGGATCGCCGCCCAGCGCGTCGATCAGCTTGTCCGACAGCAGCAGCCCGAGCGGCTTCAGATCCTCCATCGCGGATTGCAGCCGCTCGACATAGCGCCCGGCGAACGGGTTCTTCACCGCTGCCATCGCCGCGGCGCGGCGCCGGGGCTCGTCCGGCGGCGGCCCGCCCTCGTGGAGGATTTCCTCGGTGACGACAGCGATCTTGCGGATCGGAAATTCAGCCATGGGTGCCCCTGAAAACGTGTCGCTCGAATATTGCGCCGCCCCCTCCACCACGCTTCGCGTGGTCCCCCTTGCCCGTAAACGGGGGAGGATCAAGGCCGCGGACGGCCGCAACGCCGGTTCCTCCCCTGCGAAGCGGGGGAGGGGGACTGTCGAAGGCGGTGGAGGGGGCGACCTCGGACGAACCTATCCCACACACCCGCGCCTCTCCATCGAGGAACAGCGCCGCCGCCTCGATCAGTCCACGCCGCCGCAATCGTTCCGCCACCGTCAATCCGCGCTCCAGCGCCGTCGCGACCTCATCCCCGGACAGCGCGCCGACGTCCGTCGTCACCAGCCTGTCGCCGAGGTCGCTGTCCGGCGCAAGTGAGCGCGCCGGCTCGCGCCGTACCATCGGATGCCCTGGCAGGTCGACGGCGTTGGCGATGAGGGTCGCCGCCGCGTCCGCTTCGGCCCCCGTGCGCGCCAGCACCGTCACCGCATCGGCGATGCCGAGTGAAAAGCTGCGCCCGCGCCAGCCGCTTGTCGCTACCCCGCGCACGTCATCCTCGGCCCGGACCGTGATCCGGTCGGCAAATTCCTTGCTCGCGCCGGCAATCGCCAACCGCATCGAATGGCTAGGCGCCAGATAGAGCGCGCTGTCGCCGCCATTGTTGACATAAGCCTTGTCGAGGACCCGCCCGGCGATCATCGCGGCCAGCATCTCGTCGGCGACCGAGCCTGCCACCGCCGCCATCGGCGTGATGAAATGCTCGCCGGCGAACGGAGACACCGCCGCCTCCATGCGCCGCGCTGTCGAGCCACGGAAGGCGCGCGGGCGAGCCGCCGCGGCGCTGCGCAACGCCGCCAGTTCCTCGACCAGCTCGCCGAGGATCGTCTGGAAGCGCGCCGTCGCCTGTTCGCAGGCCGCGCGCACTTCCGCCGCCTCGCCGAACGCCTCGATGATCAGGTCGATCGGCCCATGGTTGAGATGGAGCCGCCTTCCGTCTGCCAGATATCCTGCCTGCGGCCCGTTCATGCGGGGCGGCCCTCCCAGCGGTGAAGCTGCGCCAGCGGCGGCCAGGGATTGTCGCGCGACGCCTTTGCCCCGCGGCGCGGGTTGAGGAATTCGCCACCCTTTGCGATCACGTCCTCGAGGCTGCGGATGTCCTTGGCGTGGCCGCCGAGCGCGACATAGTCGTCGCGGCGCAGCGTGAACTCGATCGGCGCCACCAGCGCCGGCGTCGGCACATAGCCGAAGCCGTTATCCGGCACGCGCATCACGTCGACCATCAGCGTGATGCCACCGCCGGGCCACACATAGACGGGCGCGCCGCCGACAGTGACGTATGTTTTCAGGCCTTGCACCGAGCGGGTCAGGCGCACCGGGTTCTCGACCACGCCGGCCCTGAGCGATCCGCCTGCGCCGCCGACGAAGAGCACCGTGCAGAGCGCCGGCTCGCAGTTTTCCTCGATCAGCTCGACCGATTTTCTCAGACGCTCCGGGAACGGTTTCTCGACCGGCTTCAGCGCATCGTCGAGTTCGTAATAG
>DATDJN010000261.1:0-3459 GCA_036520515.1 Rhizobiaceae bacterium
ATTTGCGCCGGGGGACGGCGTACGGCATGCGGTTCGAGGGCCGGACCTGGGGGCTCATCACCCAGCCGCGCGACCTCTCGCACGACCGACCCGGCGCCCGCCTGCCCGAATGTCGGTGCGCACCCGTTTCCCCGCGCAGGCCAGAGCATTATCAGCGAGGTTTTGGGGGCGTGGAGAAAACTTGGCGAATTTTTTTTAAGGGCCTTTTCAAGCCTTCACGGCGTACCTCTTGGAGGGTCGTGCGCCGCGCCTGCAACCTTCGATTACAGCCGAAACGCAGCGCGCAATTGCCCCGCAACGCGGTTCGCGGAGCCTGCGTGCGATCTGTCAAGGAGACTGCAACATGAAACGCCTGTTTTCCGCTGCCGGCCTGCTGGCCCTGTCCATTTCCAACGCCGCCGCCGGCGGCGTTTCCGTCGATGAGGGCCTGCGCGTGTCGATAATCGGCGGCTGCCACGACTGCCACACCGAGGGCTTTGCCACCAGCGGCGGGGAGATCAATCCGGAGAATGCGCTGCGGGGCAGCGTGGTCGGCTTCAAGGGGCCGTGGGGCACGACCTACCCGACGAACCTGCGGCTGGCGCTGGGGGAGATGAGCGAGGACGAGTTCGTCGACTACGGCCACAGTTTCAGGACGCGCCCGCCGATGCCGTGGTTCAACGTGCATGCGATGAAGGACGACGAACTGCGCTCCTTCCATCGCTACGTGAAGTCGCTCGGTGAGCCCGGCATGCCGGCCCCGGACTATGTCGAGCCCGGCGTACAGCCGGGCACGCCGTTCATCGTCTTCGAGCCGCAAATGCCAGCGCAATAGGCCGGCACGCGAAAGAGGCCGGGTTTCCCCGGCCTCAACACTTCACGATAAAGATCTGAAAGAGCTTAGAAAAAGCTCTTTCTCTGCCACCAGCCGCCGCGCTTCGGCTGCTCGGGCTCCGGCTGGGCTTCGCCTTCCGCCGGCGTCGAGGAGACGACCGGCGCCGAAGGCTCGGCGCTCGCCGGTTTGCGACGCGAGGCGCGGGCGCTCTCGTTGTCCTGCTCCGCCGCCGGCTCGGCGGCGGGCTTGGCCGCTTCCGCGGGTGCATCCGCGGGTGCCTCCGGGGGCGCTTCCTGGGCCTCGGGGGCGGCGCTTGCAACCGGCTCGCCGGCGGCCTCGGGAGCAGTCTCCTCGGCCACGACCTTCTTCGCCCGGCTACGGCGCGGCTTCTTCACCGGCGCAGGCGCCGCCTCAGGTTCCGCAGCCTGTTCTACCGGCTCCGCGGCTTCTTCGACGGCGACGGCCTCGACGATTTCCTCGGCGAGGACTTCGGCGGGCGTCACGGGCTCTTCCTCGTTCGGCGCATCGCCGTCCGCGGCTTCGCCGGCTTCCGCCTGAGCGCCTTCGTCACCGTCTCCTTCGCGGCGGTTGCGCTTGCCGCCGCGCTTGCCGCGCCGGCGCTTCTTCAACTGGCCGTCCTCGGAAGCCTCGGAAGCTTCAGGGGTCGCGGAGGCTTCGGCGATGGCGTCCGCGGGCGCGTCGGCGACTTCGATCTCGAGGTCGCTTTCGCTGGCCGCGAACTCGGCCTCGGCGCCGGCTTCCGGCTGGTCGTCCGACCTGCCTTCGTGCGGCGCGCCGTTGTTGTCGCGGTCACGGCCGCCGCGGCGGCGACGGCGGCGGCGGCGCTTGCGGTGGCCCTCCTCGCCGTCTTCCGCGTGACGCGGCTGTTCTTGCTGCGGCTGGCGCGGCTCGGTCGGCGCCTCCTCGTCATCCGCCTCGATGACGATGTCGTCCTCTTCCTCCTCGACCGGCGGCGGCGCCAGGAACCGATGCTCCTGGAAACCGGCGGGCTTCTCGGCGACCGCGCCGCGCAGGATGGCGTAGTGCTGGGCGGCGACCGTCTCGTCGACCTCGATGGTGATGGTCAGGCCGAAGCGCATCTCCAGCTCGGTCAGCGTGCTGCGCTTGTGGTTGAGCACGTAGAGCGCGGTCGAGGCCGGGGTCTTGACGATGATGTGGCAGCGCGAATCCTTGAGCAGGAACTCCTCGATGGCGCGCACGACGAGCAGCGCGACCGAGGAATCGGAGCGCACATGGCCGGTCCCGCCGCAATGCGGGCAGGGCTTCATGGTCGATTCCAGCACGCTGGCGCGGATGCGCTGGCGGCTCATCTCCATCAGGCCGAAATGCGAGATGCGGCCGAGCTGGATGCGCGCGCGGTCGTTCTTCAGATGGTCCTTGAGGCGCTTCTCGACCGCACGGTTGTTGCGGTTCTCCTCCATGTCGATGAAGTCGATGACGATGAGGCCTGCAAGGTCGCGCAGGCGCAGCTGGCGGGCGACTTCCTCCGCCGCCTCCAGGTTGGTGTGGAGCGCCGTCTCCTCGATCGAATGCTCCTTGGTGGAGCGTCCCGAGTTGACGTCGATCGAGACCAGCGCCTCGGTCTGGTTGATGATGATGTAGCCGCCCGACTTCAGCGTCACCTGCGGCTGCAGCATGCGGTCGAGCTGTGACTCGACGCCGTAGCGGGCGAAGAGCGGCGTCGTCTCGCGGTAGGGCTGCACGACCTTGGCGTGCGAGGGCATCAGCATGCGCATGAAGTCTTTCGCTTCACGGTAGCCGTCGTCGCCCGCGACCAGGATCTCGTCTATGTCCTTGTTGTAGAGATCGCGCACGGAGCGCTTGATCAGCGAGCCTTCCTCATAGACCAGGGCGGGCGCGGTCGACTGCAGCGTCAGGCTGCGGACGTTCTCCCACAGCCGCATCAGATATTCGTAGTCGCGCTTGATCTCCGCCTTGGTGCGGCTCTCGCCGGCGGTGCGCAGGATGACGCCCATGCCCTGCGGCACCTCGAGGTCGGCGACGACCTCCTTGAGGCGCTTGCGGTCCTGCGTGTTGGTGATCTTGCGCGAGATGCCGCCGCCACGCGCGGTGTTGGGCATCAGCACCGAATAGCGGCCGGCGAGCGACAGGTAGGTGGTCAGCGCGGCGCCCTTGTTGCCGCGCTCCTCCTTGACGACCTGCACGAGCAGGATCTGGCGGCGCTTGATGACTTCCTGGATCTTGTAGTGGCGGCGCGGCGGCTTGCGGCGGTTGCGCACTTCCTCCAGCGCGTCCTCGGCGCCGACCGATTCGACCTCGTGCTCGTGGTCATGGTCGACGTCGTGGCGGGCGGGGCGGATGTCCTCGACCAGGCCGCCGTGCTCGTCGTCGGCGACCGGCTCGGGGATCGTCTCCGAAACTTCGTCGACCTCGACCTCGGCAGCTATGGAGGTCGGCCCATTGGAGGGATTGTTGTCGTCTTCGTCGCCAGCCTCGTCGCCGGCGGCTTCCGCAGTCTCCGACGGCTCGTCGACCGGGCCCGATGTCTCGTCGGCGGTCTCGCCGGATTCGGCTGGCTGGTCCTCGGTCGGGCCGGCAAAGGCCTCGGCGGCTTCCGTGCCTTCGGCCGACTTCAGCGCATCGTCGCCGCGGTCGCGGGTCTT
>DATDJN010000262.1:0-6386 GCA_036520515.1 Rhizobiaceae bacterium
GCCAGGAATTTCAGGTCCTCGGCGCCCTGCGCCCGCGACAGGGTGATCGGGGCCGAGAAGCCTCGGTTGAGCGACACGGCCGGCCGGTGCGCGAGGCCGCGGAAATGCACCCTGTGGCTGCGCTTGCGCACATGCAGCACCCCATCCGTGACCACTGCGCCCTCTACCGACACGGGTCGCATGTCCTCGCCCGTCGGTCCGACAAGCCCGAACGCCAGCGGGATGTGCATGAGCTTCTTGCGGCTTTCGCCCGGTGTCGCCCGCACCGCCTGTTCAAGGTCGAGAGTGAGCGTCCCGGTCGCCGCGTCCCAGGCGACGCTCGCCGAGACGTTCGGTGTGCCGGCCTGGTTGTACCAGAGTGCGAACTGCGAGAGGTCCTGGCCCGAGGCGTCCTCGAACACCTTGACGAAGTCCTCGACCGTGGCGGCGTCGCCGTCGTGCCGCTCGAAATAGAGGTCCATCCCCTTGCGGAAGGCGTCCGCGCCGATGATCGTCCGGATCATGCGGACGACCTCCGATCCCTTCTCGTAGACGGTGGCCGTGTAGAAGTTGTTGATCTCGCGGTAGCGGCGCGGCCGGACCGGATGCGCCAGGGGGCCCTGATCCTCGGGAAACTGGTGCGCCCTCAGCGCGCGCACTTCCGCGATGCGCTTGACGGCTCGCGACCGCATGTCCGCGGAGAACTCGTGGTCGCGGAACACGGTCAGCCCTTCCTTGAGGCAGAGCTGGAACCAGTCCCGGCAAGTGATTCTGTTGCCGGTCCAATTGTGGAAATACTCGTGGGCGATGATCGCCTCGATATTGGCGAAGTCCGCGTCGGTCGCCGTATCCGCGTCGGCCAGCACGTACTTGTCGTTGAAGATGTTGAGGCCCTTGTTCTCCATCGCGCCCATGTTGAAGTCGGAGACAGCGACGATATTGAAGATGTCGAGATCGTATTCGCGGCCGAACACTTCCTCGTCCCACGCCATTGAGCGCTTCAACGCGTCCATCGCATAGGCCGCCAGCCGCTCCTTGCCGTGCTCGACATAGATGCCGAGGTCGATCTTGCGGCCGGAGACGGTAACGAACTCGTCCTTCAGCACGCCGAGATCGCCCGCAACCAGCGCGAAGAGATAGCACGGCTTCGGGAAGGGGTCGTGCCAGACGGCGTAGTGCCAGCCGTCATCGAGGTCGCCGATGTCCTGCTGGTTACCGTTGGAAAGAAGCAGTGGTGCCTCGCGCTTGGGCGCCTCGATGCGAACCGTGTAGACGGAGAGGATGTCGGGTCGATCGAGGAAATAGGTGATGCGGCGGAAACCTTCAGCCTCGCACTGCGTGCAATAGACGCCGCTGGTGCGGAAGAGCCCCATCAGAGCTGAATTGGCGGACGGCGATATCTCGGTTCCCAGCGTCAGCCGGAAGTTCTGGGCCTCCGGCGGAGATGGGATGATCAAGTGGTCCGGCGTCGCCTGGTAGGCGGAGGCGGCGAGCGGCTCGCCGTCGATCTCGATCGACGTCAGCGCCAGCCCGTCGCCGTCGAGCATGAGCGGCGCTGTTTTCGACACGCCCTGCCGCCTGACCACTGTCAGTTCGGCCGTGACGGCTGTGGAGTCCGGATGCAGGCGGAAGGTGAGGCTTGTTCGCGGAATGAGATAGTCGCTGGGACGGTAGTCTTCGAGGCGGAAAACCTGGCCGGTGTCCGTACGCATGTGCTGGCTTTCCAGTTCTGACGCCGCTCGTCCATGCGGCGCATGGCAAGCAGGCTGCTCTTTACATGATCCACCGCTCCCGGCAAAACTGAAACCTCACCTGTTTCGGGTGCGCACCCCCAATTCAGCTTGCGAGGGATACATGACGGTCGTCACGCCGAAATTCGGGATGGGCGCTTCGGTTCTTCGCCTGGAGGACCAAGCCTTCATAACCGGGAGGGGCCGCTACACGGACGACATAACCCCAGCGAACACGCTGCATGGCTATGTGCTGCGCTCGCCCTTCGCCAACGCCCGTTTCACCATCGCATCGGTTGATGCGGCATCAGCCGCACCGGGCATCCACCTCGTGTTGACCGGTGCGGACCTTACGCATCTGCGCGACCTGAAATCGACCTCGATGGAGCGGCAGCCGGACGGCACCAGGGCGCCGACGCGCGACATTCCGATCCTTTGCCGCGACCAAGTGCATTATGTCGGCGACGCGGTCGCCTTTATCGTCGCGGACACGCGGGCGCTGGCGCAGGACGCGGCCGACCTGATCGAGATCGACTATGACGGGATGGACGCCGCGGCCAATACCGCCACCGCGCTCGACGCGGATGCGCCGCTCGTCTGGCCGGAGCTCGGCACCAACCGCGCCTTCATCTACCAGCATGGCGACCGGACGAAGGCGGAGGCTGCCTTTGCGAGAGCCGCGAAGGTCTCGCGGGTCGAGTTCCGCAACAATCGCCTGGTGGCCAACTACATCGAGACGCGCTCGGCCCTTGCCGAATGGAGGCCCGACGAAGACCGTTTCGTGCTGACCACCGGATCGCAGGGCGTCCACTCGGTGCAGAAGAACCTGGCTCACGTGTTCGGGATCAAGAAGAAGCAGCTGCGCGTCGTCACGCCTGACGTCGGCGGCGGCTTCGGCACGAAGATGTTCACCTACCGGGAATACGGGCTGGTCGTCGAGGCGGCGAAGCGCCTGGGACGGCCGGTGAAATGGACGAGCGACCGCAACGAGCATTTCCTGACCGACGCGCAAGGGCGAGACAACGTTTCGATAGGCCAGATGGCGATGGACGAGAACGGCCGCTTCCTGGCGCTCAAGGTCGACGTCATCGCCAATATGGGCGCCTACATTTCCCAGTACGGGGCGGAAATCCCCTACACTGGGACGACCATGTCCACCGGCGTCTACGACATTCAGGCGCTCGATGTGGAAGTCATGGGCGTCTATACCAACACGGCTCCGGTCGATGCATATCGCGGCGCCGGCCGACCCGAGGCGGCCTTCCTCGTTGAGAAGCTGGTCGACGTCTGCGCACGTGACATGGGGCTCGGACGGGAAGAGATACGTCGCCGCAACTTCATCAAGCCGGAGCAATTCCCTTACCGGACGCAGACCAAGCGCCTCTACGATGTCGGCGAGTTCGATGGCCACATGACGGCCGCCATGGAGCGCGCCGGGTGGGAGAATTTCGAGGAACGACTGGCGGCCTCCAAAAGGGCGGGCAAGATCCGCGGCATCGGCATGGCGACCTATATCGAGGCCTGCGCATTCCCGGGCTCTGAGCCGGCCTTCGTCCAGCTCAACGGCGACGGCACGGTGACGCTGAAGATCGGCACGCAGACCTCAGGACAGGGCCACGCGACCGCCTACGCCCAGATCGTCGCCGAGAAGCTGAACATGCCGATCGAGAAGATCCTCACGCGCCAGGGCGACACGGACGAGCTCGACGACGGCGAGGGCACCGGCGGTTCGCGTTCCATTCCGCTCGGCGGCGTATCGGCGTCGCGCGCAGGCGAGGCGCTGGCCGAAAAGATAAGGCGCATCGCCGCCGACGAGCTGGAGGCTTCGCCGCTCGACATCGAGCTGCACGAAGGGTCGGCGCGGATCGTCGGCACCGATCGGTCGATGGCTTACGCCGAGATCGCCAAGGCGGCAAAGAAGCCGGAGGACCTGCAGGGTATGGGCGAGTTCGTGCAGGACGAGGCCACCTATCCGAACGGCACGCACATCTGCGAGGTCGAGATCGATCCGGAGACTGGCGAGACGGAGATCGTCGGCTACACGATCGTCGACGATTTTGGCGTCACCGTGAATCCAGTGCTGCTCGCCGGGCAGATGCATGGTGGCGTGGCGCAAGGCATTGGCCAGGCTTTGCGGGAGGACACGGTCTATGGCGAGGACGGGCAGCTGCTGACGGCGAGCTTCATGGACTATGCGGTGCCGCGCGCCGGGGATTTTCCTTTCTTCGATTTCGAAACGCGCAACGTGCCTTCGACCACCAACGCCATGGGCATCAAGGGCGCTGGCGAGGCGGGCACGATCGGCGCCGCACCCGCCACGCTCAACGCGGTCACAGATGCGCTCTGGCGCGCATACGGCATAGGCCACATCGACATGCCGGCGACGCCGGCCCGCGTCTGGGCGGCGATCCACGCGGCGACCGACGCGTGAACGCCGCGCATTCCAGCTCCAATCCGCTTGTCGGGATCGGGCTGAAGATCGTCTCTGTCGCGATATTCGTGGCGATGTCTTCGTTCATCAAGGGAGCCGGCCAGCTTCCCGCGGGCCAGATCGTCTTCTTCCGCTCGTTCTTCGCCATCCTGCCGGTCGTTGCGTACTTGGCATATCAGGGAGAACTTCGCTCGGCGGTCTATACGAAGAGGCCGATGGGCCACATCCTTCGCGGCGTGATCGGCGTTGTCTCCATGGGGGCGAGCTTCTTTGCGCTGACGCGCCTGCCTCTGCCGGAGGCGGTTACGATCAATTACGCACAGCCCCTGTTCGTCGTCATCTTCAGCGCGCTGTTTCTGGGAGAGACAATCCGGATGTACCGGTGGAGCGCGGTCATGATCGGTCTGTTCGGCGTGCTGATCGTATCCTGGCCGAAGCTTTCGCTATTAAGTCAGGGCTCGGGGATCGGCGACGAGGAACTTCTGGGCGTCATGGCTGCGTTCGTTGGCGCCGCTCTAGCTGCCGTGGCGATGCTTCAGGTTCGCAGCCTTGTGCACACGGAAAAAAGCGCTGTCATCGTTATCTGGTTTTCGCTCACTGCGAGCGTATTCGGACTCCTGACCCTTCCGTTCGGCTGGCAGCCGATAGATGCCCGGCAAGCGTTCCTGCTCGTCGCTGCGGGGATCTGCGGCGGCGTGGCCCAGATATTCATGACGGAAGCCTATCGCCATGCCGAAGCCTCGACGGTAGCGCCGTTCGAATACACCTCGATCCTGCTTGCGATAATGGTTGGCTATTTCGCCTTTGGCGAACACCCGACGATCCACATTGTCGTCGGCGGCGCCATCGTGATCGGCGCCGGCATCTTCATCGTCTGGCGCGAGCGGCAACTTGGCATCGAGCGGCGCAAGGCGCGCAAGGTGTCGGCGCCGCAATAGATGATCGCTACTGCGCGATCCGTCGGAGTGTGTCGGCGGTCGTTTCGTCGGCCGGGAAAAACGATTCGATGGCGAGTTCGGAAAGCGTCACGTCCAGCGGCGTACCGAAGATTGTGGTCGTGCTGATGAAGGTCAGGACCTCGTCGCCCACGCGCAGCACGAGCGGATGGGAGATGGCCGTGTGACCAGTGTCACGCCTTGGCTGTGTTCGCGGGCCGGAAGGGTAGGTGAGCAGCTCCCGCTCCAACTCGGCCAGTACCGGGTCGCCGGTCGCGTCGAGCTGGCGCGTCAGCCGTTCGATGAGATGACTGCGCCACTCGAAGAGGTTGACGATGCGCGGCGCCAGCCCTTGCGGGTGGAGGCTGAGCCTCAGCACATTGCAGGGCGGTTCCAGCAGCGTCGGGTCCGGAATATCGTCCAGCAGCGGTGCAATACCTGCGTTGGCGTCCACCATGTTCCAATGCCGGTCGAGCGCGATGGCCGGGTTGGGCTCATGGCCTTTGAGCACCAGCCGGATTGCTTTCTTTGCGGCCGACAGCGAAGGGTCGTCCAGCTTGCGTTCGCCATAGTGCGGCGCAAAGCCCGCCGTGAGCAGCAAGTGGTTGCGCTCCCTCAGCGGTATGTCTAGCTGGGCGGCGAGGTGAAGCACCATGTCGCGCGACGGTTTCGCGCGACCGCTTTCCAGGAAGCTCAGATGCCGCTGCGAGATTTCGGCCTCGCTGGCAAGATCGAGCTGGCTCATGCGCCGCCTGAGACGCCATTCGCGCAGCAGCGCACCGGCAGAGCTTTCTGTCATCAGCATGCTGCGGAACATAGGACGGGGACGAAATCACGTCTATTACGTGCAAAGTAATCGTCTTTCCTGGTTGGCGCGACGATCCTTCCTCCATGCCGGCGCCCAAGTCGGCCTCAAGGAAAGGAATCGTCATGGCTTTCACCCTCAATCCCTTTCTCCGCCAAGTGCTATTCGTCGACGCTGCGGTGAGTGGTGCGGCGGGGCTGCTGATGGCGGCCGGTGCCCCCTTCCTGTCGCCGCTGCTCGGGCTGCCGGTCAGCCTTCTCGTCTGGGCGGGCATTGCGCTGTTCCCCTTCGTCGCCCTGCTGATCGCGGTTGCGAGACGCGGGGAAGCCTCGCGGCTGGTGCTGGTCGACATCATCGGCGTCAACGCGCTGTGGGTCGCGGCGAGCTTTGGTCTGCTGGTCAGCGGTGCGGTGGCGCCGACGCTGCTGGGCTATGCTTTCGTCGTCGCGCAGGCGCTTGCCGTCATGCTGCTGGGTGGGCTGCAATTCGCTGGATTGCGTCGGACG
>DATDJN010000263.1:0-4066 GCA_036520515.1 Rhizobiaceae bacterium
GAACATGCGCCTGGAGCTCGACGCCGAGGACACCGTGCGCGTGCTGCGCAAGGAGGACATCCTTGCGGTTGTCAGGACGCTGGTCGAGCTGCGCGACGGCAAGGGCGAGATCGACGACATCGACAATCTCGGCAACCGCCGCGTGCGTTCGGTCGGCGAGCTCATGGAGAACCAGTACCGCGTCGGCCTGCTGCGCATGGAGCGTGCGATCAAGGAGCGCATGAGCTCGATCGAGATCGACACGGTCATGCCGCAGGACCTGATCACCGCAAAGCCGGCGGCCGCCGCCGTGCGCGAGTTCTTCGGCTCCTCGCAGCTGTCCCAGTTCATGGACCAGACCAACCCGCTCAGCGAGATCACCCACAAGCGTCGTCTTTCGGCGCTTGGACCGGGCGGTCTGACCCGCGAGCGCGCCGGCTTCGAGGTGCGCGACGTGCACCCGACGCATTACGGCCGCATCTGCCCGATCGAGACGCCGGAAGGCCCGAACATCGGCCTGATCAACTCGCTCGCCACCTTCGCGCGCGTCAACAAGTACGGCTTCATCGAGACGCCGTACCGCAAGATCGTGAACGGCAAGGTGACGCCGGACGTCGTCTATCTGTCGGCTATGGAAGAGGCCAAGCACTACGTCGCGCAGGCCAACGCCGAGCTCGACAAGAAGGGCGGCTTCGTCGACGAGTTCGTCATCTGCCGCCACGCCGGCGAAGTGATGATGGCTCCGCGCGAAAACGTCGACCTCATGGACGTGTCGCCGAAGCAGCTCGTCTCGGTTGCCGCGGCGCTCATCCCGTTCCTGGAGAACGACGACGCCAACCGCGCGCTGATGGGCTCGAACATGCAGCGTCAGGCCGTGCCTCTGGTGCGCGCCGAGGCTCCGTTCGTCGGCACCGGCATGGAGCCGATCGTTGCCCGTGACTCGGGCGCCGCGATCGGTGCCCGCCGCGGCGGCATCGTCGACCAGGTCGACGCGACCCGTATCGTCATCCGCGCGACGGAAGATCTCGATCCGGGCAAGTCCGGCGTCGACATCTACCGTCTGATGAAGTTCCAGCGTTCGAACCAGAACACCTGCATCAACCAGCGTCCGCTGGTGCGCATGGGCGACCGGGTCAACAAGGGCGACATCATCGCGGACGGTCCCTCGACCGACCTCGGCGATCTGGCTCTCGGCCGCAACGTGCTCGTCGCGTTCATGCCGTGGAACGGCTACAACTACGAGGACTCGATCCTGCTCTCCGAGCGCATCGTGGCCGACGACGTCTTCACCTCGATCCACATCGAGGAGTTCGAGGTCATGGCTCGCGACACCAAGCTCGGGCCCGAGGAGATCACGCGCGACATTCCGAACGTTTCGGAAGAGGCGCTGAAGAACCTCGACGAGGCCGGCATCGTCTACATCGGCGCCGAAGTTCAGCCGGGCGACATCCTGGTCGGCAAGATCACGCCGAAGGGCGAAAGCCCGATGACGCCGGAAGAGAAGCTCCTGCGCGCCATCTTCGGCGAGAAGGCGTCGGACGTGCGCGACACCTCGATGCGCATGCCTCCGGGCACCTTCGGCACGGTCGTGGAAGTGCGCGTCTTCAACCGCCACGGCGTGGAGAAGGACGAGCGCGCCATGGCGATCGAGCGCGAGGAGATCGAGCGTCTCGCCAAGGACCGTGACGACGAGCAGGCGATCCTGGACCGCAACGTCTACAGCCGCCTGTCGGACGTGCTCCGCAACAAGGAGGCGATCGCCGGCCCGAAGGGCTTCAAGAAGGGCACCAAGCTGGGCAAGGACGTCCTTGAGGACTATCCGCGTTCGCAGTGGTGGCAGTTCGCCGTGGAGAACGAGAAGCTCCAGAGCGAGATCGAGGCCCTGCGCGGCCAGTACGACGAGTCCAAGAAGGCGCTCGAGCAGCGCTTCATGGACAAGGTCGAGAAGGTGCAGCGCGGCGACGAAATGCCTCCGGGCGTCATGAAGATGGTCAAGGTCTTCGTCGCGGTGAAGCGCAAGATGCAGCCCGGCGACAAGATGGCCGGCCGTCACGGCAACAAGGGCGTGGTGTCCAAGATCGTTCCGATCGAGGACATGCCGTTCCTCGAGGACGGCACCCATGCCGACATCGTGCTCAACCCGCTTGGCGTGCCGTCGCGTATGAACGTCGGCCAGATCCTGGAGACGCATCTCGGCTGGGCCTGCGCCGGCATGGGCAAGAAGATCGGCGAGCTGATCGACGCCTATAAGGCGGCTGGAGACATCAAGCCGCTGAGGCAGACGCTCGAGGACCTGATCCCGGCCAACGACCGCAACGAGCAGGTCAAGCAGTACGACGACGAGTCCGTCGTGCGGCTGGCCGAGCAGATGCGGCGCGGCGTGTCGATCGCCACCCCGGTCTTCGACGGCGCGCACGAGGTCAACATCAACGAGATGCTCGAAGAGGCGGGCCTGCACACCAGCGGCCAGTCGCAGCTCTATGATGGCCGCACCGGCGAGCCGTTCGACCGCAAGGTGACGATGGGCTACATCTACATGCTCAAGCTTCACCACCTCGTGGACGACAAGATCCACGCGCGTTCGATCGGCCCGTACTCGCTCGTCACCCAGCAGCCGTTGGGCGGCAAGGCGCAGTTCGGCGGCCAGCGCTTCGGCGAGATGGAGGTCTGGGCGCTCGAAGCCTACGGCGCCGCCTACACGCTGCAGGAGATGCTGACCGTGAAGTCGGACGACGTGGCCGGCCGCACCAAGGTCTACGAGGCGATCGTCAGAGGCGACGACACCTTCGAGGCGGGCATTCCGGAGAGCTTCAACGTTCTCGTCAAGGAGATGCGTTCGCTGGGCCTCAACGTCGAGCTCGAAAACACCAAGGTCGACGAACAGTCGACCCGTCTGCCCGACGCGGCAGAGTGACTACCAAGGCGCGCCGCGGCAAAGGCGGCGGCGCGCCGGACGGATTTCCCGGCTAGCACCGGTTTTGGGCGGCGACGCCTGGTACTGAACTGAAATGGGGTTTCCCCGAACCCCGAAAAGGAGAACGGCATGAACCAAGAGGTCATGAATCTCTTCAATCCCCAGGCACCCGCGCAGGTGTTCGATTCCATCCGGATATCGCTGGCGAGCCCGGAAAAGATTCTGTCCTGGTCGTTCGGCGAGATCAAGAAGCCGGAGACCATCAACTACCGCACGTTCAAGCCCGAGCGTGACGGTCTCTTCTGCGCGCGCATCTTTGGCCCGATCAAGGACTACGAGTGCCTGTGCGGCAAGTACAAGCGCATGAAGTACAAGGGCGTCATCTGCGAGAAGTGCGGCGTCGAAGTCACGCTGTCGCGCGTGCGCCGCGAGCGCATGGGCCATATCGAGCTCGCCGCGCCGGTCGCCCACATCTGGTTCCTGAAGTCGCTGCCGAGCCGCATAGGCACGCTGCTCGACATGACGCTGAAGGACATCGAGCGCGTCCTCTACTTCGAGAACTACATCGTCACCGAGCCGGGCCTCACGGCGCTGAAGGAGCATCAGCTCCTCAGCGAGGAAGAGTACATGCTGGCCGTCGACGAGTATGGCGAGGATTCGTTCACCGCCATGATCGGCGCCGAGGCCATCCATGACCTGCTCGCGGGCATGGACCTGGAGAAGATCGCCGGCGACCTGCGCTCCGAGCTTGCCTCGACCACGTCCGAGCTGAAGCAGAAGAAGTACCTGAAGCGGCTGAAGGTCGTCGAGAACTTCATGGAGTCCGGCAACCGTCCCGAGTGGATGATCATGAAGGTCGTGCCGGTGATCCCGCCGGACCTGCGTCCCCTGGTCCCGCTGGACGGCGGCCGGTTCGCGACGTCCGACCTGAACGACCTCTACCGCCGCGTGATCAACCGCAACAACCGCCTGAAGCGGCTGATCGAGCTGCGTGCGCCCGGCATCATCATCCGCAACGAGAAGCGCATGCTTCAGGAAGCGGTCGATGCGCTGTTCGACAACGGCCGCCGCGGCCGCGTCATCACCGGCGCCAACAAGCGTCCGCTGAAGTCGCTCAGCGACATGCTGAAGGGCAAGCAGGGCCGGTTCCGCCAGAACCTGCTCGGCAAGCGC
>DATDJN010000264.1:0-3248 GCA_036520515.1 Rhizobiaceae bacterium
GCCGTCGATCCCGGCGCGCAGGTCGCCGCGCTCTCCGTCGGCGAGCGCCAGCGCGTCGAGATCCTGAAGGCGCTCTATCGCAACGCGAAGGTGCTGATCCTCGATGAGCCGACCGCGGTGCTGACGCCGGCCGAGACCGACGCGCTTTTCGCCACGCTCAAGCTGCTTGTCGGGCAGGGGCTTTCGATCATCTTCATCTCGCACAAGTTGAATGAGGTCATGGCTGTCAGCGACCGGGTGCTGGTGCTGCGCGCGGGCCGGCTCGCCGGCGAGCGCGTCACCGCCGACACCAGCCGCGCCGAGCTTGCCGCGCTGATGGTCGGCCAGGAGGTCGAGCAGGCTGCCGTTCCGCCTTCCGAGCCCGGCCCGTTGCAACTCGTCCTCAACACGGTCTCGACCGCGAGGCGCGGCACGGGCGTATCGCTCGACCACATCTCGCTATCGCTGCGCGGCGGCGAGATCACCGGCCTGGCCGGCGTCTCGGGCAACGGACAGGCTGCGCTCGCCGCGCTGATATCGGGCATGGAACGGCCGACCTCCGGCGAGATCATCGTGCGGGGCATGGCCGTCCGCGACTGGTCGCCCCGCACCGCCCTGTCGTCGGGCGTCGCCCGCATCCCCGAGGACCGTCATGCCGTGGGCACCATCGGCGACATGAGCGTCACCGAGAACGTCATCGCCGAACGCTACCGCACCCCGCGCTTCAGCCGTCGCGGTTTTCTCGACTGGCGCGCCGCGCGCAAGTTCGCCGAAGAAATCATCGCCGACTACGACGTGAAATGCCCGTCGCCGGAGGCGCGCATCCGCCTGCTTTCCGGCGGCAACATGCAGAAGCTGATCCTCGGCCGCGCGCTGGATCCCGACCCTATCGTCATCCTCGCCAACCAGCCCACCCGCGGGCTGGACGTCGGCGCCGTCGGCTACGTCCACCGCAAGCTCATCGAGGCGCGCGAGCGGGGCGCGGCGATACTGCTCATTTCCGAAGACCTCGAGGAGATCCTCGCTCTTTCCGACCGCATCATCGTCATGTCCAAGGGGCGGCTCTCCCCGTCGTCCGCGCGCGGCGAGCGCAGCGTCGCCGAACTTGGCGAATTGATGGCCGGGCATAGCATGGAGGCGGCGTGAAATGATGTATTCGACGGCGTTCAGTATTGCGCAGCTCCGCCCCGTTGTCGGCCGCCGGCAGCGCTGCCCCGGATCCTCCCCGGCGAAGCGGGGGAGGGGGACCATGCGAAGCATGGTGCAGGGGGCGGCCAAGACAAAGGGATGCGCTGTCCCGCTCACCTCTCGATCCGTCAACACCACGGATCATGTCCATGCGCCTTGAACCGAAGCCATCGCCCTCCATCGCCGTCACGCTGCTCTACCCGGCGGCGGCGATCGTTCTCACCCTCGCCATCACGGCGCTGCTCGTGCTCGCCGCCGGAGCGTCGCCCTTCTCCGTCTTCCACCTCGTCTGGCGCGGCGCGGCCGGCTCGCAGTTCGCGCTGCTTGAAACGCTGACCCGCGCCACGCCGCTCATCTTCACCGGCCTCGCGGTGGCGGTCGCCTTCCGCGCAAAGCTCTGGAACATCGGCGCGGAGGCGCAGCTTTACATCGGCGCGGTCGTCACCGTCGTGCTCGGCACCGGGGCGCTGCCGCTGCCTTCCTTCCTGCTCATCCCGATCATCGTGATCGCTGCCATGGCCGGCGGAGCCCTGCTGCTTCTCGGCCCCGCCGTGCTGAAGACCCGCTTCGGCGTCGACGAGGTCGTCACCACGCTGCTCCTCAACTTCATCGTCCTGCTCTTCGTCTCCATGCTGCTCGAAGGACCGCTGAAGGACCCGATGGGGTTGGGCTGGCCGCAATCGCCCAAGGTGATCGCCGAGGCGCGGTTGCCGCGCATCATCCCGGGCAAGCGGCTGCACTACGGCTTCGTCATGGCGCTCGTCTCCGCGCTGGTCGTCTGGGTGATCATGAAGAAGACCGTGCTCGGCTACGAGATGCGCGCCGTCGGCCACAATCCGGTGGCCGCCTCCTTCGCCGGCATCCCGGTCAACACGGTCCTGATGAAGACGGCGCTGCTTTCCGGCGGCCTCGCCGCGCTCGCCGGTTTCTCGGAGGTCTCCGGCCTCAAGGGCAACCTCACTCTCGATCTGTCGCCGGGCTACGGCTACTCCGGCATTGTCGTCGCCATGCTTGCCATGCTCAACCCGATCGGCGTCGTCGCCTCGGCGATCTTCGTGGCGGGTATCTTCGTCGGCGCCGACGCCATGAGCCGCTCGGCCGGCGTTCCGAGCTACATCGCCGACGTCATGGTGGCGACGGCGCTGCTCACCATGGTCGTCGCGATCCTGTTCACGCGCTACAGGCTGAGGTGGAAGTGATGATCGGCATGCCGCCCCCTCCATCGCCTTCGGTTGCCGCTTCCTCTCCTGCGAAGCGGGGGAGGGAGACCGCGCGAAGCGTGGTGGAGGGGGCGACATTCTCTCGCTCCCGGAGTGGAAAAGGCACACGCTGATGGAAGCGCTCGACATCCTTCTCACCGCCTCCTTCTGGGTCGCCGCGATCCGCATCGCCTCGCCGCTGATCTTCGCCACCATGGGCGAGCTGATCTGCGAGCGGGCGGGCGTCCTCAACCTGGGCATCGAGGGCATCATGACGGCCGGCGCCTTCGCCGGCTGGTTCACCGTCTATGCGGGGGGCGATCTCTGGACCGGCGTCGCGGTGGCCGCACTGGCCGGCGCCATGTTCGGCCTGCTCCACGCGACGCTCACCGTGCCGCTCGGCCTGTCGCAGCATGTGGTCGGCATCGGCGTAACGCTGCTCGCCACCAGCCTCACCTATTTCACTTACCGCCTGCTTCTGCCGGAAGTCACCTCGCCGCCGAAGATCGAGCCCTTCCAGCCGCTGCCGATCCCTGGCTTGTCGAACATTCCGGTCGTCGGCGAAGCGCTCTTTTCGCAGACGCCGCTCACCTATCTCGCCTTCGTCACCGTCGCGCTGACCGTCTGGGTGCTCTACCGCACGCCGCTCGGCCTGGCCGTCCGCGCCGCCGGCGAGAACCCCTCTGCCGTCGAGGCGCAAGGTATCTCCGTCACCGCCATCCGCATGGGTGCGGTGATGGCGGGCAGCGCGCTGATGGCGGTCGGCGGCGCCTTTCTCACCATGTCGGCCTTCAACTCCTTCTTCTTCGGCATGATCAACGGCCGCGGCTGGGTCTGCATCGCGCTTGTCGTCTTCGGTTCGTGGCGTCCCGGCAAGGCGCT
>DATDJN010000265.1:0-4767 GCA_036520515.1 Rhizobiaceae bacterium
GCGGGACATCTCCGGTCGTCTGTCGCCCTGTGCGCCCGCGTTGTTGTCCGGAAGCCCCGGAAGCAGCGATGGGCCGGGAGCCGGCAGGGGAGAAAACGCCGGCGGCGCATGGGAGCGCGTCAATAATAATAATAGAAGACGGCGCCCCATGCGCCGCCTTCCCACAGCCCGGCCTGGAAAAAACCAGGCGCGGGAACGATCCCTCATGTCCAGAACAAGGAGCCGAGATGGCACGCAACGCAAAGAAATCCGACATCGACCTCAGCCCCGAAAGCATGGAGGCCTGCGAGCGCCTCATCGCGCTGGCGCACCAGCTCTCCGCCGTGCTCACCGGCGACGCGCTGTCGCCCGAGACCGGCCAGGTCGAGACGCCGCGCTCGGCGGCGCTGGTCATGGGCATGCTGGCCTTCCTGCTGCGCGCCGACCCCGACGACCTGCACGCGATGTTCTTCGCCGAGAAGTCGCTGAACCAGTTCCCCTACCGGGCCGGCCCGGTGCAGCCGATGCGCCACCCGCCGCTGGCGGCGATGCTGGGCTGAGCGCCACGTTCCCCCTCCCCCTTGCGGGGAGGGTGGCCGGGCAATGCCCGGCCGGGTGGGGTAGCCGGAGGCAGTGCTCTGCGTTCTTTTCGTCGCCTCGCACGCCGCAACGCACCCCACCCGGCCAGCCTGCGGCTTTCCTCTCCCCCCGTCGATCGGGGGAGAGGTGCCGGGCGAAGCGAGGCGGAGTGGGGGTCGCTCTCCCGAGGCCCCTACCCCTCGCGCAGCCTGATCAGCGCCAGGCGGAAGGAGGCGACGCGCAGCAGCGTGGCGCGCCAGTCGGCGATGGCGCCGATGTTGTCGACGAACCAGCGCAGCGAGGAATGCACCTGGGTGAAGGCGGCGGCCGCCATCATCAGCCCGCCGAAGGTGAGGTCGCCGGCGAAATAGACCGGCGAGGCGATGACGATCGGCGCCACCACCGTCACCCAGCCATAGCCCGCCGTGAACCATTGCAGGCGGATCGACGCCGTCATGATCCTGCGCACCGCCAGGATCACCGCTTCCAGGTGCCCGAGCAGCCTGCCCTTCTCGGCCTCCTCGCCCTGCGCCTGGGTGATGTCGCCGATGCCGTCGGAGGCGCGCACCAGGGCGGCGCGCATGTCGGCCTCGCGCGCATAGTGGTTGGCGTTGAGCCGGATCAGCGGCCGCCCGAGCAGCCAGGAGATGCCCGACGCCGCGCCCGCATAGGCGAGCGCCGCCCACACCATGTAGCCTGGTATGTTGAAGCTGTGGCCCTGGTAGTGGAAGACGAAACCCTCCGAGATCGCCCACAGGACGCCGATGAAGGAGACGAGCAGCACGGTCGCCTGCGTCAGCCCGATGCCGAGGTCGGCCGAGAGGTCGGCGAGGTGCCAGGCGTCCTCGTGCAGGCGCTGGTCGGGGTTGACGCCGATCTCGCCCGAGCGCTTCAGCCGCAGCGCGCGGCCCGGCGCCAGCCAGTGGTCGAGCAGGTCGCGCACCAGCCCCTCGCGCAGCTTGATGTGCAGATAGAGGTTCAGCCACCCTTGAGCGACGTTGAGCAGCAGGAGCCCGCCGGCGATATAGGCGAACATCATGAGCTGGTTGAGGAAATCCGCCACGTTCTTGCGCTCGATGGCGTCGTAGAAGGGCTGGTTCCAGCGGTTGAGCAGCACCTGGCCGAAGGCCGTCGCGACGATCAGCGCGAACAGGCCGAACCCCACCCACAGGAGCAGGTTGCGCAGCGGCGAGCCCATCAGGGCGCGGCCCATCATCATCAGCTGCAGCCGGAAGCTCGCCTCGCCCGACGGGATGCAGCCGGGGTCCGGCTCCCTGTTCCTGTGCGGCGTGCCCGCCGGCGCCGCGTGGCCCTCGGCCGGGACCTGCCCGGCCCTTGCTGCCGCCAATTCGTCCGTCATCGTCCGACCGTCCCGTGGCGCCGCCGCCGCACGCTTTCTCAATCGCAAGTATGGAGGGCTGATGGCAATCATACTTGCGCGCATGGCGGCCGCCCTGCCGCCCGCCCCGTGCCATCGACATCGGCGGCGATCTCCGGCATGCTCGCCTGCGTTGCATCCGCCGGGGGGCCTGCACCATGAGGGAGCCCCGAGCCATGCCCAACGACATCCAGCAGCCCAAGCCGTTCGACCTCGTCGGCGATCCCGTCCTCATCGCCGGCATCGGCCAGGGCTTCGAGGCGACGCTGAACTGGCGCGTGCATGACGGCCACGACGAGCGCACCGGCTTCTTCAATGTCGGCGGCGGCACCGGCGAGCACGGCCAGTTCCAGGTCGCGGCCGCCATCGGCAACGCCGCCTTCCAGCTAGACCGCCTGTTCGTCGAGGTGTTCGAGGAAAGCGCCAAGGACGGCTCGGAGATCAACAAGGTGGTCGTGCCGGTCGTCTACGGGCCGCGCATCGTGCCCGGCTATGTCGGCTTCCGCCTGCACACCGTGAAATCAGGCGAGACGCTGTCCAGGATCGCGCGCGAGCATTACGGCCAGACCAGCCTGTTCACGCGCATCGTGCGCGCCAACCCCCTGGTCATCAGCGACCCCAACCAGATCCTGGTCGGCCAGCAGTTCAAGGTCCCCATCGGGACATGAAACCGGGTCGACGCCTTGCTAAGGACACGAAATCGTTCTATGTATTTCCAATCGGTCTTGCTTGTCGAACTTTGTTGCTGCGCAGATCAGAGCGCCTACGACGATCTTCTCCTCTCAAAATCGATCGAGAATGCGCCGTGCCGCATTTTTTGGCGCGCGCGAAACCTGTGAGCGATAAAGGAAGTCGTCATGAATACTGGCACCGTAAAGTTCTTCAACACCACCAAGGGCTTCGGTTTCATCCAGCCTGACGCCGGCGGCGCGGACGTGTTCGTCCATATCTCGGCCGTCGAGCGCGCCGGCATGCGCACCATCGTGGAGGGCCAGAAGCTCTCCTTCGACGTCGTCAAGGACAACCGTTCCGGCAAGAGCGCGGCGGAGAACCTCCAGGCCGCATGAGTTCGCACCACGGTACCGCGACCACGGATGTACTGGCGCGGACCTGATGCCGATGGGAGGTCGGGCGGCTCGCCCGGCCTTTTTCTTTTTGTTCAGGAGTGTTGCATGGCCAAGACAGTCGAAACGCGGGGCGTTTTCGCGCCCACCCCTTCCCGGCAGGATTCCAAGGCCAACACGACGTCCAGCGTCGCGCGCGGGATCCTCGAGACAGAGGTCAAGCAGCGCGAGGCCAAGACCGCGCGGCTGCGCGCCTTGCGCCTCAAGATGGAAGCCGAGGCGCCTGCCCCCGAACCGAAGGCTGCCAAGCCGGCGAAGAAGCGGGCAACGAAGGCGGCTGCAAAAGGCTGAACTCCCGACAGCCCGGACCGACGACAATATCTGCGAACGGAAGCGGCTAGACGCTCTGGCGCTTGCGCTTGCGGTCCCTGCCCAGCCCGGTCTCGTCGAGCATGCCCCTGCGCTTGGCGTCGTAATAATAGCCGCGCGCATAATAGCGCACGGCGAGGTCGTGGTTGCCGTCGGCGGTGAGGTAGGCGCCGCGCAGATATTTCACCGCGTACTTCAAGTTCGTCTCGGCGTCGAGCAGCCCTTGCGCGTTGCCCTGGTAACCCATGCCGCGCGCCGTGTCGTGGCGGATCTGCATCAGCCCCCAGTAGACGCGGTTCCTGGCGACCGGATTGAAATTGCTCTCGCGCTTCACGACGCGGCGAACCAGCGTCTCGGGCACCTCGTAGAGCGCGGCATATTTTGCGATCAGCCGGTCGACCGTGCCGCGCGGCGTTTCGGGCGCGGCCCACACGATGTCCCCGGCCGGCTCCTCGGGCGCTTTTGCCTCCGGCGCCTCGGGGAAGACATCCAGGGCTGGCGTGCTGTTCGGGCCTGCCTTCGGCGGCAGCGAGGCAAGCTGCACCTTGCTGCCGGTCGGCGTCGTTCCGGCATAGGACTCCAGCAACACCACAA
This sequence comes from Rhizobiaceae bacterium, assembly GCA_036520515.1. GTDB lineage: Bacteria > Pseudomonadota > Alphaproteobacteria > Rhizobiales > Rhizobiaceae > Mesorhizobium_K. Next base: position 3,964 of record DATDJN010000265.1, read on the forward strand.
CCTCCTGTGGGAGCACGATGTCGTGGTCGCTGGACGCGGAAACTTCGCTTCCCGCCGTGAACGCCTCAGGCTCCGAAAGTGGCGATATGCCGGGCGTCACCTCAGGCTCCGACGGCGGCGATAGGCCGGGCGCCACCGCAGGCTGCTCGAGCCGGGTGGCCATGCATCCCGACAGCATTCCGGCGCAGAGCACCAGTCCGATCAAAAGGCCGTTTTTCGATGCCGGCAAAGCAGCGCCCCGGTTTGTCCTCGTGATCCCCGTCCGGGAACGTCCTTACACGACGCGGTCGCGGTCGGCAATCCGCCGGCGGATTGGAACGGCCGCAGGTTTCGGGTGGCGCCGCCGCGGCTGAGATGTCATATTGTTCCTGATTTGTACCGAACAGGAGGATGCCCATGCAAACCTCTTCAGTCGCTCCCGCCCGGGGAACTTCCGGGCAGATGGTCTTCGAGACCGCGCTGGGCTTCGTCGGCATCGCCTGGAGCGACAAGGGCCTGACGCGGCTGTCCCTCTTCCAGCGCGACCGCGCCGCGGTCGAGCGCCGGATGGCAAGGCTCGACGTGCCGGCCGGCTTCGAAGGCGATGGTGAAGAGTGGGTCGCAGCACTTGTGCGCGACGTCAGGGCATATGCCGAAGGCGAAAATATAGATTTCTCCGACGTGCCGGTCGATCTCGGCGGCGTCGATGATTTCCGGCTGGCCATCTACGAGGCCGCGCGCAAGCTGGGCTTCGGCGAGACGACCACCTATGGCGAACTGGCGAAGCGGGCGGGCCATGACGGTTTGCCGCGTGAGACCGGCCAG
>DATDJN010000266.1:0-4090 GCA_036520515.1 Rhizobiaceae bacterium
GCCACCGGCGCCGAAAAAGACAAGCTGTATTGCGTCTATGTCGCCATTGGCCAGAAGCGCTCGACCGTGGCGCAGATCGTCAAGACTCTCGAAGAGCAAGGCGCGATGGAATACACCATCGTCGTCGCCGTCGTTGAGCGGCTTCTGGTTGAGGAAGGTGTCGAGGATGATGGCGGTCTTGCCGGTCTGGCGGTCGCCGATGACCAGCTCGCGCTGGCCGCGGCCGATCGGGATCAGCGCGTCGATGGCCTTGAGGCCGGTCGACATCGGCGCATGCACCGACTTGCGCGGGATGATGCCGGGCGCCTTGACGTCGACGCGGCGGCGCTCGTCGGAGACGATCGGACCCTTGCCGTCGATCGGGTTGCCGAGCGCGTCGACGACGCGGCCGAGCAGGCCCTTACCGACCGGCACGTCGACGATGGCGCCGGTGCGCTTGACGATGTCGCCTTCCTTGATGTCGCGGTCGGCGCCGAAGATAACCACGCCGACATTGTCGCTTTCGAGGTTGAGCGCCATGCCGCGGATGCCGCCGGGGAACTCGACCATCTCGCCGGCCTGGACGTTGTCCAGACCGTAGACGCGGGCGATGCCGTCGCCGACCGAGAGAACCTGGCCGACCTCGGAGACTTCGGCTTCCTTGCCGAAATTCTTGATCTGGTCCTTAAGGATTGCGGAAATTTCCGCGGCGCGGATGTCCATCAGCCGACCTCTTTCAGTGCAAGCTTGAGCGAATTGAGTTTTGTCCGGAGCGACGTGTCGATCTGGCGCGAGCCGATCTTGACGACGAGGCCGCCGAGCAGCGACGGGTCGACCGCGGCGGCAATCGCCACGTCCTTGCCGGTGACGCCCTTGAGCGCCGCCTTGAGTTCTTCTTCCTGGGCCGCAGTGAGCGGATGCGCCGAGGTGACGTCGGCAGCGACCTCGCCGCGCGCTTCGGCGGCGATGGCGCGGAACGCCTTGATCATGGCTGGCACGGCGAAGAGCCGGCGGTTCTGCGCCACGACGCGCAGGAAGTTGCCGACGAGGCCGGCGATGCCCGCCTTGTCGGCGACCGCCGCGACCGCCTTGAACTGATCCTCGGCCGAGAAGACCGGGCTCTTGATCATGCGGCTAAGGTCGTCGCTTTCGGCAAGCAGCGCCTCGAAGCGGCCGAGGTCGGCCTCGACCTCAGCAACCGCGCCGGACTGGACGGCAAGCTCATAGAGCGAGCCCGCATAGCGCTCGGCGATACCGGAGACTGGCGAACTGGACTTTGCCACTGATCGTCTTTTCTCTGTCTGGCCCGGCCGCGGGCTTCATGAGGCTAGCTGGAGAGCTGGCTAAGTCCCTGGCCTTATTGGATTTTCTTCGGCACGAGCGTACGCGCTCCGCATCCCCTTGCCGAAAGTCGATTGCCGTCTAGCACAGGCTTTCCAAGTCCGCAACACGTTGGCAGGCGGGCTTTCCGGCACTTTTGTCGCAGTGTGGAGAACGGCCCCCTCGAGGCCGCGGGAATCAGGCGACGAAGCCCAGCGCGAAGGCGAGCGCCAGCGCCGAAAGCACGAGGTCGAAGACCAGCCAGAGCCAGTTGGCCAGGCCGGTGCCGCGGTCCGACATCATCGAGACGATTCGGCCGAAAGCAGTGAACAGCCACGAGAAGCCGAGCGCCATGTAGAGCAGCGGCTGGGCGAGGAGCAGCGCCGACAGGCCGAGGCCGAGATAGAAGCCCGCCATGTTGGCGCGGGCGGCGGCGTAGGCCTCGGCACGCTCGGGCCTGGGCGACAGCCGGAACATGCGGAAGGAGAGGCCCGGCGCGAAGAGGAGGATGGCGCCGAGGAGCACGGTGACGGCGGCCGAGATCCAGGCGAGCCATTCGCCCTGGGTAACCGGCCACGGAAATGTGAATTCCATGATGTCCCTCGCTGCCGCCCTGACTCGGAAGACGCGATTCTTGCGCCCGAACGAAGCTATTGTTCTCGTGGCGGCATATTAGCGACTCGCGACAGCTTCGCCAGATGGGCGAGCGGGCCGTGCTGGAATGGTAGAGACTATCCCCGGGCGATTGCCATCAGTCGGCTCTCGAGGGGACCGGCCATGGCAGCATGAGGGGCGATCAATGCACCCCGGCCGCCACGACCTGCGCCAGCCTGTCGAAGCCGGTGCCGGTGCCGTCGATTCGCGCCCGCATCGATTTGTCGTCGCCCAGATATGCCATCTGCTCGGTGCGAAAGCCGGTCGGTGGCAATCGATAGTTTCTTTCGCCGGAGACTTTGTGGGCGCCGTTACAAGAAGCTCTGAGGGTCGATGTCGACGGCGACGCGGACCGAGCCCCTGATCTTGGGGCCGGCGGCGAGCAGGGTGCGGATATAGTTCTGCATGTCGGAGCGGCGCTCGCCGTGGACGAGCAGGCGGAAACGGTGGCGGCCGGCGATCAGGGAAAGCGGCGCCTCGGCCGGGCCGAGCACCTGGATGTCGCTCGACGGCGGCGCGGCTCGGCGAAGGCCGCGCGCATGGCTCTCCGCCTCGGCGCGGGTGGCGGCGCTGACGATGATGCCGGCCAGCCGGCCGAAGGGCGGCAGCCCCGCCCTCTCCCGCTCGGCGATCTCGCGCCGGTAGAAGGCCTCGGCGTCGCCGGACACGATCGCGCGCATGACCGGATGGTCGGGCTGGTAGGTCTGCAGCAGGCCGAGGCTCTTCTTGCCGGTCCGCCCGGCGCGGCCGGTGACCTGGCTGAGCAGCTGGAAGGTGTGCTCGGCGGCGCGCGGGTCGCCGTTGGCCAGACCTAGATCAGCGTCGACGATGCCGACCAGCGTCATGTTCGGAAAGTTGTGGCCCTTGGCGACGAGCTGCGTGCCGATGACGATGTCTGCCTGGCCATTGGCGATTGCCTCCAGCTCCAGCCGCAATCGCCTGACGCCGCCCAGCATGTCGGAGGAAAGCACGATGGTGCGGGCGTCAGGGAAATGGCCGACGACCTCTTCGGCGACACGCTCCACGCCCGGACCGCAGGCGACGAGGTGGTCGAACGTGCCGCATTCCGGGCACGCCTCGGGACGCTTCTCGTGGTGGCCGCAGTGGTGGCAGACAAGCTGGCCGCGAAAACGGTGCTCGACCAGCCAGCTCGAACAGTCCGGGCACTGGAAGCGATGTCCGCAGACGCGGCAGAGCGTCAGCGGCGCGTAGCCGCGACGGTTCAGGAAAAGCAGCGACTGTTCGCCGCGCGCCAGCGTGTTCCTGACCTCCGAAAGCAGCGCCGGCGACAGGAAGCCGCCGCGGGCGGGCGGCGCGCGGCGCAGGTCGACCGATTTCAGGTCGGGAAGCGCCGCTTCGGCGAAACGCATGGGCAACACGGCCCTGACGTAACGGCCCTGGTCGGCGTTGACGCGGCTTTCGATCGAGGGGGTCGCCGAGGCGAGCACGACGGGAAAGCCGCCGATGCGGCCGCGCACCACGGCCATGTCGCGGGCATTGTAGGAGACGCGATCCTCCTGCTTGTAGGCGGGGTCGTGCTCCTCGTCGACGACGATCAGGCCGAGTTCGTGGAAAGGCAGGAAAAGCGCGGAGCGCGCGCCTGCCACCACGCGTATGCTGCCTTCGGCGACCTGCCGCCAGACCCGCTCGCGCATGCGCGGCGGCAGATCGGAATGCCACTCGGCCGGCTTTGCGCCGAACCGGGCCTGGAAGCGCTCGAGGAAGGCGTGGGTGAGCGCGATCTCGGGCAGCAGGATCAGCACCTGCTTGCCGTTGTCGAGCGCCGCCGCCACCGCTTCGAAATAGACCTCCGTCTTGCCCGAGCCTGTGACGCCGTCGATCAGCGTCACCGCGGAGCCGCCCTTCTTCACGGAGGCGCGCAACATGTCGGCGACCGCCTCCTGATCGGGCGACAGCTCCGGGCGGGAGTAGCTCGCATCGGGAGCCGCGACGACCGGTCGCGGCGGGATCATGATCATCTCGAAGACGCCCTGGTCCCTCAGGCCGTCGATGACGGTGGACGAGACGCCGGCGGCATGCGCCAGGCCCGACCGTGTCCAGGCGAGGCCGTCCTCGGCCGCTTCGAGCACCCGCGCCCGCGCGGCGGTCATGCGATCGGGCAGCGCTTCGGTGCGCC
>DATDJN010000267.1:0-8200 GCA_036520515.1 Rhizobiaceae bacterium
GTCTTGGCCTTGATGACCGCGAAATGCTCGTCCTCGGTGGTTTCGAGGTTCTTGGCCGCGGCAAGCTGCATGACCTCGCCCTCGGCGATGATCGAAGCGGCGGTGGAGAGGATGTCGAGGGCGTCGAGCGAGCCGACATCGACCATCATGCGGAAAGCCTGGCCGAGCAGGAAGTCGCCGACCAGCACGCTCGCCTGGTTGCCCCAGATCATGCGAGCCGTCTTCCTGCCCCGCCTGAGATCGCTCTCGTCGACCACATCGTCGTGGAGCAGCGTCGCCGTGTGCATGAACTCCACCGACGTGGCGAGCTTCACGTGGCCTTCGCCGGAATAGCCGAACATCTGGGCCGCGGCGAGCGTCACCATCGGGCGCAGGCGCTTTCCCCCGGACGAGATCAGGTGGTTGGCGATCTCGGGGATCATCTCGACGTCGGAGCCGGCCCTGGACAGGATAAGCTCGTTGACGCGGCCCATGTCGGCCGAGGTCAGCGCAATCAACTCGGCGATCGACGCCGGTCCACGCTTGCCGCCTTCAAGGTTGAGAACAACGCCCACCGGTATCTCCGTCCCTATGCCCGCATCCATCTCCGACGCTTTAGCGAATCTAGGGCGCTAAGGCCATAAGCGGCAAGTGGCGAATTGGCGCGGGCGTCACGCCGGAGAACGTCGGTTCCGAAGCCGTTCCAGCGCTCTTGATCCGGCCGGCAGGGTGATGTGTAGAATGGACCGATGTCCAAGGCCATGAAACCCTCGCAGCCCGCCGAGCGCCCGTCGGCGACGGTCGCATTCATCGATCTTGCCGGTTTCACCGCCATCGCCGAAGTGCACGGAGATGCAGCGGCCGTCGAGACCCTGGAGGTATTCGAGCGGATGGTCCGCGAGGCGCTGGCCGGCCACGCCCCGCCAATCAAATGGATCGGCGACGAGGCCATGCTCTCCTTTCCCGCACCGGAGTCCGCGATCCTGGCCCTCGGGGGGCTCTTGCAGGCGTGCCGGGAAGAGCCTCGCCTGCCGCTCACGCGCGCGGCGCTGAACCATGGGCCGGTGATCCGCAGGGGGAGCGATCTTTTCGGCTCGACGGTCAACATAGCGGCGCGCATCGCGGCGATGGCTTCCCCCGGCCAGCTCCTTGCGACCCGGCCGATCGCCGACGCCGCGGCCGCACGGGGCATCGGCGTGCGCGAACTCGGGGACGTTGCGATCCGATCGGTGGCGGAGACGATCCCGCTCTACGAGATCGAGCTTGCCCGGGCCGCGGACCCGGCCTGGATCGATCCGGTCTGCAAGATGCACGCTCCCTATGCCTCCTATCGGCACAGCGGCGCAGAACCGTGGTTCTGCTCCAAGCGATGCGAGGATGCCTATCGCGCTTCGCCAGGAACCTACCCCCTCGAGCGGTAAGGCGGAGCACGCGGTGCGGGCCTGTGAACCATTTACTCACCGGCCCGGACCTGCGATCTTCACCGTCATGAAAGAACTCATCCGCACCAACGACGCCGTTCTCATCTCCTTCGTCGAATCGCTGCTCAAGGACGCCGGCATCAGTTCCCTGGTCGCAGACCAGAACATGAGCGTCCTCGACGGCTCGATCGGGATATTGCCGCGCCGCGTGATGGTGCTGGAGGAGGACATGGATGCGGCCCGCCGCATCCTTGCCGATGCCGGCATCGGCAACGAGATCAGCAAGAGCTAGTCCTTTCCGTTCATGGCGCAGGACAAGCCCGCACATACGCTCGACGCCTTCCATCGCGGAGATTTCTGGCTGGTGCAGCCGAAAGGCGCCGGCCATCGCGCCGGCGCCGACGCGATGATGCTGGCCGCCGCCGTGCCGTCCTCCTTTTCCGGCCGGCTCGCCGACTTCGGCGCCGGCGCGGGGGCGGCCGGACTGGCGGTTGCGTCACGCTGCGAGAAGGCGACGGTGGTGCTGGTCGAGAATGCGCAGGAAATGGCGGACTTCGCCCGGCTGACGCTCGACCATCCGGGCAATGCGCATCTCCAGGGACGCGCGTCGGTGCTCGTCGCCGACGTGGGGCTGACCGGCCGCGCCCGGGAAAAAGCGGGGCTGGCCGACGGCTCCTTCGACTATGTGATCATGAACCCGCCCTTCAACGCGGCGAAGGACCGCCCCACCCCCGACGCGCTGAAGCAGAAGGCGCACGTCATGGAGGACGGGCTGTTCGAACGCTGGATCCGCAGCGCCGCGGCAGTCACCAGGTCGCCGGGCGGGCTGGCGATCGTCGCGCGGCCGGTGTCGCTGGCGCCGATCCTGGCGGCCCTTGCAGGACGCTTCGGTTCGGCCGAGATCATGCCCGTGCATGCGCGGGCGGATACGCCCGCGATCAGGATCGTGGTCAGGGCCAAAAAGGCCTCGCGCGGCGCGCTGACGCTTGCGCCGCCGCTTGTCCTGCACGACGGCCCCGACGGATTTTCGGCCCGCGCCGAAGCCATAAACAACGGAAAGGCCACACTTTTTGGCGATTGAGAGGCGGCGGCGCGCCGCGCGGGGATTGCGCGCCGGTCCCAAACGCCTACATGCCTTGATAAGCCACCAGCCTGGAGAACCCTTTCGGTGAGACGATTTTTGAACCGCCTGCTGCCGAAATCGATGCGTTCGGAGGCGGTGACGATCCCGGTCATCCGGCTGCACGGCACCATCATGGCGGGCGGCGGCCAGCTGCGCCCCAGCCTGTCGCTGGCTTCCACCGCCGGGCTGATCGAAAAGGCGTTCAACTATCGGGAAGCGCCCGCCGTCGCCATCTCCATCAATTCGCCGGGCGGATCGCCGGTGCAGTCCAGGCTGATCTACAAGCGCATCCGCGACCTCGCCGCCGAGAAGAACAAGCGCGTGCTGGTCTTCGTCGAGGACGTGGCGGCCTCCGGCGGCTACATGATCGCGGTCGCCGGCGACGAGATCATCGCCGACCCTTCCTCCATCGTGGGCTCGATCGGCGTGGTGTCGGCCTCGTTCGGCTTCACCGACCTGATGAAGAAGGTCGGCGTCGAGCGCCGTGTCTATACCGCCGGCAAGAACAAGGCCGTGCTCGACCCGTTCAAGCCCGAGAAAAAGGAGGATGTCGACCGGCTGAAGAAATTGCAGCTCGAAGTGCACGAGACCTTCATCGACATGGTCAAGGAACGGCGCGGCCCGAAGCTGAAGGACGATCCGGACCTCTTCACCGGCCTGTTCTGGTCCGGCAAGAAGGGCTACGAGCTCGGCCTCGTCGATTCACTCGGCGACCTGCGCCAGGTGCTGAAGGACCGCTACGGGCCGAAGACGCGGCTGAGCCTGGTGTCGCCGCCGCGCGGCTTCTTTGCGCGCCGGCTGGGCTTCTTCGGCAGCCGCCGCGATGGCGGATGGGGGGCCGACATGGCGGCGACCGCGGCGCGCGGCCTTCTGGATGCGGCAGAGGAGCGCGCACTCTGGGCCCGCTTCGGCCTTTGATTTTCGGGGCAAGCCGGTTATCATGCCTGCTTGCCCGACCCGGCCGGGGCGATAAGACGCCCGGCCTCCGAGGGAAGGAGTGAAGACATGCCGCAGATCATCTTTTTCGCCATTGTCGGCCTGGTCGCCTATATCGGCTACCGCTCCTTCGTGAAGGAAGCCGAGCGCGTGACCGCCAAGATGCGCCGCGCCGAGAAGCAGGCCTCCACCGGCGCCAACGGCACGCTGGTCAAGGACCCCAAGACCGGCGAGTACCGCCTCGCGAAGGACTGATCCTGACCGTTCCTGAATTGCAGCAGTCCGTCGCGCCGAGCGTCGTGTTCGCGCCAGCGAAGATCAATCTTGCCCTCCACGTCACCGGAAGGCGGGCCGATGGCTATCACCTTCTCGAAAGCCTCGCCGTGTTCACGCGCTTCGGCGACCGCATCGAGCTTTCGGAAGCCGACGAGGATTCCTTCTCGGTGTCGGGCGCCTTCGCGCGCGACGTTCCGACCGATGGCACCAACCTGGTGCTCAGGGCGCGCGATGCGCTGCGCGCCGCCCTCCCCCACGCTTCGGCGCGCGTATCCATCAAGCTGCAAAAGAACCTGCCTGTCGCCGCAGGCGTCGGCGGCGGCTCCAGCGACGCGGCCGCCACGCTGCGCGGGCTGGCAAGACTCTGGGACCTGGATGCCGGCGACGAGCGATTGTCCGATATCGCCGCCGAACTCGGCGCCGACCTGCCCATGTGCATTGCCGCGAAGCCGCTGGTGGCGCGCGGCACGGGCGACGAACTGTCTCCGCTCGCCGATTTCCCGGCGCTCGGCCTGGTGCTGGTCAATCCGGGCGTCGGCGTCTCGACGCCGGCCGTCTTCACAGCGCTCCAGCGGCGCGACAACGACAGCCTGCCGCCCCTGCCCCCGCGCATCGATTTCCACACGCTGCGCGGCTGGCTGGAGGCGACGCGCAACGATCTCGAGGATGCGGCGCATTCAATCGAGCCCTCCATCGGCGCAGCGAAGGCGGCGCTCATGAAGGCGGACGCGGGCTTTGCGCGCATGTCGGGCTCCGGCGCAACCTGCTTCGGCCTGTTCGAGACGGGCAATGTGGCGAAGCGCGCCGCCGCCGCGATCCGCAGCCGCCACCCCGGCTGGTTCGTCGCCGCAACGCGCAGCATGCCCTCGGAGGGCGCCGATGGGCAGGATTGACGAGACGCGCCCCTTCATTCCCGTCGGCATCGCGGTGCTCACCGTCTCGGACACGAGGAGCCTTGCCGAGGACAAATCCGGCCAGACGCTCTCCGACCGCATAACGGAGGCCGGTCATACGCTGGTCGACCGCGCCATCGTCACCGACGACGCGGAACTGATCCGCGACAAGGTGCTCTCCTGGTCGCGTGACGACAGGATCGACGTGGTGATCACCACAGGCGGAACCGGTTTCACCGGGCGCGACGTGACCCCTGACGCGCTGGAGCCGATCTTCGAGAAGCGCATGGACGGATTTTCCGCCGTCTTCCACCGCATTTCCTATGACAAGATCGGCGTATCGACGATCCAGAGCCGCGCCACCGGCGGCGTCGTCAACGCGACCTTCGTCTTCGTGCTGCCGGGCTCGCCCGGCGCCTGCAAGGACGCCTGGGACGGCATCATCAGGGACCAGCTCGACTACCGCCACATGCCCTGCAACTTCGTCGAGATCATGCCGCGGCTGGACGAGCATCTGCGGCGGGGCGCCAAGGGCTGAGCTCATCTGCCTAGCGCTGCAGCGACTCGATGTAGTTGGTCAGGTTGTAGATGCGATCCGTGGTGACGATCTCGCCGCCGCTCGTCCCATAGAGCTTGGAGTCCTCCTCCAGGAACTGGCGACCCCAGACCGGCATCTCCCGGTCGCCATGGCTGGACACGTCGAAGCGGCCATCGATGACGGCGAACACGCGCTGGTAGGGGAACCGGCCGCCGTTCCGCTCGGCGAGACGCGTGAGGTCGGCCGGCCGTTTCATCAGCACCTCGGTCAGCGGCCCATCGCCCTCGGCATCGACGCCGTGACAAACGGCGCAGGAATTGAGGTATTCGGCCTTGCCATAGCTGAACTCCTGCGCTGCGGCGTTGCCGGCCAGGCTTGCGATGATTGCAGCGATACAGAGTTTCATGTCGTCCGCCTTGTCCGGTGGTGCATGAAAGCTATACCGACGGCGGGGCGACCATCTTGATCTCGATCAAGCGCATGCCGCGCGGAACCGGTGGCGCTATTTCGCCTTCGGAGCGACGACAATCTCGCCGTCGAGCTTGCGGGTTGCAAGGCCGCGCGCGATCGCCTCGGCGCTCTGTGCGTTGCGCGACAGAGCAGCCGCCTGCCGCTTGGTGATGACCAGCCCCTCGGCCAGCGCGGTCGGGCGCGAGAACGCACGCGCGAGGAACGGCGCGCGGCTGCCACGCGTACGGGAAAAACGCGCCGGCATCGACAGCCTCGCGGTGTGGGCGACCAACGGCTCGATCCAGCCCTCGACGAGGCGCGCGCCGGGCTCCAGCATCAGCAGCCACTCACCCTTGGCCTGGCGGATACCGGCCGCCACGCCGCCATCTGCGATGTAGTTGCAGCCTGCATGCTCGGCGACGCGGTGCGTCTGGTCGGTCGAGCCGCGGTCGCAGACGACGACGTCGCGCACGACGCCCTCCACCGCCCCGCCGATCAGCGAAGCCAGCGTCCGCGTCAGTCCTTCCTCGTCGTCCTTGGTTTCGATCAGAACCGTCAGCATTGACTAGCCGCATAGCGGAAAGCCCGGCTTCGCGCCAGTTCCCCGATCCGGAACCAAAAAGTTCTTGCTTTGTTCTCGTGGCGCGAATAGGAATAGTTTCATGAGAACGTCGAGTCGCCCCGCACCCGAAACGCCCTGGGAACGCGCCAAGATGGAACAGATCGTTCGCGCCGACATTGCAGCTTTCGGCAGCGGGAGAGCCGAGATGGCGAACGCCATGATCGAGGAGAGCGGCATCCGGGTGCGGCCCGGGCGCAACCGCGGCCGTTCGGCGGGCATTAACCCGACCGGCCGCTTCGAGCCGGTGACGCGGCATGTCTTCGACGACGGCTGGGAATCGCTGGAGGACCTGCCGCCGTTCAAGACGGAGGTGCAGGTGGAGAAGCCGCGCACCATCATCACGCGCAACGAATCGCCCGACATTTCCTTCGACCGGTCGATCAATCCCTATCGCGGCTGCGAGCATGGCTGCGTCTACTGCTTCGCGCGGCCGACACACAGTTACATGGGCATGTCGCCGGGGCTGGATTTCGAATCGAAGCTGTTCGCCAAGCCGGATGCGGCCAAACTGCTCGACAGGGAACTGTCGAAGGACGGCTACCAGCCGCGCACCATCGCCATCGGCACCAACACCGATCCGTACCAGCCGATCGAGAAAAAGTGGCGCATCATGCGCGAGATCCTCGAAGTGCTCGACGCCCGCAACCACCCGGTCGGCATCGTCACCAAGTCGGCGCTGGTGACGCGCGACATCGACATCCTGTCGCGCATGGCCGAGCGCGGGCTGGCCAAGGTGGCGCTGTCGGTGACGACGCTCGATCGCATGCTTGCGCGCACCATGGAGCCGCGCGCGTCGACCCCGACCAAAAGACTGGAGGCGATCCGCCAGCTCGCCGACGCCGGCATCCCGACATCGGTCATGGTGGCGCCGATCCTGCCCGGCCTGACGGACCAGGAGATCGAGAAAATCCTCGACGCCGCACGCGCCGCCGGCGCACAGGACGCCGGCTACGTGCTGCTGAGGCTGCCGCTCGAAGTCGCCCCGATCTTCAAGGACTGGCTGCTGCGCCATTACCCGGACCGCTACCGGCATGTGATGTCGCTGATCCGCTCGATGCGCGACGGCAAGGACTACGATGCGGAATGGAGCAAGCGCATGCGCGGCACCGGCCCCTATGCCTGGCAGATCGGCCGCCGCTTCGAGATCGCGGCGCGCAGGCTGGGCCTCAACGCCCGGCGCACGGCGCTGCGGACCGACCTCTTCGTCCAAGCCGAGAAGAAGAACGTACAGCTGATGCTGCTCTGACCGGCAAGCTTCGCGCTCTGTCGAGCGCATGAAGAATCCGTCCAGCCCGCCCTGGCTGCCGACGGTGCCTCCCCGACCCGCCCCAATGGCCGGGAAGGCCTTGCGGAGAATCGGAACCGATGCGAGCATCCCCGTACCATGGCTCGCGCGCGTACCGATTCTCCGCCCCTCTTCGATCTCGACCAGAAGCCCGACTTCTCCTTCGAGAAAAGGGCGATGAAGGACGGGCTGTGGCCGGTCGCCGGGCTCGACGAAGCTGGCCGCGGGCCGCTCGCCGGACCGGTGGTGGCGGCAGCCGTCGTCCTCAACCCGAAGCGCATCCCCAAGGGGCTCGACGATTCGAAACGGCTGACCGCCCTGCAGCGCGAAGCGCTGTTCGAGACGATCCTGAAGACGGCGCTCGGCGTTTCCGTCTCGTCGGTCTGCGCCGAGGGCATCGACCGAATCAACATATTGAGGGCGAGCCTCGAGGCGATGCGGCGGGCGGTCGCGGCGCTGCCTGTCGCGCCGCTGCTGGCGCTGGCCGACGGCCGCGACGTGCCGCCGGGACTTCCCTGCGATTGCAAGGCGTTGATCAAGGGCGACCAGCGCTCGCACTCGATCGCCGCCGCATCCATCGTCGCCAAGGTGATGCGAGATCGCATGATGCAGGGCTGCGGCAGGGCCGACCAGCGCTACGGGCTCGAGGTGCACATGGGCTACGCGACCGAGCGCCA
>DATDJN010000268.1:0-23285 GCA_036520515.1 Rhizobiaceae bacterium
CGCCGCATGGTTCGCCTCCAGGCTGTTCCTGGCCGGCGGCGCGGCGCTCATCCACGCCATCCTGCCCTTCCTGTTCGAGACCACCGCGAGCAGCATCGTGCGCGAGCTCTACGAGCGCACGAGCAAGCGCAAGCCGCACCATGCGGCCACCGGCGCGGAAAAGGCCGCGGCTTAAGTCCAACCTCCTGTTCGCAGCCGTCATCTCCTGACAGGCTTTGTCAGCATCTGCGTGTAGTTTCTGCGCGCTGACAGAGAAGAGGCGACGATGGCAGAACAGGCAGAAGGCGCGCCGGCGCTGAAGGAGATTTTCAACGGCGAGCGCCTCCGGCATTTCGCGCGGCAGACCGAAGCCGTCTGGCCGGACTTCGACGCGAGCCGCTTCATGCAGCTCGCGACATCGGGCCTCGACGACCTCGGCATCATGCAGCGCATGCGCCAGATCGCGGTCAGCCTGCAGGCGACGCTGCCTGACGACTTCCGCAAGGCATTGCCCATCCTCAAGGACCTCGCGCCGCGCATCGGGCACGGCTTCGCATCGATCACGCTTTCCGAATTCGTCGCGCTTTACGGCCAGAAACATTTCGACCTGTCGCTCGAGGCGCTGAAATTCTTCACGCGCTTCGGCTCCTCGGAGTTCGCCGTCAGGCATTTCCTGACCGCCGATTTCGACCGCACGATCGCGGCCATGCGAAAATGGGCGGAAGACGAGAACGAGCATGTGCGGCGGCTTTCGAGCGAAGGGACGCGCCCGCGCCTGCCCTGGTCCTTCCAGCTCAGGAACCTGATCGCCGACCCTGCCCCGACCGGCCCCATCCTCGAAGCGCTGAAGGCCGATCCGAGCCTCTACGTGCGCAAGTCGGTCGCCAATCACCTGAACGACATCGGCAAGAACCATCCCGACCTGCTGGTCGAGCGCGTCTCCGGCTGGGACCTGTCCGACAGGCACACTGCCTGGATCGTGCGCCATGCCTTGCGGACGCTGATCAAGAAGGGCGATGCCCGCGCGCTGACGCTGATCGGCACGACAGGCAAGGCGGAGGTCCGCGTCGAACTGTTCGCGGTCGAACCGGCGAAGATCAGGCTCGGCGAACGCATCACCACGAAGGCCAGACTGGCCTCGACCTCCAACGCGGCGCAGCGCCTCGTCATCGACTACGCCGTGCACTATCCGAAGAAGAACGGCATCTCGCGAAAAGTGTTCAAGCTGAAGGAGACCGAGCTTCTTGCGGACGCGGGCTGCGAACTGGCGATCAGCCAGACGGTCAGGGACTTCACGACGCGCAAACACAATGCCGGCTTCCACCGGGTCGAGCTGATGGTGAACGGCGAGGTGCTGGCCGAAAGCGGGTTCGAACTGGCGGTGTGAGGCGCGGCCTGCCGCCCCCTTCCACCGCCCAAGCCTTTCCCGGGGCCGCCCCCCCTCCACCGCCTTCGGCGGTCCCCCTCCCCCGCTTCGCAGGGGAGGAACCGCTTCCTCGACATGCCGGTCAGGCGTGGCTATATACCCGCATCCAACGGACTCCTGACATGGCCGAAGACATCAAGCAGGCGGTCGCCCGCCGCCGCACCTTTGCGATCATCGCGCATCCCGACGCCGGCAAGACGACGCTGACCGAAAAGCTCCTGCTGTTCGGCGGCGCGATCCAGCTCGCCGGCGAGGTGAAGGCGAAGAAGGACCGCATGAACACGCGTTCCGACTGGATGAAGATCGAGCGCGAGCGCGGCATCTCGGTCGTCACCTCGGTGATGACCTTCGAATATGGCGACAACGTCTTCAACCTGCTCGACACGCCCGGCCACGAGGATTTCGCGGACGATACCTACCGCACGCTGTCGGCAGTCGACTCGGCCGTCATGGTCATCGACGCCGCAAAGGGCATCGAGCCGCGCACGCTGAAGCTCTTCGAGGTGTGCCGGCTGCGGGACATCCCGATCGTCACCTTCGTCAACAAGATGGACCGCGAGGCGCGCAACACCTTCGAGATCCTCGACGAGATCGAGCAGAAGCTGGCGCTCGACACCGCGCCGATCACCTGGCCTATCGGCCAGGGCAAGAGCTTCTCGGGGACTTACCACCTGGCCCAGAACGCCGTGCGCCACGGCGATGCCGACAAGGAACGCACGCCGGTCAACGGCCCGGACTCCAACCGGGTCGCAGGGTTGCTTCCCGACAATGATCGTCCCGTCTTCATCGAGGAACTGGAACTGGCGCGGGAAGCCTGCCGGCCCTTCGACCTGGCGGCCTTCCGGGAGGGCCACCTGACGCCGGTCTATTTCGGCTCGGCGCTGAGGAACTTCGGCGTGCGCGACCTGATCGAGGGCCTCGGCGCCTATGCGCCGGCGCCGCGCGACCAGGAGGCCGACACGCGCACCGTCGCCGCCACCGAACCGAAGATGACGAGCTTCGTCTTCAAGATCCAGGCCAACATGGACCCCAACCATCGGGACCGCATCGCCTTCGTGCGCGTCTGCTCAGGCGAGCTGAAGCGCGGCATGAAGGCCAAGCTCGTGCGCACCGGCAAGCAGATCAGCCTGTCAGCCCCGCAGTTCTTCTTCGCCCGCTCGCGCATCACCGCCGACGAGGCCTATGCCGGGGACGTGGTCGGCATCCCCAACCACGGCACGCTCCGGATCGGCGACACGCTGACCGAGGGCGAGGACATCCTGTTCCGCGGCGTGCCGAACTTCGCGCCCGAAATCCTGCGCCGCGTGCGCCTCGGCGACGCCATGAAGGCGAAGAAGCTCAAGGAAGCGCTGCAGCAGATGGCCGAGGAAGGCGTCGTGCAGCTCTTCCAGCCCGAAGACGGCTCGCCGGCCATCGTCGGCGTCGTCGGCGCGCTGCAGCTCGACGTGTTGAAGGAGCGGCTATCAGTCGAATACACGCTGCCCGTCGATTTCGAGATGTCGCGCTTCTCCGTCTGCCGA
The DNA here is from genome assembly GCA_036520515.1 of Rhizobiaceae bacterium. Taxonomy (GTDB): domain Bacteria; phylum Pseudomonadota; class Alphaproteobacteria; order Rhizobiales; family Rhizobiaceae; genus Mesorhizobium_K. The sequence continues at coordinate 2,926 of DATDJN010000268.1, forward strand.
TGGATCTCGGCCGACAGCAAGCTCGAAGTCGAGCGCTTCATCGAGGCGCATCGCGGCGACATCGCCCGGGACCTCGACGGCGACCCCGTCTTCCTCGCCCCGCACGAATTCGGCCTCAACTACGAGGCTGACCGCTGGAAGGACGTCCGCTTCGCCGCCGTCAAGGACTACCAGGTCCGCGACAAGGCAGCCTAGTCTATGTCCGCGCCGGGCTCCCGACTATGCTAGGGTTCGGCCGCAAGCGGAGGGCCGGAGCGCGCATGATCGACGGCGATGCAATCGACGAGCTGGTCGAATGGTTGATCGACGGCGCGCGGCCGGGCAGCAATGCCCAGCAGTCGTTCGACGCCCTCGGCCGCCGCCTCGTCGGGGCCGGCGTCCCGGTCGGCCGCTTCGCGCTTTTCGTGCGGACCCTCCACCCCAACATCGCCGGACGCAGGCTGCTGTGGACGCCCGAGGAAGGCTCGCAGATGACCGAGGGCGGCATCGACCTCTATTCGCGCCGCGAATATGTGAGCAACCCGCTGCCCGTCGTCACCTCCAAACAGGTGACGGTACGCCGCCGCCTCACCAATCCCTACCAGATCTCGGACTATCCGATCCTCGGCGAACTCGTCGCGGACGGCTTCACCGACTATGTTGCGCAGCCGCTGGTCTTCACGTCGGGCGAAACCCAGGCCGTTTCCTGGTCGACGAAGCATCCCGAAGGCTGGAGCGACGGCGCGCTCGCCGTGCTTGAGCGCATCCGCCGCCCGCTCGCCCGCGTTGTCGAGGCCCACCTCCTGAGACTGAACGCCGCGTCGATCATCTCGGCCTATGTCGGCCGCAACAGCGGCGAGCAGATCCTTGCAGGCCGCATCCACCGCGGCGACGGCGAGGAGATCGACGCGGCAATCCTGTTCACCGATCTTATCGGCTTCGCCGCGCTCTCCAACACGAGGAGCGGCCCGGAAATCGTCGCCGTGCTCAACGAGGCGTTCGACATCATGGTGCCGCCGGTCGAGGCGCGCGGCGGCGAGATCCTGAAATTCCTGGGCGACGGCTTCTTCGCGATCTTCCCCTATGGCGAGAGGACGACGCTGGCCGGCGCCGCGAAGGCGGCCAGCGAGGCCGTGCTGGAAGGCGAGAAGAAGCTGGGGGAGGCCGAAGTCGGCAAGCTGCTCGGCTTCCGCTCGGCGATCCATGCCGGGCGTTTCCACTACGGCAACATCGGCGGGGCGAACCGGCTTGACTTCACGGCCATCGGACAGCCCGTGAACTATGCGGCGCGCCTGCTCGGCGCCGCCTCCGACCTGTCGCTGACGCGGGTCGCCTCCGCGACCATCGCCGGGCATCTCTGCCTGCCGCCGCGCATCGCCGCCGAGACCGCTTTCAAGGGCCTCGACGGGTTGCAGCCGGTCTATGCGTGGTAGCCGGCCGCCTCGCCAACAGACCGACTATCGCGAAGACGAACGCCGCCGCACCGGCCTGTCTGCCAGCATTGGAAATTGGTGAGCGGGCAGTCTCGAGGTTCGCCTCAGGCGGCGGCCGGCATGCCGTCGTCGAAGATGGTGCGGTTGCGGCCGCGGCCTTTCGCCTCGTAGAGCCGCTTGTCGGCGGCGCGCATCAGCTCGGACACATTGGCCTCCGGCCTGCACGGCGTGCCGCCGATCGAAACGGTCAGCGACAGTTCCCTGCCGTCTTCCGGCTGGAAGCGGATCGCCTCCACCTCGCGGCGGATACGCTCGGCGACGCCGATCGCCTCCTCATCGGTGGCGCCGACCAGAAAGGCGGCGAACTCCTCGCCGCCGATGCGGCCGAGCACGTCGCCGGCGCGCACGCCGCTTGCGATCGCCGAGGCGATCTCCAGCAGCGCCTTGTCGCCGGTCAGATGCCCGTAGCTGTCGTTGATCTTCTTGAAGTGGTCGGCATCGATGATGAGCAGCGCGCCACGGTCGGTCTTGCGCCGGGAGCCTTCGAGCGCCGCGAAGAAGTTCTCGCGGTTCAGCATTCCCGTCATCGGATCGCGGCTGGCCCTTTCCTCGAGCCGCCGGTGCGCCGCGCCGAGTTCGGCATGCGTGCGCGCCAGGTCGCGGTGCGCGTTTCGCAGTTTCTCGCCCTGCCAGAAGGCATAGGCGCTGACCGGCCAGGCGATCGCCAGCGAGCAGATCGCCAGCATCAGCCACGCATTGCCGTCGACCGGGCCGAGCGCCGGGATCAGGGCGATTGCGAGGAGAAGAGAGGCAAGAAGCGACGAGAAGGCAACCGCAGTGGATTTCAGGAATATTCGATTCATGAAGGCTTTCCTCACCCGGTCCCGTGCATGGCAGGCGTCCCTGAACGAGGGTTTTCCGGGGAGCTTAAAATTTTATCGAAGCCGGATTTCCGCCGGGGTCATCCACATTATTTTGCCGACGTCGGCATGTCCCTGTCGGCGGCGATTTGTGCCATAAGCCCTGCATGACCGACCTGCCCGACCCAAGCCGCTTCTCCCATGTCACCGACTGGGTGTTCGACCTCGACAACACGCTCTATCCGCACCACTCGAACCTGTTCTCGCAGATCGACGTGAAGATGACGGCATATGTGGCGGAACTGCTGACGCTGCCGCGCGAGGAGGCGCGCAAGCTGCAGAAGGAGCTCTACCGCGAATATGGCACCACTCTCGCCGGCCTGATGGCGCGCCACGGCATCGATTCCGACGACTTCCTGCAAAAGGTGCACGACATCGACTATTCCTGGCTGGTGCCAGATCCGGCGCTCGGCGCGGCGATCCGCCAGCTTCCGGGCCGAAAATTCATCTTCACCAACGGCGACCGCGGCCATGCCGAGCGCGCCGCGCGGCAGCTCGGCATCCTCGACCATTTCGACGACATTTTCGACATCGTCGCCGCCGGCCTGACGCCCAAGCCGGCGCGCCAGACCTATGAGCGCTTCGCCGCCCTCCACGCCGTCACCGGTCCCAACGCCGCCATGTTCGAGGACCTGGCGCGCAACCTCTCGGTGCCGAAATCGCTCGGCATGACGACGGTGCTGGTGGTGCCCAGGAATTTCGAGCCGACCTTTTCGGAGATCTGGGAGAAGGACGCCAACTACGAGGACGACGTGGACTTCGTCACCGACGACCTGCCGAGCTTCCTCGCCTCGATCGCCAAGACCGCCGCCTGAGGCGATCCGCACCCGTCGGGCAGCGGCCGCACCCGCTCGACCGGCAGCACGACTTGCCCTGATCAGGCCTTGCTGCCGCCGCGCTTGACGTTGGAGCGCCTGACCGCCCGCCGCAGCGCGTCTCCCGAAGGCTCGCGATCGATGCCGTCCTGCACGGCGGCGAGGCCGTCGTCGCCGAGCAGGCTTTCCTCCAGCCGGCGCTCGAGGCGCTCGATGCGCTCCTCGATCTCGCCGGACTCGACGGCGCCTTTCGCCGTCCCGGGGGACGGCGTGCCTTTGCCTGGCGGCATGCTTGCGCGATCGCTCTTGCGGGACATCTGCGGTCTCCTCGGCAGGAAGAAACAGCGGACGCCGCAAGACGTTCCCGTGGGAATCAGAGATTGTAGAAGCGGCCGATGATTTCCCAGGCCTCGTCGGCGGAATCGACAAAGTCGATGATGTCCTGGTCGCCGGGCGAGATGGTGCCCTGCTCGGCAAGGTAGTCCAGGTCGATGGCGCGGCGCCAGAACTCCTTGCCGAACAGGATGATCGGCACGCGCTCCATGCGGCCGGTCTGGATCAGCGTCAGGGTCTCGAAGAACTCGTCCATCGTGCCGAAGCCGCCGGGGAAGACCGCGACCGCCTTGGCGCGCATGACGAAATGCATCTTGCGGATCGCGAAATAGTGGAAATTGAAGGACAGCTCCGGCGTGATGTAGGGGTTGGGCGCCTGCTCGTGGGGCAGCACGATGTTCAGGCCGATCGACGGCGCGCCGACATCGCTGGCGCCGCGATTGCCGGCCTCCATCACGCCCGGCCCGCCGCCGGTCACCACGACGAACTCGCGGTAATAGGACGCGGCCGAATGCTGCGAGCACAGCCGGGCGAAGGCGCGCGCCTCCTCGTAATAGCGGCTGTTGGCCTCGAGGTTCTTCTTCTGCTGCTCGTTCTTGGCGGCCCAGGCGTCGCCCCCGGGCTCGGGAATGCGCGCGCCGCCGAACAGGATCACCGTCGAGCGTATGCCGCGTTCGGCGAGGATCATCTCGGGCTTCAAGAGCTCGAGCTGCAGCCGCACCGGCCGCAACTCGCGCCGCGTCATGAACTCCTCGTCGTTCCAGGCCAGCCGGTAGGTCGACGACAGGGTCTGCGGCGTCTGCGGCACGCTTTTGGCGCGCTCCAGGTCCTCGTCGGAATGCGGCAGCGGCGTCCAGCCCGCCTTTTCGGTCGGCTCCATCTGTCTATGCGTCCTTTATGCGCTGTCCCGTGGCGCGGCCGCGATTGACCCCCTCCAAGCCTTGACATAGGGTCCGCGCGATTTCGCGGCCAGCTTAGCGGCCGCAGGCTTAACAGCAGGTTGTATTAGGGGAATTTCATGGCGAAGCAGGACCTTTCGCAGCTCGAAAGCGTCGTCGAGAAGGCATTCGAGGCGCGCGACACCGTTTCGACGGCGACGGGTGGCGAAATCCGCGACGCGGTCGACACCGCGCTCACCCTGCTCGACAAGGGCGAGGTGCGCGTCGCCGAACGCCAGGACGACGGCAACTGGACCGTCAACCAGTGGCTGAAGAAGGCGGTGCTCCTGTCCTTCCGCCTCAATCCGATGGAGATCATCAAGGGCGGGCCGGGTGCGTCCGTGTGGTGGGACAAGGTGCCGTCCAAGTTCGACGGCTGGAGCGGCGGCGACTTCGAGACTGCCGGCTTCCGCGCCGTGCCGAACTGCGTCGTGCGCCGCTCGGCCTACATCGCGCCGGGTGCGGTGCTGATGCCCTCCTTCGTCAATCTCGGCGCCTATGTCGGCAAGAACACCATGGTCGACACATGGGCGACCGTCGGCTCCTGCGCGCAGATCGGCAGCAACGTGCATCTGTCGGGCGGCGTCGGCATCGGCGGCGTGCTGGAGCCGATGCAGGCCGGCCCGACCATCATCGAGGACGACTGCTTCATCGGCGCCCGCTCCGAGGTGGTCGAGGGCTGCATCGTGCGCGAAGGCTCGGTGCTCGGCATGGGCGTCTTCATCGGCAAGTCCACCAAGATCGTCGACCGCGCCACCGGCACGATCAGCTACGGCGAGGTGCCGCCCTTCTCCGTCGTTGTCGCCGGCACGCTGCCGGGCAAGCCGATGGGCAATGGCGAGCCTGGACCCGGCCTCTACTGCGCCGTCATCGTCAAGCGCGTCGACGCCCAGACCCGGTCGAAGACCTCGATCAACGAGCTTCTGAGGGACTGATCGGGTGGAGGCGCAGCGGCTTCTCTGGCTGTTCTTCAGCTTCTCGGGTCGGGTGGACCGGCGCGTGTTCGGCCTCGCCGGCGTGCTCCTCTACCTGATACGGGCCTATCCGATCTACCGCATGGTGGCGGCCAACGGGGACGAGGCGGCGATCTCCTTCTGGTTCGGCATCTTCGCGCTGATCTTCGGCGTGCTGCTGCTGTCGCATCTGGCGCTCTGCGCCAAGCGGCTGCACGATTTCGGCTATTCGGGCTGGTGGGGGCTGCTGTTCCTGATCGCCGACATCTTCGTTTTCCTGCTGCTCTGCCTACCCAGGGGAATGCCGGGGCCGAACCGCTACGGCCGCCACACCAACTCGCCCGCCACCCAGGAATGACGGCGCAGGGATGAGCGATGGCCGAGGGATCGAGTAACCGCCGCTACCGTCGCCTCGACCCAAGGCTGATCATCGCGGCCGCCTCTCCGCTGGCCCAGCCACCGGTGGCTGGCGGGCCGGTGACACAACCCCTCGTTTCGATTATCTCGGCCCCATGACGCTCCCCACCGATCCCGCCGCCAATCTCGCCGCGCTCATACGCTGCCCGTCGGTAACACCGGCCGAGGGCGGCGCGCTTTCGGCGCTCGAGGCGATGCTTGCGCCGCTCGGCTTCGCGATCGAACGTCCGGTCTTTTCCGCGGACGGCACCCCGGATATCGAGAACCTCTACGCCCGCCGCTCCGGCAACGGGCCGCATTTGATGTTCGCGGGCCACACCGACGTCGTTCCCGTCGGCGACGAGGCGTCATGGACGCATCCGCCCTTTTCCGCCGCGATCCACAATGGCGACATGTACGGCCGCGGCGCGGTCGACATGAAGGGCGGCATCGCCTGCTTCGTCGCCGCAGCGGCGCGGTACATCGCGGCCAAGAGCGACTTCAAGGGTTCGGTCTCGCTGCTGATCACCGGCGACGAGGAAGGCCCGGCGATCAACGGCACGGTGAAGCTGCTCGACTGGGCGGCGAAGAAAGGCGAGAGCTGGGACGCGGCACTCGTCGGCGAGCCGACCAATCCCGACCGGCTCGGCGACATGATCAAGATCGGCCGCCGCGGTTCTGTGTCCGGGACGGTCACTGTCCAGGGACGGCAGGGCCACGTCGCCTATCCACACCTCGCCGACAATCCGGTGCGCGGGCTGATCACTCTGGCCGACGCGCTGCTCGATCCGGCCCTCGACGCCGGCACCAAGGATTTCCAGCCGACCAATCTGGAAATCACCTCGATCGATGTCGGCAATCCGGCCGGCAACGTCATCCCCGCCAGCGCCACCGCCACCTTCAACATCCGCTTCAACGATACGTGGAGCGTCGAGACGCTGCAGGCCGAAATCCACAACCGGCTCGACCGCGCCAGCCGCCGCAGGAAATACCGCGCCGGGCGCGACGAGCCGATCGCCTTCGAACTCGCCTGGCGCGAGCCGCCGAGCGAGGTCTTCCTGACGCGCGACGACAGGCTGGTCGCCGCCCTCTCCGGCTCGATCCAGGCCGTCACCGGGCTGACGCCCGGCCTGTCGACCTCGGGCGGCACCTCGGACGCGCGTTTCATCAAGGACTATTGCCCGGTGGTGGAGTTCGGTCTGGTCGGCAAGACAATGCATATGGTGGACGAGCGGGTCGCGCTCGCCGACCTGGAGACGCTGACCGCCATCTATCTTCGTTTCCTCGAGGACTGGTTCGGATAGGCCGCCATGCCTTCAACCGAAAACATCCAGCTTTATCTCACCGGCGCCTGGCGCATGATGATGGGCAAACCCGACGGGCTGCGCCTGCTCGACCTTTCCGCCGACGGCTTCTGGAATTCGTTCTTCGCCATCGTGGTGGCCCTGCCGGCACTTGTCGTCGGCTGGGTGCGCACGGCCAACGAACTCAGCCAGTTTTCGGACGTCTACGGCAGCAAACTCTCCGTCGTCGTGCGGCTGGCGGCGATCGATCTCGGCACATGGGTGCTGCCGCTGATCGCGCTCGCCGCGGTGGCCTCCCGCGCCGGCATCGGCGACCGTTTCGTCCACTTCGTCGTTGCGAGCAACTGGGCCTCGGCGCTGATCGTCTGGATCATGCTTCCGCCGGCGCTGCTCGGCCTGTTCCTGCCGGCCGCCTCGGAAGTGATCACGCTTCTGTCGCTGGTGCTGTTCGTCCTGACGATGGTGTTGTCCTGGCGGGTGACGAATATCGCCATCGGAAAGGGGCCGGCCGTCGGCTCCGCCGTTTTCGCTGGCGTGTTCCTCATCTCGCTGGTCGTGCTGTTCGTGCTGCAGGCCGCGCTCGGCCTGGACGCCTCGACTCAGGTGCCGGTCGAGTAATCGACCCTGGTCAGGTAGAGCCCTTCCGGCGGCGCGATTCCCGCACAGGCGGCGCGGTCCTTCGCGTCGAGTGCGGCCTTCACGTCGGCAGCGGTCCAGCCGCCTTCGCCGACGCGCTTCAGTGTTCCGACCAGCGAGCGGACCTGGTTGTGCAGGAAGGAGCGCGCCGATGTCCTGACCTCGATCAGGTCGCCGGAACGCGTGACATCCAGCCGGTCGAGAGTGCGGAGCGGGCTGTTCGCCTGGCATTGCGACGAGCGGAAGGTGGTGAAGTCGTGCCGGCCGACAAGCTGCTGCGCGGCCTCGTGCATCGCCTCCGCATCGAGCTTTGTCGGCACCCACCAGGCGCGGTTCTTCTCCAGCGCCGGCTGCGCCCGCCGGTTGAGGATGCGGTAGAGATAGTGGCGCTTCGTCGCGGTAAAGCGCGCGTCGAAATCGTCCGCGACCTTCGCCGCCGCGGTGACCGCCACCGCCTCGCCGGCCAACCTCAGATGCGCGTTGATGGCGTTGCGCACCGTGTCGTCCGGCCAGTCCCTGTCGAGATCGAGATGCGCCACCTGGCCGGTGGCGTGGACGCCGGAATCGGTGCGGCCGGCGCCGCGCAGCGAGATCGCCTGGCCGGAAAAGGCTAGGATCGCCTGCTCCAGCGCCGCCTGGACCGTATGCTGCCCGGCCTGCCTCTGCCAGCCGGCATAGGACGTGCCGTCATATTCGATGTCGAGGCGGTAGCGCGGCATCCCCGGCTTCAGGCCGCGAGATCGGCGCCGAAGGCCGGCGCATAGACGAGCTTGCCGTTCACCGGCGCCTCGCCCCAGGCTGCCGCCTGCAGGGCTTCGCACTGGTAGTCGCTCTCGAAGCCCTGCGCGCGCTCGTGCGAATAGCCGAAGCGGCCGTAATAGGCGGGGTCGCCGAGCACGATCGACAGCTTTTCGCCGGCCTGCTTCAGCCGGACATGCGCCTCGCGGATCAGCGCGCCGCCGATGCCGGTGCCATGGAAAGACGGCTCGACCGCCAGCGGCGCCAGCGCCACGGCCGGGAAGCGCCTGTTGCCGTGCTCGACATAGAGCCGCGAGAACAGGATATGCCCGACGACATGGCCGTCTTCCTCGGCGACCAGTTCCAGCACCGTGTCGCCGCTGTCCACCAGCGCATCGACCAACCCGGCCTCCATGTTCTGTCCGAATGCGTGCTCCTCGACGAGGCGGATCGCCTCGCGGTCCCGCGTTGTCGCGGTCCTGATCGACATCATGCTCATGACAGTCTCATTCCTTTTTCTATCTTCGTGCCGCGGAGGAATTCCTCCGCCGTCACGGCGCGGCCGCCGGCCCGCTGCAATTCGGTGAGCCGCACGGCACCCCGGGCGCAGGCGACAGTCAACCGGTCGTCGATGATTTCGCCCGGCTCGCCGGCGCCCTCGGCCGACACCGAGCGCAAAACCTTCAGCCGCTCGGCCTTGCCGCCCAGGACGATCTCACACCATGCGCCTGGAAAGGGCGACAGACCGCGAATGTGGTTGTGGACGTCGGCCGCCGCAAGCGTCCAATCGACGCGGGTTTCGGCCTTGTCGATCTTGCGCGCGTAAACCACGCCGTCGGACGGCTGCGGCGTCAGCACCAGATCGCCGGCCCCAAGCTTGCCCAGCGCCTCGACCATCAGGCTCGCACCCGACAGCATCAGCCGATCGTGCAGTTCTCCTGCCGTCTCGTTAGGCCCGATCGCGATCCGCTGAGTCAGCGCCACGGGGCCGGTATCGAGCCCTTCCTCCATCTTCATCACCATCATGCCGGTCTCGCGGTCGCCTGCCATGATCGCGCGCTGGATGGGGGCAGCACCGCGCCAGCGCGGCAGCAGCGAGGCGTGCCCGTTATAGGCGCCGAGCCGCGTGCCCTCGAGGATCGCCTTCGGCAGCAGCAGGCCATAGGCGACGACCACGGCCGCGTCCGCCTGAAGCGCGGCGAAAGCCGCCTGCTCCGCCTGCCCCTTGAGCGAGACGGGCGCCCTGACCTCGATGCCCAGCCTTTCGGCCTCGCGCTGCACCGGCGAGGGCGTCAGCTCCAGCCCACGCCGGCCGGCCGGCCGCGGCGGCTGCGTATAAACCGCCACGACCTCGTACCCCGCCTCGACGACCCTGCGGAGCGTCGGCACGGAAAATTCCGGGGTGCCCATGAAGACTATGCGAAGCGACATATTCGGGTTTTCTGGTAGCGCTGCCTTTAAGCGCCCGGTTCAAACGGGTTTATGAGCCTGAGGTCAAGTCCGTCGAAATCCCTGACGTTGCGTGTGGCCAATGCAGCACCATGGGCGAGGCAGATCGCGGCGATCATGGAGTCGCCAATGCTCAACGGCCGGCCGCGGCTTTGCCGCCTGGCGCGCAGGCGACCGGCGAGATCGTATGCAGCGGCGTCGAGGACAAGAGTGCGATCTGCGTACTGCGCACGCAATCTCTCAAGACCATCGACGTAACGCCTGGAGCCCGACTTCAACAGATGGAGTTCTGCCCCAAAGGCCTGCGCCATCAGAACCGGGCCACATATATACGTCGTCTCGATGCTTGTTGAGGCGAGCCACTTCCCTACGAGCCCGCTCGGATGCGGCTTCTGGAGCTCGGACACCACATTGGTGTCGAGCATTATCATTCGAAATCCGGCAGAGGGCGGCCAAAGTCGCGTTTCCTCTCTGCCTCTATCTCGTCCATGATCTTGGCAAAAGCATCAGCCTCTTCGTCGTCGCCTTGGTACAGGATGGGCCTCAACACATCCCAGGCTGATACAAATGGCTTTTCCCGATTTGCCTGCTCGGCCGACAGTGACTTGCGCAGAAGGTCGATCGACTTTGCCGAAAGGCTTTGGCCATCGCGCCTTGCGGCCTGCTCCAGACCACGTTTCAAAGCTTCTGGGATATCGCGGATCAACAGGTCGCCCATAGGCCGCTCCCATTTCTGATATCAACGATATCACCCGTTCTCTCGATTCACAAATCGAGAATCTACGGGCCGTTCAGCCCACCATCTTGGCCGGCGGGCGGTCCTTGGCAAGCTTCTTGAACTTCCTGACCACCATGTCGCGCTTCAGCTTCGAGATGTGGTCGATGAAGAGCACGCCGTTCAGATGATCGATCTCGTGCTGCAGGCAGGTGGCCAGCAGGCCGTCGGCCTCGACCTCCTGCTCCTTGCCCTCGCGGTCGAGATGGCGCACGCGCACCTTCGCGGGCCGCTCGACCTCGGCATAGTAGTCGGGGATCGACAGGCAGCCCTCCTCGTAGACAGAGCGCTCGTCGCTCTTCTCGAGGATTTCCGGGTTGATGAACACCTGCGGCGCCGGCGGCTCGCCCTCCTTGGCGAGGTCGATGACCAGCAAGCGCAGCGGCTCGCCGACCTGGATCGCGGCGAGCCCGATCCCGGGCGCGTCATACATGGTCTCCAGCATGTCGTCGGCCTGCTTGAGAAGCGGCGCGTCGACGCGCTCGACCGGCTTGGACACCAGGCGCAGGACGGGATCGGGAAGAATGACAAGCGGCTTGATAGACATGGGCCTCACCTAAGACCTCGAAATAGAAGCGTCAACATCCGTCGGCTGTTCCCGTTTTGATCTGGCATGGCCTGACGAATCGGTTATGCTCTTGCGATGGATCAGTTGACGACCATCCTCTCCGAACCTGTCGCAAGGCTGGGCGCGACCGCAATCACGCTGGGCCAGGCGCTCGCCGCGAGCGCGGCGCTGTTCGGGGTGCTCCTCCTCGCCCTTATCGTCTCGCTCTGGCGCTCGTCGCGGGCGCGCGCCGCGGCAGCGGCCGAAGCCGCCGGACGGGCCCGGGAGGCGGAGGGGCAGATGGCGGCGCTGGTGCAGGCGCAGGCCGAGATGCAGGGCCGGCTCGGCGCGGTGGCGGACGTGTTCGGCGCCCGCCAGGCGGAGCTCACCCAGTCGATCAGCCAGCGGCTCGACGCCATGACCGGCCGCATCGGCCAGACCATGACCGAGCAGACCAAGTCGACGCATGAGTCGCTGACCAAGCTGCAGGAGCGGCTGGCCGTCATCGACAGCGCGCAGAACAACATCCAGTCGCTCGCCGGCCAGGTCGTGCAGCTGCAGGCGATCCTCTCCAACAAGCAGACGCGCGGCGCTTTCGGCCAGTCGCGCATGGAGGCGATCGTCGCCGACGGCCTGCCGCATGGCGGCTACGAATTCCAGGCGACGCTGTCCAACGGCAACCGGCCCGACTGCGTGATCCGCATGCCGAACGGCGCGCCATCACTGGTCATCGACGCCAAGTTCCCGCTGGAATCCTGGAACGCCATCCGCGACGCCGGCACGGATGCCGATACCGCCCGTGCCACCCAGCTCTTCAGGCGCGACATCGAATACCACATCAAGGCCATCGCTGAGAAATACCTGCTGTCGGGGGAGACGCAGGACACCGCCTTCATGTTCGTGCCCTCGGAATCGGTGTTCGCGGAAATCCACGAGAATTTCGAAGCGGTGGTGCAGAAGGCGCATCGGGCCCGCGTGGTCATCGTCTCGCCGTCGTTGCTGATGCTGTCGATCCAGGTCGTGCAGGCGATCCTCAAGGACTCGCGCATGCGCGAGCAGGCGCATCTCATCCAGGGTGAGGTCATCAGGCTGATGGAAGACGTCTCGCGCCTCGACGACCGCGTGCGCAAGCTGCAGACGCATTTCGGCCAGGCGAGCAAGGACATAGACGACATCCTGGTGTCGTCGTCCAAGGTGGTGAAGCGCGGCCAGAAGATCGAAGCGCTGGAACTCGGATCGGAGCAGGCCGGAGAAGCCGACGTGCCACGCGCACTGCCGGCGGCCAACGAGCCTGCCTCGGTGGGCTCGAAAAGCGGTCAGCTCCGGCTGCGCGTCGTCGACGAAGGCGCGTAGGCTTCGGCCAGCGAGCCCGGGCCTGGTCCGGTGCTCTCAGGTCGTCTCCCTGGTGGCCAACCCCTCCATCTCGGGCAGCCAGGCCACGGCGGAGCGGTGCCATATCTGACGCTTCGGCGGCAACTGGTCGCGCTGGCGCGCCGTGCCGAGACGGATGCCGTAGGCCGTCGGCTTCTCGTCGGCCGACGTGGCGTAGAGGGGCGAGCCGCATTCGGCGCAGAATGCCTGTGCGCGCCTGCTGCCGCTTTCGGCGATCTTCACGTAGATTTTCGGACGGCCCCGCGTCAGGCGGAATGTTTCGGCCGGCGCGAAGACGACGACGCGGAAGGCGGTTCCGGAAAGCGTCTGACAATCCTTGCAATGGCAGATGCTGACCATCTCAGGGTCGATCTGCGCCTCATAGGCGATCGCGCCGCAATGACAGCCGCCGTCGATCTGCATGGCACGCTCCAGCTTCAAACGAAGCGGTCGATTCTAGCGCGTCGGCAGGGAAGAGCAACGGCGGCGTTGGGCGGGACTCTTGCTCCACGGCAGAAAGTCTTGTTTCACTCCGCTATCAGTCAACAAGGAGCGAATCATGGCCAAAGGCAGCATGAAGGCGAAGAAGGAAGCCCGAAAGCCGAAGAAGGATGTCAAGAAGCCGGCTGCGGCTCCGACGCTGAAGGCCGCGCCCGTCATGGCGATACGGCAAAAGGAAAAGTGACCGGCCAAAGGCCAGTCGCTTCCTTATCGGTCCTTGGCGAAGAGCCGGTCGGCCTTAGTGCCGGCCGGAACGAGCCTTGCGTGCGGCGTAGCGCGCGTCGCGCTTGGCCTTCCGTTCGGCTTCGTCCGCCAGCAGGCGGGCGATGCGCTCGGTCTCTTCGGCTTCCTTGGCTTTCGCCTCGGCCTGAGCCAGCGCCTCGGCTTCGAGCCGTGCAGCCTCTTCGGCCGCCTCGCGCGCGGCGCGCTCGTCGGCCTCGCGGGCGAGCCGCTCCTGCCTCAGCTTCTCCTTCTCGGCCTCGCGTATAGCGCGTGCCTCGAGGATGGCCTGCCGTTCCGCCTTGCGCGCCAGCACCGCCGGATCGTCTTCCGCCGGCCGTGCCTTGTATCTCGCAAGCAAAGCCTTCTTCGCTTCGTTCGCCGCATTACGGCGCTCGAAGACGTCCTTTTCCCTATATATAGCCAATTTCAGTCCCTGAAAGTCTGTCAGTGACGCTTACATACGCAAGGCGCGGCAGAGTTCAAGCGTATTACGGCAACGCTACCATTAAAAATGTACGGCCTCGTGTTTCGCCCATCGGCCGAGCCATTTGGAACCTAGCCGCATCCCGCGCATTTTTTACCTCATCCCGGGTTTCCCGGGTGTTTTGAGGGCTACGCCATGCGGACCGACAAGGAACTACCCGGCAGCCCCCTGCCGGCGGCTGACGACGCCCGCCCAAACCACCGGCTGGAACCCGTCTGGTCGGAAACCAGGCTGATCCGACTGCTGCTTGTCGGCTTGTTCATCCTCGCCATCATCTACGCGCTCTATTTCGGGCGCGATTTCATCATGCCGGTCGTGCTCGCCTTCCTGTTCGCGCTGATGTTGACGCCGATCGTCCGCTTCCTGAAAAAACGCGGCGTGCCGGAAGCTCTGTCGGCCACCCTTCTCGTCGTCATATCGGTCCTGGCACTGGCCAGCGCGGGCTATTTCCTGTCCGGGCCGATCGTCCAACTCGCCAATGAGGCGCCCGAGATCGGGCGCCGGGTGACGCAGCGTCTCTCGGAATTCCGCCACCCCTTCGAAAAATTCATGGCCGTCTCGCAGCAGGTCGAGAAGGTGGCCGAGACCGCGCAGGAGCCCGGCGTCCAGCGCGTCGTCGTCGCCCAGCCCGGCATCATATCGCAGGCGGCCGGCAACCTGCTCTCCGCCAGCACGACGGCGGCGATCACCTTCGTGCTGTCGCTTTTCCTGCTGGCGTCCGGCACGATGTTCTACGAGAAGATCGTCCAGTCCTTCGCGCGGCTCAGCCAGAAGAAGCGGGCGCTGCGCGTGGTCTACGACGTCGAACGCGAGATCTCGCACTACCTGCTGACCGTGACGGTCATCAACGGCGGCCTCGGCACCGTCATCGGGCTTGGCCTCTGGGCGCTCGGCATGCCGAACCCCGCCGTCTGGGGCGTCGCGGCCGCCGCGCTGAACTTCCTGCCCTATATCGGCGCGCTGGCGACCATCCTCCTGGTCGCCTGCATCTCGCTGATCACCTTCGACACCCTGTCCTACGCTCTGTTGCCGCCGCTGTTCGTCGTCGCGTGCAACGTCATCGAGGGCCAGCTGGTGACGCCGCTCATCGTCGGACGCAGGCTCGAGATCAATGCGGTGGCGCTGTTCATCGCCGTGGCTTTCTGGTCATGGCTGTGGGGCTTCGTCGGCGCCCTCATCGCGGTGCCGCTGCTCGTGACCTTCAAGGTGTTCTGCGACCATTTCGAGAGCTGGCAGCCGATCGGCAACTTCCTCTCCGCACATCAGGGGCAGGAGCAGGGCGAGGCCGACTCGGAGACGGAAGCTTCCCAGAACAAGGTGTTCACCTGAGGCTTGCGAACCGGGTGAGCCGGCTCGTTGCGGGCGCGCCTGGGCGTGCCTATATCAGCCTTCCGTCCCATCCTCCCATGTCCGGAGATCGCCATGGCCACGCTTTCCGTCCTCGATCTCTCGCCCGTGCCGGAAGGCAGCACGCCAGGCCAGTCGCTGAAGAACACGCTGGACCTCGCCCGCCACGCCGAGGGTCTCGGCTATCACCGCTACTGGCTGGCCGAGCACCACAACATGCCGGGCATCGCGAGCGCTGCGACCTCCGTCGTCATCGGGCATGTCGCAGCGGGGACCAAGACCATCCGCGTCGGCGCGGGCGGCATCATGCTGCCCAACCATTCGCCGCTGGTCATCGCCGAGCAGTTCGGCACGCTGGCCGCCCTCCATCCCGGCCGCATCGACCTCGGGCTCGGCCGCGCGCCCGGCACCGACATGCTCACCGCGCGGGCGCTGCGCCGCAACCTCGACGCCGGCGTCGACAATTTCCCGCAGGACGTGGTCGAGCTGATCAACTATTTCGCGCCGGCCGAACCTGACCAGCGGGTGCGCGCGGTGCCCGGCGAAGGAGAGGAGGTCGAGGTCTGGGTGCTCGGCTCCTCGACCTATGGCGCGCAACTCGCTGCGATGCTCGGCCTGCCCTACGCCTTCGCCTCGCATTTCGCGCCTGCCGAGATGGAGCATGCGATGGAGATCTACCGCTCGCGCTTCCAGCCTTCGGAGCGGCTTGCGAAACCCCGCCTGATGCTCGGCCTCAACGTCTTCGCGGCCGACACCGACGCCGAGGCGCGGCTTCATTTCAGTTCGCTTCAGCAGGCCTTCGTCAATCTGCGCACCGGCCGGCCCGGCAAGCTGCCGCCGCCGGTGGAGAATTACGAGGCGACCCTCGACCCGATGGCCAAGGGCATGCTCGACCAGGCGCTTTCCTGCACCATTGTCGGTTCGCCGGCGACGGTGCGCAGCGGCCTCGACGATTTCGTGCGCCGCACCGGCGCGGACGAGCTGATGGTCACCGCACAGATGTTCGACCACAAGGCGCGGCTACGCTCCTTCGAGATCCTGGCCGAGGCGCAGCGCGAACTGTCGAAGGCGGCCTGACTACCGCAGCGCCTTGACTATCCCCGCATCGGGGAAGCAGGTCGGCGCGCGGCCGTTCCTGGCCTGCCAGTCGCCGATCGAGCGGCGCGTCTTGAAGCCCGGCAACCCGTCGGCGCCGCCGACGTCGTAACCCAGCGCTTCCAGCCCCCGTTGCATGGCGGCGACGTCGGACCGGTAAAGCCCGTCGACCTTGCCCCATGACCCTGCGAATTTCCTGTCGCCCGACGCAATGCGGTCGGCGCCGTGGCCGATGAAGAGCGCATAGAGGTCGCTCTCATTATATTCCTTGAGCACATAGAAGTTCGGCGTGACGATGAAGGCCGGCCCGTTGCGTCCGGCCGGCATCAGCAGAAAGCCCTCGGCCTTCAGCTCGTTTTTCGGGAACGGCTTCCCGCTGACGCGCACGATGCCGAGCGCGGCCCATTCCGAAATCTGCTTGCCCTGGTCCGGCCCTTCCAGAGCGCAGGAGACGCTCTCCGGCACGGTCAC
Organism: Rhizobiaceae bacterium; assembly: GCA_036520515.1. GTDB lineage: Bacteria > Pseudomonadota > Alphaproteobacteria > Rhizobiales > Rhizobiaceae > Mesorhizobium_K. Next base: position 19,633 of record DATDJN010000268.1, read on the forward strand.
CTCGAAGCCCCAGTCGCGGCCTTTCACCCAGCCGTAGTGGGCCAGGTAGTTGGCGATCGAGGCCAGCGTATCCGGCGTCGAGTTCCAGATGTCGGCGTTGCCGTCGCCGTCGAAATCGACGGCGTGCTTCAGGAAGGAGGTCGGCAGGAATTGCGGCTGACCGAGCGCCCCGGCCCAGGACGATTTCATCGTGTCCTTCGTGACCTTCCCCTGTTCGAGCATCACCAGCGCGGCGATCACCTCGGTCCGGAACATCTCCTTGCGGGTGGCCAGGAACGCTTTGGTGCCCAGCACCTCGAAGGCGTCGTAGGGGATTTTCGCCGCGCCGAAGCCGGATTCGCGACCCCAGATCGCCAGCACCACGCCGCCGGGAACGCCGTAACGCTTCTCGACGGCGGAGATCGTCTTGCCATATCTGCCGGCGCGGGCGCGGCCGCCAGCGGTCACCGCGCCGATCGTCTTCTCGGCAAAATAATTGCCGGGCGAGCCGAACTCGGCCTGGTGCTGCTTCTTCGGCGTCTCGGCTTTCTGGCCAGGCAGCACGAGGTCGGGCAGCTTGAGGTTGGGCGCAACACCGGCGAAGGCTGCGTCGAACGTCGCTTTCGACACGCCGTTGGCCTTGGCGTCAGGCCACAGATCCCGTTCCAGCCAGGCGCGAAACTGGTCGTCGATCTTTGCGGCGGCGGCAGGGGTGGCGGCGAAGATGAATAACATAAGGAGCAGCACCGCCCCCTCCACCATGCTTCGCATGGTCCCCCTCCCCCGCTTCGCAGGGGAGGAACCGGCGGCGCGGCCGGCCGAGCCCTGGATCCCCCCCCGTTTACGGGGGAGGGGGACCGCCGAAGGCGGTGGAGGGGGCGCTGTAGAATTCATCCGCCCTCCCTGCCCGGCGATCATGTCAAAACGCTGTCCGCGATTTGAGTGCGGCCGACAGGGTGCCCTCGTCGAGATAGTCGAGCTCGCCGCCGACCGGCACGCCATGCGCAAGCCGCGTCACCTTCACGCCGAAGCCGGCGAGCTGGTCGGTTAGGTAGTGCGCCGTGGTCTGGCCCTCGACGGTGGCGTTGACGGCCAGGATGATCTCCTTCACCTCGCCGCCTGCCACCCGATCGATCAGCGTCCTGATGTTGAGCTGGTCCGGGCCGATGCCGTCGAGCGGCGACAATGTGCCGCCGAGCACATGGAAGCGCGCATTCATCGAGCCGGCGCGTTCCAGCGCCCAGAGGTCGGCGACGTCCTCGACCACGATGATGGTGGCGGGATCGCGGCTCGCGTCGGTGCAGATCATGCAGGGATCGGACGTGTCGACATTTCCGCAGACCGAGCAGATGCGCACCTTGTCGACCGCCTCGTGCATGGCGTCGGCGAGCGGCGACAGCAACTGCTCCTTCTTCTTGATGAGATGCAGCGCCGCGCGCCTGGCCGAGCGCGGTCCCAGCCCCGGCACCTTGGCCAGGAGCTGGATCAGGCGCTCGATCTCGGGGCCGGCGATTCGCTTGGAGGACATAGCTAAATATAGGCCGTAGGCAGCGTGGCATAGCCAGTGGGAGACAAACGCTGCTCCCCCATTGCCAAATGCCTACTGCTATTGCCCATTCCCTCAGAACGGCAGCTTCATGCCGGGCGGGATGGGCAGGCCTGCGGTCAGCGCCTTGGTCTTCTCCTGCATGACGGCCTCGACCTTGGCCTTGGCGTCGTTGTGGGCGGCGAGCAGCAGGTCCTCTAGGATCTCGACCTCGTTCTCCTTGAAGAGCGACGGGTCGATCTTCAGCGCCTTCATCTCGAACTTGCCGGAGAGCGTCACGCTGACCAGCCCGCCACCGGCCTGGCCGGTCGCTTCCAGCGTGGCGATCTCTTCCTGCATGGCCTGGAATTTGGCCTGCATCTCCTTCGCCTTGCCCATCAGGCCGAGAAGGTCCTTCATCGTCGTGTCTCCGTCAGAAATCGGTTTCGTCATCGTCCGCCGGTTCGGGCGGCAGGTCGGCATCGCCTGCTTCAGCTTCCGGTGCGTTGGGAATGCGGATGTCGATGATCTTCGCGCCCGGAAAGCGTGCAAGGATCGCCGCCACGGCCGGGTCTTTCTTCGCATCGACAATCGCGTCGTCGCGCCTGGCGGTCTCGGCCTCGGCGAGCGTCTGCCCGCCCTCCTCGCGCGACAGCGAGACGAGCCACTGCCGGCCGGTCCATGCCTTCAGTTTGGTCGTCAGGTCGCCGAGCAGCGTCGTCGGCGCATCGCCGGTGAGGTTGACGTCGAGCCGGCCGGGCTCGATGCGAACCAGGCGCACATACTGCTTGATCGATATCTTGAGGAACTTGTCCCGGTTGGCGTCGGCGAGTGCGGCGAGGTCTTCCAGCGACCTCAACGGCACGGCCGGCTCGGCTTCCGCGACGGGCTGCGGCGCACTTAGCGTGGCGGGAGCGGCGGCTGTCTCGACCAGCCGCATCGTCTGGCCGCCGCCTGTCGTCACCGGCATGCGGCCGGTGGCGACCGCGCTGGCGGCGCCGTTTCCGGGCCCGGCGGCAACAGGCGCGGACGGCCGCGGCGCGGGTGCGCCGGCCGGCTGCGGCGCGTCGCCGAGCGATTTCAGCGCCTCGTCCAGCGTCGGCAGGTCGGCGGCATGCGCGATGCGGATCAGCACCATCTCGGCCGCGCTCGCCGGCCGGTTGGAGGCCTGTACTTCCGGGATGCCCTTGATCAGCATCTGCCAGGTGCGCGACAGAACCCGCACGGAAAGCTGCCTGGTGAACTCGCCGCCGCGCCGCCGCTCCTCGTCCGACAGCGACACGTCGTTGGCGGCCGATGGCACGAAGCGCAGCCGCGTCACCAGATGGTTGAACTCGGCAAGGTCGGTGAGCACGGCGGCCGGATCGGCGCCGACGTCATATTGCGCGCGGAATTCGGTCAGCGCCGAGGCCGCGTCGCCCTTCATGAGGTGCTCGAACAGGTCGATGATGCGGGCGCGGTCGGCGAGACCCAGCATCGAGCGCACCTGCTCGGCTGTCACGGTCCCCGCGCCATGGGCGATCGCCTGGTCGAAGATCGACAGCGCGTCGCGCACTGAGCCTTCGGCGGCGCGCGCGACCATGGCCACCGCCTCGTCCTCGACGGAGATGCTCTCCAGCCCGGCGATCCTGTTCAGGTGCTCGGTCAGCATGCCGGCATCGACGCGTCTGAGGTCGAAGCGCTGGCAGCGCGACAGGACCGTGATCGGCACCTTGCGAATCTCGGTGGTGGCGAAGATGAACTTCACATGCGGCGGCGGCTCCTCGAGCGTCTTCAGCAGGCCGTTGAAGGCCTGCGTGGAGAGCATGTGCACCTCGTCGATGATGTAGACCTTGTAGCGGGCCGAGACCGGCGCGTAGCGCACCTGCTCGATGATCTCCCTGATATCGTCGATGCCGGTGTGCGAGGCGGCGTCCATCTCGATCACGTCGACATGGCGGCCTTCCATGATCGCCTTGCAGTGTTCGCCGGGCACGGTCAGGTCGACCGAGGGGCGGTCGATCTCGGCGGTCTTGTAGTTCAGCGCCCGCGCCAGGATGCGCGCCGTGGTCGTCTTGCCGACGCCGCGCACGCCGGTCAGCATCCAGGCCTGCGCAATGCGGCCGGTGGAGAATGCGTTGGTGAGGGTGCGCACCATCGGCTCCTGGCC
>DATDJN010000269.1:0-14003 GCA_036520515.1 Rhizobiaceae bacterium
GCCGGCGCGTCGTAGCCCTCGGACTTGGCCAGGATGAAATCGTGCGCAGCGGCGGCCTCCGCCGCGGCGTGCACCTCGTTGTTGACGGCGCCCGCACGGCCGATGCGGATGTTCTCCTCGATCGAGCGGTTGAACAGCCCGGCGTCCTGGAACACGGTGGCGATCTGCTGGCGCAGGGACTTCCTGGTCACGCCGGCGATGTCGACGCCGTCGATCAGGATCCGGCCCTGCTGTGGCGAATGCACCCTTTGCAAGAGGTTGATGAGCGTCGTCTTGCCCGAACCGGTCGGCCCGACGATGGCGATGGTCTGGCCCGCCTTGACGTCGAAAGAGACGCCGGCGACCCCCTGGCCCGAATTGGGGAAGCGGAAGGTCACGTCCTCGAAGCGCACATGGCCCTTGACCTGATCCAGCTCGTGCAGGCCGGCCGGCTCGCCCGCCGCCGCGGAATCGTCCTCGACCTTGTAGAACTCCTCGAGCTTGACCTTGGCCTCGAATACCTGGTTGACGAAGTTCGAGACCTGCTCCAGCCGGCTGATCAGCAGGGTCGCGAAGCCGGTGAAGGCGACGATGTCGCCGATCCTGAGCTCGCCACGCGAGACGAGCAGCGCGCCGATCAGCAGCACCACCATCATCGAGATGGTCGACGACAGCCGGTGCATGGCGCTGGCAAGCGCCCACCAGTCGAGCACCGGGTTCTGCGCTGCCAGAAGCGCCCTGACATGATTGCGCAGCGCCTCCGCCTCATGGCCGATGCGGTTGTAGCTCTGCAGTACGGCCACGTTGCCGACGGAATCACTCACATGGTCGAAAACCTTGTGATAGTGGCGCTCGACCGACCGCTGCCCCTCGCTGGTCTTGCGCATGACAAGCCGGCCGATGGCGACATAGAGAGCGCCGAGCAGCAGCAGCACCATCGACATGCGGATGTCGAGCGCCAGCGCGGTCGGGACCAGCAGCACCAGCGCCACGAAGGTCGACAGGTGTTGGCGCATGAATTCGAGCCACAGCGACGACAGCGCATCGATGGCGCGCAGCATCGTGTGCAGCGTGTTCGAGGTGCCCCGCTCGTGGTGCCAGGAGAGCGGCATGGTGATGACGCGCTCGAAGGAATCGGTCAGCACCCCCGCCCTGCGTGCATGCGCGAGACGGTCGGCGCCGCGTGCAACGAGGACGAAGGCCACGATGTTGAAGGCGCCCAGACCAGCCCACAGCGCCAGCGTCGGAAAGAGGCTGCTCTTGTCGGAGATCGCGTCGATGATGCGGCCGAAGAGGATCGGCTCGGCTATGGCGACCACGGCCAGAACGATGTTCGCGGCGCAGATCAGTGCTACGCGTCGTCTGTCCTTACCGAGATACCGGAGAGCCCTCCAGTAAACTTCGAACAATGACACAATTACCTCGTCATCCAAAAATTGTGCAGCGCACCATCAGTCATGTCGTACTTGCTGTCGGGACGCATTACAATGCACTCCTGGTGGGTCCGTTCCCTTGAGCCGAACAACAAGAGGCAACCACGTGTAACTTCCCGTGATCTTGTAACGGATTGAGATTTAAGCAAAAAAGGGCAGCCTTGCGGCAAAAAAAAGGCGATGGCGAAGAATTCTGTGATAAATTTCGTAAGTTTACTTTGGCACCAATACTGATACCGCCACTTCGCCGGACTTTCGAAGCTCGATCTCCGATCCCGGGAGGCGCTGACCGTCGACCTCGATAGCCGGCTCGGCGCCTTCTTCACGCCGCACGTCGATCCGGTAGACAGCGCCGGAAAGGCGCAATGTCGCCTTGAAGCCCGTCCAGCCGCCGGGCAGCGCCGGTTTCACCGAGAGGCGGTTGCCCTCCTTGCGCAGGCCGAGAATGCTCTCGACCGCCGCCCGGTACATCCATCCGGCAGAGCCCGTGTACCAGGTCCAGCCGCCGCGCCCGCCCTTGTCGGGCGAGGAATAGACGTCGGCGGCCACGACGTACGGCTCTGTCCGGTAGCGTTCGGCCGCCTCTTTGTCCAGCGCGTGGTTCACCGGATTGAGCATCGAGAAGCACTGGTAGGCTTCGTCGGCCTTGCCCATCTCGGCGAGTGCGATGACGAACCAGGTGGCCGCATGCGTGTACTGGCCGCCATTCTCGCGGACGCCCGGCGGGTAGCTCTTGATGTAGCCCGGCTCCTTCTCGGTATCGTGGAAGGCGGGCGCGAACAGCTTGATGAGCTTGAGTTCCTCGTCGACCAGGTGCTTCCTCGCTGCTTCCATGGCGGTCAGCGAGCGGGCCGGATCGCCGGCGCCCGAGATCACGCTCCACGACTGGGCGATCGAGTCGATCTTGCACTCGTCCGAATCGCGCGAGCCGAGCGGCGTGCCGTCGTCGTAGCTGCCGCGCCGGTACCATTCGCCGTCCCAGGCCGCGTTCTCCAGCGCCTGTTTCAGCCGGTGGGCATGCTTTTCCCAGGCCTTGGCGCGCTTGGCTTCGCCCTGCGCCTTGGCGATGGGGGCGAAATTGCCGAGCGTCTTAAGCAGGAACCAGCCCAGCCACACGCTCTCGCCCTTGCCCTCCGCGCCGACGCGGTTCATGCCGTCGTTCCAGTCGCCGCCGAGGATCAGCGGCAGCCCGTTGGCGCCGGTCCGCTTCACGGCGAGGTCGAGTGCCCGCACGCAATGCTCGTAGATGCTCGCCGTCTTCTCGGTCACCTCGGGCGTGAAGAAGGCGTCGTGCTGGCCAGGCTGCAACTGCTCGCCCTCGATGTAGGGCACCTGCTCGGCGAGGATGCCGTCGTCGCCGGTGACGCGGATGTAGCGATGCACGGCATAGGCCAGCCACACCACGTCGTCGGAGATGATGGTGCGCACGCCCGCCCCGGTGCGCGGCAGCCACCAGTGCTGCACGTCGCCTTCCTGGAACTGCCGCCGCGCGGCGTTGAGGATCTGGTCGCGCGCCAGTTGCGGATCGTGCAGCAGGAGCGCCAGCGTGTCCTGCAACTGGTCGCGGAAGCCGAACGCCCCGCTCGCCTGGTAGAAGGCCGAACGCGCGCGGATGCGGCAGGCGGCGCTCTGGTAAGGCAGCCAGTGGTTGACCATGGCGTCGAAAGCGGCGTCCGGCGTCTCGACCTGGATCGTGTCGAGGAAGCCGCGCCATTCCCTGTCGGTCTCGGCCAGGCGTTCGGCGAAATCCTTGCCCCGGTGCTTCTCGACCAGCGCGCTCGCCTCGTCGGGCGAACCGGAATCCCCGAGCAGCCAGATGAGTGTCGCCTCCCCGCCGGCGGGCACGTCGACGTCCCGCGCCATCGCCGCGCACGGATCGTTGCCGGCCTCGACCTTGCCCGAGAGGGTCGCGCCCGCCGCCACCGAGTTGGGCAGCTCGACGCTCCCGTCGCGTCCGATGAATTCGTGGCGGTCGGCGGTCACCGATTGCGCCGCGCCGTCGCTGGCGAGGAACGCCATCCTGTCGCCGAAGTCGAGGCTGTAGGGATTGCGGGCGAGAATCGCGCCGGTCTGGGCGTCGAGCGAGGGCACGACGGTAGGCGCCGACCCGGCCCGGTTGTTGCCGAGCACCCACTCGACATAGGCATAGACCCTCAGCTTCGCCGCGACCGGCCCATCATTTCGGATCGTCAGCCGCGACACCTTCACCGGGTCGGTCTGGTCGACGAGCTGCGTCAGCTCCAGCGAAAGCGCGCCGCGCTTTGCGGTAAAGGTCGAGAATCCCTGTCCGTGACGGGCCTCGTAGCTCGTCGAGGCGTCGGGCGCTACGCCGGCGAAGGGCGAGAAGGTCCAGCCGTCCGCGAGGTCATGCACGTAGAACGCCTCGCCCGGCCGGTTGGTGACAGGGTCGTTCGTCCACGGCGTCAACTGGAAATCGCGGCTGTTGCGGCTCCAGGTGAAGGAAGCGCCCTCAGCGGAGGTATGGAAGCCGAACGCCTTGTTGGAGATGACGTTGATCCAGGGATGCGGCGTCGCCTGCCCGGCACCGAGCCGCACCACATAGTCGCGTCCGCCGCGGTCGAAGCCGCCGAAGCCGTTCCAGAATTGCAGTCCCTCTCCGCTGGGACGCTCCGCCACGCGGACACGCAAAGGCCTCGACGTCGAGGCCAACGGCTTGTCAGCGGTCTCCGACGCCCCGGCATCGACAAGCTTCGCCGCATCGCGGGCCGCGAGAGCCGCCGCCTCGGCGCGTTCGACCTGGTCGAAGAGGCGGCCGTTCCTCGTATGCAACACGACGCGCGCCACCGCCAGCAGCGTCCGATAGGAGCTTTCGTCCATCAGGTCGCGGCGCACCGCGAAGATATGCTGGCGGGGGCCGAGCTCCTTGCCGCGCGACCGGCTGTTCTCGCAGAGCTGCTCGATCGCCTGCTGCAGGTCCTGCACGTAGGAGGACGCCTGCTCGTTGACGATGACGAAATCGGCCACCAGCCCCCTCGTGCGCAAATACTCTTGGTAGCGGAGCGCGCGTGCCACAAGCTCGATGTCTGCGACGTCGCTTGTCCTGAGGACCACGATCGGAAAATCGCCCGAAATGCTCATCGGCCAGAGCGCCGACTGGCGGCCGAGGCCGGATGCGATCGCGTCCGCCGACTGGCGCAGGTACGGATCGGGATAAATCACATAGGAGGCGAGCCGCTGCACGTTGGCGGCGTCGGCGAGGCTGAGCCCCATGTGGCGGGTCTGCACCTGGCTGCGCGTCCAGGCGAGCATCGCCTGGCGCTGGAATCCGCCGGGATGGTCGAGCCTGCCGATCGCCGCCTCCACGTCGGCGCGGTTCGCTCCGACCACGGTCCAGAAGGTCAGCGAGACCTTCTTGTTGGCCCGCACGCGCACCCGTCGGCGGAGCGCCATCACCGGATCGAGCGTGAAGCCGGCGGTGCCGGAAAGCCGCGCCTCGGGGTCGAAGGCGGCAGGATCGGCGATCGATCGGCCTCGCCCGAGGAAGGCTCGCCGGTCCGTCTCGGCCTCTGGATCGCGCACGCCGGTCGGATCGGTGACGAAGTGCGCCGCCGCGATGTCGGGGTCGCCGGGCGAACGCTTGCGCCGCTCGGCGAAGATGGCGTTGCGTCCGGCGGGGATCTCGGTCTCCACGAACATCTTGGAAAAGGCCGGATGCGCGTTGTCGTCGGCAGCCGAAGCCAGCACGAGCTCCGCGAAGGAGGTCACCTCGATCAGCCGGTCGCTTGAGCCGTCATTGATGATGGTGACGCGGCGCGCCTCCCCGTCGCCTTCCGAAACGACGATGCATTCAACCTCGGTCCTGAGCGTCCCGACCGTCTTGATGAAGGTCGCCTTGTCGTCGCTGAACAGCGTCTGGCAGGTTTCGTCATGCGCCTTCTTCGGCTCTGATGTCGCCGACCACCACTCATTGGTCGCGGTGTCGCGCAGGAAGATGTAGCTGCCGAGCCGGTCCTCCGTCGGGTCGGCCTGCCAGCGCGTCACCGCCATGTCCCCCCAGCGGCTGTAGCCCGAGCCGGTCGCCGTCACCATTACGGAATAGCGGCCGTTGGACATCAGGCTGGCCGAGCGCAGGGCAATCGCCGGATTGAGCACCACCCGCATGTCCGGGCTCTGCTCGACCGCCACGCCCTTCACGCGTTCGTCGGCTTCGGTGCGGACGGTCGCAACCGGAACGTCGCGCGGCGCCTTCTCCTGCAGCAGCAGCTCCGCCGCCTCGATCACCGGGTCGCTGTGGAAGCGGTCGCGCATGCGGCCCTCGAACACGGCGTTCGCCACTGCCACGATCGACATGCCCGAATGGTGGGCCATGTAGTTGTAGACGACCTGGTGGTCGGTTCCTTCCGGCACGCGCGCCGGCGTGAAGTCCACCGCATCGTGATAGCCATACCGGCCGAGCGCGCCGAGCGCCTTCAGCCGCTGGAGGTTCTCCACCGACTCGCGCGGCATGAACTGCGCCGCGAGCACCGTCGCATAGGGCGCCACGACGGTGTTCTGCCCCAGCCCGCGCTTCAGCCCGAGGCCGGGTACGCCGAAATTGGTGTACTGGTAGGTCAGCTCCGGGTCACGCGCGTTGTACGCGGCCTCGGATATGCCCCACGGGATGCGCTTCTGGCGGCCGTACTGGATCTGCCGCTTGATGATCAGGTGGCTAGTCTGGTTGAGGATGCCGCCTTGCGGCTCCTTCATCACCAGCGGCGGCATCAGGTACTCGAACATCGAGCCCGACCACGACATCAGCGCGCCGCGGAAGCCGATCTCGACCAGCGGCCGCCCGAGCCGGAACCAATGTTCCGTCGGCAGGTCGCCCTTGGCGATGCCGAACAGGCTGGTCAGCCGTGCCTCGGAGGCGAGGAGGTCGTAGCAGGCCTCGTCGAGCTGGTGCTGCTCGACGCGGTAGCCGATCGACAGGAGCTTGCGCTCGTTGCGCATCAGGAAGGAGAAATCCATCTCGAAGGCGAATTGCCGGCAGCGCTGGCTGAGCGAAAGCAGCTTGGTGCGCAGCAGGGCGATGGCCTCGTCGTCGCTGTGCGCGTCCTGCACGTGGGCCTCGCAGGTCGCCGCCAGCCGCGTCGCCCAATCGGCAAGCACGGCGCTGCGCGCCGATTTCGCTTCCGTGTCGATGGCGACGGCGAGCTTGCGTACCTCGCTCGCCTGCACGGTCAGGTTGATGGTGCGTATCGACGCCATCTCGGGCTGGTTCTTGATCGTCTCCACCGCGCGGCGCATGCCGATGACGCGGTCGAGCAGCCTCTGCCTGAGCGGCCTGAGCTGCCGCCTGTCATCGGGCAGCTCGGACAGGCTCTCGTCGAGGATGGTGACGCAGTCGAGAATGCCATCGAAGTCGCCTTGGAGGTGCACCGACGGCGCTTCGGCCCACTCCGCGCAGGCGGCGGAAACGGCGACCAGATGGCCGGCGAGGTTGCCGCTGTCCACGGCAGACACGTAGAGCGGATAAAGCGGCCTGAGCGCGGTCGTCTCGTACCAGTTGAACAGGTGGCCGCGATGGCGCTCCATCTGTTCCAGCGTCGAGACCGTTGCATCGATGCGGGCGGCCGCGTCGGCCAGGCTGATCCAGCCGAAATCGCGCGCCGACACGACCGACAGCAGATAGACGCCGATATTGGTCGGCGAGGTCCTGGGCGCCACGACCGGCTGCGGCGTCTCCTGGAAATTGTCCGGCGGGAGGTGATTGTGGTCGGCCGTGACGAAGGTCTCGAAGTAGGCCCAGGTGCGGCGCGCGATGGTGCGCAGCACGGCCGTGTCCCATGGCGATATCTTCAGCCGGTCCTCGGTCTCGGCCGAGCGGCTGATCAGCCAGGCGAAAGCAGGCGAGCCGGCCCAGAAGATGAAGAAGAAGAAGCCGACAAAGGCGCCGGTGGAATCGGCCAGGACCGGGATCGCCAGGCCGACGACGGCGACGATCACCGCGCCGTACATCAGCGCATAGTAGGAGCGGAGGCTGTTGCCGTCAGCCTGGTGCGCCTGCGAGGCGGTACGCCATTCGAGCAGGTTCTGCCGGCTGACGAACATGCGGTAGAGCGTGCGCACGATGGCGTCGCCCATCATCCAGGCGCTGTGGGCCATCAGCACCACCCGCAGCGCCACCAGCGCAGTGCCGAAGGCGGTGTCGCGCGCCAGCGCGGTGAAGTGGCCGCGCGCCGTGGCCTCGCGGCTCTTCGGCAGGATGGAATCGACGATCTCGAAGGTCGGCGCCATGAACAGCGCCAGGATGAGCAGCGCCTGCCACTGCGCCGCCTGCGTGAAGGGCAACAGGGTCCAGCCGGCGACCGTCGCCATCACCCAGAAGATCGGGGTGAGCGTGCGGCGCAGATTGTCGACCATCTTCCAGCGCGACAGGGCGGGCACGCCCGAATTCGGGCTGAAGATGTAGCCCAGGAGCTGCCAGTCTCCGCGCGCCCAGCGATGCTGGCGCGATGCGTCGACCGAGTAGCGTGTCGGATAGTCCTCGACCACCTCGACATCGGTCACCAGCGCCGAGCGCGCCAGCGATCCTTCGAGCAGGTCGTGGCTCAGCACCTCGTTCTCGGCGATGCGGCCGGCCAGCGCCGTCTCCATCGCGTCGATGTGGTAGAGACCCTTGCCGGTGAAGGAGCCCTCGCCGAACACATCCTGATAGAGGTCCGAGACGGCGAAGACATAAGGATCGATGCCGCGGTTTGCCGAGAAGACGCGCTGCAGGAAGGAAGCCTCGTCGCCGGTCGTCAGCGACGGCGTCACGCGCGGTTGCAGGATCGAATAGCCGTCAACGACCTTGCCGCCCTCGATCACCGGCCGGTTGAGCGGATGGCAAAGCTTGCCGACCAGCCGGTCGACCGCGTCGCGCATCATGCGCGTGTCGGTGTCGAGCGTCATGACGTGCACGATATCCGCCGGCAGCGGCGCGTCCGGCGGCATGAAGGTGGTGTCGGGATCGCCGCGCAGAAGCAGGTTGAGCTCGTGCAGCTTGCCGCGCTTGCGCTCCCAGCCCATCCAGCTTCTCTGAGAGGGGTTGTAGAGGCGCCTGCGGTGCAGGAGGTAGAACCGCGGCGGCCCGCTCACCGGGTAGCGCCGATTGAGCTTGTCGATCTCGGCGCGCGCGAAGGCGAGTATCTCTTCGTCTGCGGTGTTCTGCTCGACATTGCTGTCGGGCCAGTCCGACAGCACGGCGAAATGCACCTCGCCCGTCGCATTGGCGAGATGGTGCACCTCCAGCTTGCGGACGGTCTCCTCCACATCGTCGCGGGAGCCGATCAGCGTCGGGATCACCACAAGCGTGCGGGCCTCGTCCGGCACGCCCTCCCTGAACTCGTAGCCGACGAGCCGCGTCGGCTTCAGGAAAAGAAGGACCACCGTGTTGAAGAAACCTAGCGCGCCTTCGCTCGCCGGCACGGCGAACAGCACAAGCAGCAGTGCGATCGCCTGCCCAGGAAGGCCGATGGCCGCCAGCGCCGAGCCCGCCATCACGACCAGCAGAAGCGTCAGCAGGAACACCGGCACGACGATGCCGGTCCAACCGGTGGCGCGGAAGGCTCGCAGGAGCTTGGCGCCGAAGCCCGGCCGGTAGCCGATCGCCTCTTCCAGCTCCCGGCGCCGCGACCCGACGAGGAAGAAGCCGACATTGTCCCTGAGCGGCGGCGCCACGACGGCAGTGGCCTGCCCTTCGACGGACGCCGCCTGCGGTCGTCCGTAGCCGGCGAGTTCGGTCGCCCTCTCGGCCACTTCGAACTCGCTCAGGTTGGAACGCCGCGCCAGATCCTCGATCGCCTGGCGGTACTGGTCGCGCGAGGGGAAGTCGAGCGCTGCGACGTCGGTGCGTTCCCTCAACAGCGCATCGATACGGCTGACATCCTCGAACCAGTCGGTCCACTCGATGTCATTGATCAGCCTGAGGCCGCGGACGATGTTGCCCGTGGTGACGTTGCCCGAAGACAGCGTGTGGTGTTCGCTGATGATGATCTCTTCGGCGTCCGTGCCCGACGTCTCCAGCTCCTTCTCGAGCCAGTTCAGCGCCATGCCGGAATTCTGCGAGCCGTCGCGCAGGCGATAGAGGAGCTGCGTGGCGAAGGTCGTGTCGCGCGCATGCGCCGCGTAGGGTGCGAGCGTCCTGAGGTCGCTTTCGTCGTCGGGCGTGGCGAGCACGCGGTCCGCGACCTCGTTGGCGATCTGTCGCATCTGGCCTGCGCGGTTCACCCGGACGGCGATGCGCCTGAGGTTCTCGACCAGCACGAAGCGCAGCAGCGAGGGCAGCGCCCAGAGCTCGCCGATCTTCATCGGCTCGACCGACTGGAACCCTTCGACCACGGCCTTGAACGTATCGCTGGATACCTGGCTGTCGGAATGAGCGACGTATATCCAGGCCAGAGCCAGCGCGCGGGGCACGGCCATGCCGTCGGGCAGCTTCATCGTCGGCAGTTCGCGATAGAAGCGGCGCGGCAGGTCCCGCTTGATCTGGAAGATGGTCTCCTCGATCAGATAATTGTTGTCGAGCAGCCACTGGGCGGCCGGCGTCACCATCTCGCCGCGCGTCTGCGCGGCATTGGTCGAGCGATAGACGTCGAGTATCTTCGCGGCATCCTCGCGGACGCGCTTCTGGAAATCGAACGCCTCCATCCCGAAAAGCGAGGGAATCTCGTTCCGAGCCAGGCTTTCGCCCAGGGCCCGCAGCCGGTCCTCGTGCAGGAATTGATCCCGTATAGGGTGTTCGGGGGCAGGCGGAAAGTGATGTGGCGGCGTTTGCAACCGCTTCGGATCCGTCTGAATGTTCATATAAAACTCGTCCAGGCAACAGACCGAGCGACCGCAGGCCCGTGCAGAAACCGTTTCACCGGCTGTTGGTTGCTTTGCAACATCTTTCCGCAGCTTCTCGCGAATATCAGCAAAGACAGGCTCGTTGAACCCATCGGCGAGCTTTCCGATCAAAGCGCGGATCGCAGGTGGTGACAATGTTTGGATTAGGGCTTTTTCGTGGCTGAAACAGGCTTCCGGGCTCCCGCCCCGCCCGCGAGGCGACAATCGACGGATACGTTTGCCTAGTATGGCGGGTCGGCAAAGGGTCGGCGGCGTCGGGCGAGCAAGGAGTTTCCAATGGGATTTAACTGGATCTGGAAGGCCGGCATCGTTCCGGTCGCCTTGGCGATCATGTCTTCGGCGCCTGCGCTTGCGCAGACCGCAGGATGCGAGATTCGCCAGCTGCAGGATCCCGCGCGCGAGGTCCTGACATGCCCGAACGGCATCACGATAACGGCAGAGGCCGACGCGCGATTCGAGCTGCGGGACCGTGACCGCGACGGCGGACCCGATGCCGCCAGTCTGCAAGGGCGGGCGCTTCTGCTGGAAACGCCCCCCGGTTCGACCGGCAACGGCTTCGAAGTGATCACGCCGCAGGCGATCGCCGCGGTACGAGGCACCAAATGGGCCGTCGACGTGGCCGACGGCAAGACCTCCGTGTTCGTCGTCAACGGCCGCGTGGCGGTCAGCCGCCAGTCCGGCGGCGCAAGCGTCGAGCTCGGGCCGGGCGACGGCGTCGACGTGGAGGCGGGAACGGCGCCGCTGACCCTCCGCCAGTGGGGCGCCGCACGGGTGGCGGCGCTGCTTGCGCGCTTCGGCGAATAGCCGTTGATGAGCGGCCGGCGGCTGCATGCGATCGTAGCGGTCGTGCTGGCGGGACTTTGGGGCGCCGCCCTCGCCGTCCCTCATCTACGCGGCGAGGTCTGGTTCCTCGACCGCGTCGAGGCGGCGATGGCCGACCTGCGCATGCTCATGCGGGGTGTCCGCACGCCGCCCGCCTCAGTCCTGATCGTCGCCGTGGACGACGCGTTCGTGGCGCAGGAGGGCAAATATCCGGTCAGCCGTGCAACGCTCGCGCGCATCGTCGACGCCGTCGGCGCGTCCTCGCCGAAGGCCGTCGCGCTCGACCTGCTGCTTCTCGACGCCGGCGACGAGAGCGACGACGCTGCCCTTGCCGTTGCGCTGGCCCGCAACAGCAGCGTGATCGCTGGCGCCGCCGTCTTCGATCAGGACAGGCAAAGCCTCGGCCCCGACAATGGCAGCGCGCTGGCGCATGTCCCGATAGCCGACCAACTGGTGCTGCCCCTCGATCGCTTTGCGCAGGCGGCCGCGATCGGTCTGGTCAATGTCGCGACCGACTTCGGCGGCACGCCGCGCCTGGTGCCCATGATTTTCCGCACCGGCGACAGGATCGAGGCGTCGTTCCCGCTGCAGGCGGCATCGATCGCCGCGAACGAAACGCCGGCCTTCGAGCCGGGCCGCGTCCTGCTCGGCGATCGCGCGATCCCGACCGATATCGGGCAACGCCTGCCGATCAGCTATTACGGCCCGCGCGGGACGATCGAGACGGTCGGCGCCGGAGACGTGCTTTCCGGAAAAGTGAGCAGCGAGCAGGTCGCGGGCCGCATCGTCGTCATCGGGGCGACCGTCATCGGCAGCGGCGACGTGTTCCCGACGCCCTTCGACCCGGTGCTGCCCGGCGTCGAGGTCGTCTCCACCGCCATCACCCACCTGGTCGCCGGCGACGGCCTCGTCCGCGACGGCCGGGTCCGGCTTGCCGACGCGGCGCTGGCGGTCATCCTGCCGATGATCCTCGTCGCCCTGCTCGCCTGGCGCCGCAGCGCGCTCGGCTTCGCGGCGATAGCAGCCGTGCTGCTGGCATGGCTTGCAGGCAATCTCATCTTCTTCGGGCAGGGCGTATGGCTGAGCGCGGCCCTGCCGCTGGCTGCCGCCGCCCCCCCTGCAATCGTCTTCGGGCTGGCACAGATCTGGCTCGACCGCCGGAGCGCCCAGCGCCTTGCCGGGCAGAACGAGCTGCTTCGGCGCTTCCAGGCCCCTGCCCTGCGCGACTGGCTGGCCCGCGATCCCGGCTTCCTGGCGGAGCCGGTGCGGCAGGAGGCGGCGATCGTCTTCATCGACCTCTCGGGCTTCACCGCCTTCAGCGAAGTGGCGAGCGCGGCAGCGATGCGCGAGTTGCTGGACGATTTCTACCGCCTGGTCGAGGAGGAGGTGCAGGCCCACAAGGGCGTCATCACCAGCTTCATGGGCGACGGCGCGATGATCGTCTTCGGCCTTCCGCAGCCGACCCCGGCGGACCCCGCCAATGCGCTGGCCTGCGCGACGGCGCTCGCCGCGCGGGCGCGTTCCTGGCTGGCCGCTCAGCCGGCAAGCTTCGCCAAGCGCATCGGCATAAAGCTCGGCGCGCATTGCGGCTCGATCGTCGCCTCGCGCCTCGGGGGCGGCAGCCAGCAGCAGATCACCGCGACCGGCGACACGGTGAACGTCGCGAGCCGGCTGATGGAAGTCGCGGCGCAGAACGGCGCGGATGTCGCGCTGAGCGGCGACCTTTACCGCGCGGCCGGAGAGGCGCTGCCCGGCTCAGGGCAACTGAAAGGACCGATACAGTCGCCGATCCGCGGCCGCTCAGGCACGATGACGGTGTGGCTCTGGCGGGACACGCCGGAGAGGCCGGCCGGCTAGCGGCGAGCCGGGTGCCTCACCGCAACTCAAGCCGGACTGAATTCGATCACGTAGAGTTGGCCGCGCCCTTCGATCCCAAGCGTTGCGTACGTCTCGGACAGGATCGCGGCATCGAAGCGGCCGAGCTTCTCCTGCCGGCCGCCGATCCCGACGAGCACGCGACCCGACCGGCAGAAGAGCAGCGCCGGGCCCTCGAGAGCGATCTCCATCGGTCCGACGAGTTCCAGCATGTTGACCTCGTGCCGGTAGAGTCCGCGCCGCGTCATCACGTTGAGGTCTGTGATCGGGCCGGCGATGAGCGCGGCTGATGTCGGGACGTCGGCCGGAAAGGTCAGCGGATCGGACCGGGAAGTGAGCCCCATGGGGATGCGCCCCTGGACGGTCAAGATTATCCCCTTTCCCTCCAGGACGCACAATGTGCGGTCGACCTCCGGAAACACCGAGAACGGCCCGCTTGCCTCGACCGTCGCCATCGACACGCGCCAGCCGAAATCGTCGAGCCCCGCCCCTTCAGGGAAGACGGCGATCTCCGCCGTCTCGCCTCCGCCGTTCTTCCACCGCATCCTGCGGTAGTTCCCTGCACGCAGGATGCGCATGATAACCTCCATTGACGGCCGCCTGTTACTTCAATTATGTATATACATATTAGTGGAAGAGGGAAGCGAATCCATGGCTCCAGCATCGAGCCGGATTTCTGTCTGGCGCAATGCCCGCCTCGCAACCATGTCCGAAGCCGGACCCGGCCTCGGACTGGTCGCGACCGGCGCCGTGGCCGTGCGCGACGGCCGCATCATCTACGCCGGTCCGGAGTCCGGGATGCCGGCCGACCTCGCCAACGGAGCAGAGATCGTCGACTGCCAGGGGCGGCTGGTCACGCCCGGCCTGATCGACTGCCACACCCATCTCGTCTACGCCGGCAACCGCGCCAGCGAGTTCGAGATGAGGCTTGCCGGCGCCACCTATGAGGAAGTCGCCAAAGCCGGCGGCGGCATCGTCTCGTCGGTGAAGGCTCTGCGCGCGGCGAGCGCGGACGAGCTTGTCCAGCAATCGCTGCCGCGCCTTGACGCCCTCATTGCCGAAGGC
>DATDJN010000270.1:0-4416 GCA_036520515.1 Rhizobiaceae bacterium
GCCCGCCGAAGGCATCTTCCGCCTCGCCGTCGGCGACGACGCGCCGCGCGATTTTTCCGACGAGGACCAGGCGCTCGCCGAGGCCGAGGCGCGCATCCGCGCCATCGTCTCCGCGCGCGCTCTCGCCGCCGGCACCGACGCCGCGGAGATCGACGTCGAGCGCGACGTGAAGGCGACCGTTGTCGAGGCACGGCGCATGTTCATCGAGGCGCGGCTCTTCGCCACCGCCTCCGGCCGCCCCCGGATTGCCGAGTGAGGTCTAGAGAAGCCCTGCGGCCTGCGCTTCCTGGCGCAGGTTCTGGCGCGGGCGCGGGCCGAGCTGCTGGATCACCAGCCCGGCGGCCAGCGAGCCGAGGTCGCCGCAGCGCTTGAGGTCGAGGCCGGCCGTATAGCCGTAGAGGAAGCCGGCGGCATAGAGGTCGCCCGCACCCGTCGTGTCGACCAATTCCCTGATCGGCATCGCCTCGATCCACACCGTCTCGTCGCCCTTTACAATGACCGAGCCTTGCTCCGAGCGCGTCACCGCCGCGATCTTGCAGTCCGTCCGGATCGCCTCCAGCGCCGCCTCGAAGGACGAGGTCTGGTAGAGCGACTTGATCTCGTGGTCATTGGCGAAAACGATGTTCACCGTCCCCGACCGCATCAGGTCCAGGAATTCCTCGCGATAGCGGTCGACGCAAAAGCTGTCCGACAGCGTCATCGACACTTCCCGCCCGGCCCTGTGGGCATGGTCGGCGGTCAGCCGGATCGCCTCCTTCGCCCGTGGCGGATCCCAGAGATAACCTTCGAAATAGGTGACCTTGGCGCCCGCCGCCTTGTCGGCCTCGACGTCCTCCGGCCCCAGCTCCACGCAAGCGCCGAGATAGGTGTTCATCGAGCGCTCTCCGTCCGGCGTCACGAAGATCATCGAGCGCGCCGTCGGCGGCTGTCCCTGCAGGGGTCTGGTGTCGAAGGCGACGCCCTGCGCGTGAATGTCATGCGCGTAGATCCTGCCGAGTTCGTCATTCGCGACCTTGCCGAAGAACGCGGCGCGTCCGCCGAGGCTGGCGATCCCGGCCGCCGTGTTGCCGGCGCAGCCGCCGGATGCTTCCGTCGCCGGTCCCATGCGGCTGTAGAGCAGGTTGGCGCGCTCCGTGTCGATCAGGTTCATCGCGCCCTTGATGATGCCGTTCTCGGTCAGGAACGCATCGTCGCATTGCGCGATGATGTCGACGATGGCGTTGCCTATGCAGAGGACGTCGTACTGGCTCATGCAGGTCTCCGGACGCGCGGCGCTGGGCGGGACCGACTTTGTGGCATGCCCGCCGCGCGCGGGTCTAGCTGCTGCGGTTCGTTTTGCAAGCCCGGCCTCCGGTATTCTTGTCGCATGCCGCGCACTCGCCTATCTGCCACCGGAAACGGAACCCGTACCCATGATAATCGACGCCGCCCGCGCCGCAGCAAGCCAGCTCTTCTCGCAGGAATTCCGGTCGGTCTTCCTGAAGACGCTCGGCCTGACGCTGCTGGCGCTCGTCGCGCTCTGGTTCGGGCTGCAGCAGTTCTTCGAGTGGCTGGCGCTGCCGTGGATCGACGCTTTGCTGCCCGGCCTGCCAGGCTGGGCCGGCTGGCTCGGCCTGATCGCCGCGATCATCGCCGGCATCGGCCTTGCACTCGGCCTCGCCCTGCTGATCGCCCCGGTGACGGCGATCGTCGCCGGGGTTTTCCTCGACGACATCGCCGAGACGGTCGAACGCACCGACTATCCGCTCGACCCTCCGGGCAAGCCGGTCCCGGTGCTGCAGTCCGTCCTGTTGACGCTGAAATTCTTTGCCATTGTCATCGCCGGCAATCTCGTCGCGCTGCTCCTGCTCTTCGTGCCCGGCGTCAACATCGGCGCCTTCTTCCTGGTCAACGGCTATCTGCTCGGCCGCGAATTCTTCGAATTCGCCGCCATGCGCTTCCGGCCCGAGGCGGACGCGAAGGCGCTGCGCAGCAAACATGCCGGCACCGTGTTTCTTGCCGGCCTCGTCATCGCCGGCTTCCTCGCCATCCCGTTGCTCAATCTTCTGACGCCGCTCTTCGCGGCGGCGATGATGGTGCATCTGCACAAGATGATCACCGTGCGGGAGAACCGCCCCGTTGGGCAAGTCCTTCGGGCCTAACCGTCGTCCTTCTTCGAGAACATCGCCTGCACGCGATCGAACGCCATGCCGGCGCGGGTGAAGCCGAAGGTGCCGTCGCGCAGCATCTCGCGGGAGGCGTTCTCGATCATGCCGAAGGCGAAGGTGGTCAGCTTCGAGCCGAGCGAGATGCGGCGTACGCCGGCTTCGGCAAGCCCCTTGACGGTCAGCGTCGGCACGGCGAGCACGTTGACCGGCTTGGACAGCGACGAGCAGATCGTCCTCGCCGTCTCGACGTCGGTGATGCCGGGCGCGTAGAGCACGTCGGCGCCCGCCACCTCGAAGGCCTGCAGCCGCCGGATCGTGTCATCGAGGTCGGGGCGGCCCCACAGGAAGTTCTCGGCGCGCGCGGTGAAGACGAAGTCGCGCTTCAGCGCACGCGCCGCATCGACCGCCGCCGCGACGCGCTCCACGGCAAGCTTGAAATCGTAGATCGGCTTGGCCGGATCGCCGGTATGGTCCTCGATCGAGCAGCCGGCGAGCCCGGCGGCCTCGGCGGCGAAGATAGTCTCGGCCGCACTGTCCGGAGTATCGCCCTTGCCACGCTCGAGGTCGGCCGACACGGGCAACTCGGTGGAGGCGACGATCTCACGGCAGTGCTGGATCATGGTGTCGAAGCCGATGCTGCCGTCGGGGAGGCCGCGCGAGAAGGCATAGCCCGCGCTGGTCGTGGCCAGCGCCTTGAAGCCGCAGGACGTCAGCAGCTTGGCGGTCCCGATGTCCCACGGGTTGGGCAGGATGAAAGGCGCGTCGCCGTAGTGGAGATCGCGGAAGATCTGTCCCTTGTCCATGTCGGTCGCCCAAACGGGAGGTTGTTGGCCTGAGAAACGCTCCCAGGCCGCAATCCTAACGGCTGACGGCGGCAATTCAAGCGCTGAGGCGGGGCGTCAGCCTCAGCTCGTGCCCGTCGAACCGAACCCGCCGGAGCCGCGCCCCGTCGATCCCGACAGGCTGCGCTCCTCGACCCTGGCCCGCGTTACTTCTGCAAACACGATTTGGGCGATGCGGGTGCCGCGGGTGACTTCGAAGTCGTCGTTGCCGAGATTGACGAGGAGCACCTTCACTTCGCCGCGATAGTCGCTGTCGATGGTGCCGGGCGTGTTGAGGCAGGTGATGCCGTGTTTCAGCGCAAGCCCCGAGCGGGGACGGACCTGGCCTTCGTAGCCGTCCGGAATCTCCAGGATCAGCCCGGTCGGCACCAGCGCGCGCCGGCCGGGAACCAGCAGCAGCGGGCGATCCTCGGGGACGGCCGCGCGCAGATCCATGCCGGCCGCGCCCGCGCTTTCATAGGACGGCAGCGCCAAACCCTCGGAATGCGCAAGGCGCACGACGCCGATGACGGGAGATGTGTCGGAAACGAGTTTCATGGAATCAGACGTCCCCATGGGGCGTCCCTGTGGAGCGGTGGCCCCGTATCGGGCCTTGCCGGCCAGAGGTCAATTCCGCCGGTCGGGTTTCAACGGTTTTCTTTACGCCAGTTCGACCGGCACGACCGTGGTTTCCTTGATCTCCTCCATGACGAAGGAGGCGGAAACATCAGACAGCGGCACCTTTGCGATCAGCCGCTGGTAGAGCCGGTCGTAGGCTTTCACGTCGGCGACGCGGGCGCGCAGGACGTAGTCGAGATCGCCGGACATGCGGTAGACGCCGGTGATTTCGGGAAAAGAGACGACCGCCGCCCGGAACTTCGCCAGCCACTCCGGATCGTGATGGGACGTGCGTATGATGATGAACACCGAAAGGCCGAGCCCGACCTTCTCGGCATCGACGAGCGCCACGCGCCCGGTGATGGTGCCGTTATCCTCAAGCCGCTTCAGCCGCCGCCAGCATGCATTGCGCGACAGGCTTATCCGCTCGGACAGCTGGTCGACCGACAGAGTCGCCTCCCGTTGGAGTTCCGCCAGGATTCTTCGATCGAATTCATCCAGTTCCGACTTCATATTGGGATGAATGTCCCAATGTTACTCCATATTCAAGGACAAATTGGGACCGCCTTCCCCTCTATCCGCGCCATTATTCTGGAAAAGCAGAGGGGAATGCCCGCCATGAACGTCTCAAAGCTCTTCACCGACCATCCGGCTTCCGTGAACGAAACCTATGTCGGCCACATGGCCTTCGCCGCATGGTTCGCCTCCAGGCTGTTCCTGGCCGGCGGCGCGGCGCTCATCCACGCCATCCTGCCCTTCCTGTTCGAGACCACCGCGAGCAGCATCGTGCGCGAGCTCTACGAGCGCACGAGCAAGCGCAAGCCGCACCA
>DATDJN010000271.1:0-3962 GCA_036520515.1 Rhizobiaceae bacterium
TCGAGCGCCATCTCGACTTCGGCAACTGACGCGGTGTCGAAGGAGGAACCCATCGACGCGAGCAGGCGCAGGATCTCCGGCGCAGGGTTCGCTTTCACCGCGTAATAGATCCTGGAATCGGGGAGAGCCCTCTCGAAGGCGCGAAAGTTGTCGCGCACGACGTCGAGATCGACGACGAGGCAGGGGCCTTCGGGACGTCGGGTGGCCAGGAAATCGAGGATGCGCTGGGTTGCCATCGGTCTCTCCATTCGCGCTTGCATGCGCGCAAGCATGCTCATGCTCGCGGGCGCACCGGCCACGCGGGACATGCGGTCAAACAAAGGCGGGACAGTTATCCATGGAACCAGCCGGTGGAGACCCCGGAACCATGCTAAGCCGTCTCGCGGCGATGAACTTTTGGCCAGCCCGGCCAGAAGTCCGCTTTGTCTGCCTTGGCTTGGAGGGAGATCCCACCGCACTGCCGGCAATGATGGTGTGCCTCTTCAGTAACCCCGGTCTTTGGACGACCGGAAGAGAACCAGAAAGGCCCGCACCGTCGTTGCTTCAAGGTGTCCTCGGGTCGGCGGTTGGCCGCTGAACCGACCGGAGGGGTTAGCTCCGGTTACCTTACCGATTTCCTCGCCATTCGAGGGATCGGCGGACACCCACAGGCACGTGCGACTTTGGGCAAGCGCGATATAAAGATTCGCGCCGGGAATATCAATCGAAAAATGAGGGCCGGTCCGCGAGGAACAGAACACCGGTGGCGGTTCGCCGGGTCGCGAGCCATCGACGGATGGCGGTGCCCTTCGTTGCGCGGGGGTTATTCGGCGGGCAGTTGCCGCACCAGTTCCTGCTCGATGCGGCGCAACTCGTCGAGCGCGTCCTGAACGTGGCGGCGGTGGGGGATGCTGACCGACACGTGCCGGCCGGTCCTGGTCAGCGCCCCCGTGGCATCCGCGGCCAGAAGGCGGTCCAGGCGGTAGAAGCCGATCGGCCGGGCGAAGCCTTTCGGCGTTATCTCGCCCATCGGGGTGGCGTCGACGGCATCGCGGATGAGGAGGTAGGTCGAGTCGGCGATGAGCACCGTTTCGGCCTCGGCCCTGGTCTGCAGGCGCGCCGCGAGGTTCACCGGGCTGCCGAGGACGGTGTAGTCGAGGCGGTGCTCCGAGCCAAAATTGCCGACGGTGCAGAAGCCGGTGGTGATGCCCATGCGGGCGCGCAGCGGCTTGGAGATGCCGTGCTCCTGCCAGACCTTCTGCAACTCATCGATCCTTTCCTGCATGCGCAGCGCCATGCGGGCGCAACGCAGCGCATCGGCACGGTCTCCTTCCGTCTCCGGATCGCCGAAGAACACCAGGATCGCATCGCCGATGAACTTGTCGATGGTGCCGCCATGCTCGATGGCGATGTGTGACATCTCGCTGAGATAGGTGTTGATCAGGAAGGACAGGCGCTCCGGCTCCATGCCGTCGCTGATGTCGGTGAAACCCTCGATGTCGGAGAAGAAGATCGTCAGGTTCTTGCGCGCCAGCGTGCCGACCGCCTCGCCCTTGGCGGAGAAGATGGAGTTGTAGATCTGGGGCGAGAGGTATTTGGCGAGCCGGTTGGCGACGTTCTCCAGCTCGGTGGTGCGTTCTGCGACCAGGCGGTCGAGCGTCTCGGTCCTGGTCTGGACCTCGCCGGCCATGCGGGTGAAGGTGCGGGCGAGTTCGCCGAGCTCGTCGCGGCGCTCGCGCACGCCCGAGAGGCTGTCCGGATTGAACCGCAGCTCCTCGAATGCGGCGGCAGCATCCGTGATGCGCACGACCGGCGCGGTTATGTGCCTGGCGACATAAAGCCAGCCGATCAGCAGCGCACCGACGATGCTGATCGCGTTGAGGATGAGCAGCAGGGTGCCGCCGACGTCGATCGCGCGGTTCGACGCGGCGACGGCTTCCGTCGTCCTTGCCTCCACGCCGGTGACCAGCCGGTCGACGTCGCCGGTCAGTCGCGCCGCGATCCGCCTTGCCTCGCCGGCGAGCGCCTCGGCCGCGCGCGCTTCGACGAGCAGGTCGCGCCGCGGCTCGAAGATTCCGCCGGCTCCTTCGCCCAGGCCTATCAGCGTTTCAGCGGCGCCGCGCAGGCCCTCCAGGTCTTCCCGACCCGCATCGCGGAAGGCGGTCCGGAAGCGGTCGGCGGCGGCGACGAAACGCTCCCGCAGCGGCGGGATCAAATTGTCGTCCGGAAGGTTGGCGGCTTCGGCCAGCAGCCCGCCGATCAGATTGCCCTCGATGCCAAGCTGCGCGATAGCCGCGTATTCGAGCAGCGCATTCTGGGAGTACCGCAGTTCCTGGGGGACCGGCGCGACTTCTTCGAGGTTTCTGTAGCCTGTGACCAGGAAAAGCGTCGCGTCGTCGAGAAGAGGCGCCAGGGTTTCGATCAGACGGCGGTGCGCCTCGACGGCGCGGCTGCGGCGCTCGGCGAGCACCGATTTCAGTCCGAGCTGGCGTCCGACCGACTGATCGAGCCGGTCGAGGGCGCCGAACAGCTCCCCGCTAGCCACCCTTATCTCGGCGACGAGATGGCGCGGGATGCCGGGGTCGGTCGACTTGGCAGCGTCTTCCTCGAGATCGTCGGTCAGCCCGACGATGATGTCCTGCTGGTGGCGCAGCGCCACCATCATGTGCCGCCGCTCCCCCTCGTTGTCGGCGGAGACGAGCGTGGGGACGGTCGCGGCAATCAGCGCGCTCTGCTGCGCCAGCCTCAGCGAATCGGTGATCGAGGGGATGTGCTCGCGCGTGATGCGCCGCTGCAACTGCCCGAGCTCGACGAAGGATATCCAGGCGACCACGCTGGCGGCCAGCGTCAGCGCCACAGCCCCTCCGATCGCGGCATAGAGCTTGACTGACAGGCCGAGGCGCGGCCGCCGGCTGCGGCTGGCGAGGCTGCCCGCGGCTGCGTTCATGGCGACAACCGCTCGACCGGCACGATGCGGCCGTCGCGCAACATGGTCAGGAACACCTTGTCCGAGCCGCGATTGTCGCCAGGCCCGTAGTCCAGCACCAGCCCGCCAATGTCGAAGCTCTGCGTCTCGGCGAGCGTCTTCAGGAAACCCTCGCGGGTGGGCGGGTCGCTCGTGCGGGCGAGCACCTCGGCGGTCAGGCGGCCGGCGATATAGCCTTCCAGCGAGCCGAAGGAGGGATGCGCCCGCGCATCGTTGGTGACGAGAGCCTGCCGGTATTCTTCGAGCAACGCTATGGCGTCGCCTTCGGGGAAGGGCACGACCTGGGTGATGTAGACGCCGTCGCCGGCCGGGCCGACCGCGTCGGCCAGCGCATAGCTGCCGACGAAGGAGACGTTCAGGATCAGCGCCTCGACCCCGAGCTTGCGGGCCCATTGGGTGAAGACGGCACTGGGAAGATAGGCGCCGACGACGATGATCGCTTCCGGGCTCTGGCGAGTGAGACCAAGCAGCGCCGTCTTCACGGCGGTCGTGTTGCGTTGGTACGTGCCGGTGCCTGCAAGTTCCAGCCCGCGTCTGTCGAGCGCGCGCTGCACGCCGGCGAGGCCGCTGCGGCCATAGGAATCGTCCTGGTAGAGGACGCCGATGCGCGAGATGCCGCGGTCGGCGATCAGCCGCTCGACCATTGCCTCGGTTTCCTCGAAATAGGATGCGCGCACGTTGACGACGCCGGCGAGCGCGGGGTCGCGCAGGAACTCGGCGCCGCTGAAGGGCGCAATGAAGGGAACGCCGGCCGCCCGCGCGATCGGCTCGGCCGCTGCCGAGGTCGGCGTGCCGACCGCGCCGATCAGCGCGAAGACGTCGTCCTGCTCGATCAGCTTCAACGTATTGGCTATCGCCTGCTCCGGCTCGTAGTGGTCGTCATAGGCGCGCAGCTCGAGACGCCGCTTGCCCACGCCCCCCTTCCGGTTGATCTCCTCGAAAGCGGCGGCAATGCCGCGTCGCATCTCGGTGCCGAGTTCGGCAGCCGGTCCGCCCA
>DATDJN010000272.1:0-10661 GCA_036520515.1 Rhizobiaceae bacterium
GCTCCGACTCCGGCGGCGCGCTGCCCTCGCCGCAGGGCCGCGCCCCTGAGCAGTTCGGCTCCGGAGCAGCCCCCGGCGGCAATGGCGGATCGGGCGGCCGGCAGCCCGCGGAAGGCGGAAATGCGGAGCGCTCCGCCCAGCTTGGCCCGGCCACGGCCCGCGAGCAACAGGGCGGCGGGCTCTACATCTGAGCCGCGTTTTTTTCGCGGACCCTGAAAACCATTAGTAGTACATTATGCAACTGGAGATGCCGCCACCCGCGAGGCCAGCGATTCGCAAAGCCGGGCGCGGCAGCCCCGCAAGGCAGGCCGGGATCGCGCCGCGCAGCCTGCAAACTCCCGATTTTGCGACCCCCTAAAAAATAGACCCCAGAAATCGCGGTTAGGCAGGATTTGCTGCCCGCGATACGCCTCTCGCATCAGAGAAAAATTCTGATTCGGAGGGCGGGCCGATGATAGTGATCGTAGACGAGCGACAGCTCGTACAAGAAGGTTATCATTCACTTTTCGACCGCGAGGGCGTGGCCACCGCATCGTTCGGTTCCAACGCTTTCGGCGAGTGGGTCTCGAGCGCCGCGGACGAGGACCTGAAATCTGTCCGCGCCTTCCTGATCGGCGACTGCGGCAAGGGCGGGGTGTCGCCCAAGGCGATCCGCAGCCGCACCGGCGCCCCGGTCATCGCGCTGAGCGAGCATCATTCGCTCGAGAACACGCTGATGTTGTTCGAGAGCGGCGTCGACGACGTCATCCGCAAGCCGGTCCACATCCGCGAGATCCTTGCGCGCATCACGGCGATCCGCCGCCGCGTGCAGGAGGAGCAGCAATACACCGACATCGGCCAGATGCGCATCTTCCTGGATGGGCGCGAGCCGGAGATCGACGGCGATCCGCTGCCTCTGCCGCGCCGCGAGCGCCGCATCCTCGAATACCTGGCGGCCAACCGCGGCCGCCGCGTCACCAAATCCCAAGTCTTCAACGCCATCTACGGCATCTTCGACGACGAGGTCGAGGAGAACGTGGTCGAGAGCCACATCTCCAAGCTGCGCAAGAAGCTGCGCGAGAAGCTGGGCTTCGATCCGATCGATTCCAAGCGCTTCCTCGGCTACCGCCTCGTCGGCTGAGCGCCCGCCCGGTTGCTTCGCCCCGCGCCAGTTTCGCGCAAGTCCGGTCGCCTAAAGTGTCCCCTGGTTAGGTGCAAAGTGGGGAGAAGCCACGATGAGTCTCTATGGAATGATGCGGACCGGCGTTTCCGGCATGAATGCGCAGGCCAATCGCCTGTCGACCGTCGCCGACAACATCGCCAATTCCGGCACCACCGGCTACAAGCGCTCCTCCACCGAATTCTCCTCGCTCATCATCCCTTCGACGGCGGGGAACTATACGTCGGGCGGCGTCACCACCACGATCCGCACCTCGATATCGCAGCAGGGCGACCTCAAATATACGTCGTCCGGCAGCGACCTCGCCATTAACGGCAACGGCTTCTTCGTCGTCCAGAATCCGAGCGGCACGCCCGTTCTCACCCGGGCCGGCTCGTTCGTTCCTGACGGCAGCGGCAATCTGGTCAATGCCGCCGGCTTCTACCTGATGGGCTACAGCTACGCCGCCGGCCCGCCCGCTCCCACCGCAAACGGATTTGCCGGCCTCGAAAGGGTCTCGATCGCACAGGACCAGTTGCTCGCGGTTCCCTCGACCCAGGGGCTGTTCATCGCCAACCTGCCTGTCGCGGCCGACGACGTGCCCCTGGCGCAGCGCCCGTCGCAGAACGCCGCCAACGCAACCGCGACGCAGAAGACGTCGATGGTCGTCTACGACAATCTCGGCTCCGAGGTGATGCTCGACATCCACTACACCAAGACCGGCGCCAACACGTGGGAGGTCGCGGTCTTCAACCAGGCGGGCGCGGCGCCCGGCGCGCCCTTCCCCTATGCCGCGGGCTCGCTGATCACCACCCAGACCCTCACCTTCGACGGCACCACCGGCGCGCTCACCGCTCCTGCCGGCGGCAACCTCGCCATCGCCGTGCCGAACGGCGGCGCCTTCAGCCTCGACATCTCCGGCCTGACCCAGCTCGGCATGGGATATACCGAGCTGCGGGTCGAGGCGAACGGCAATGCGCCGTCGGGCATCGAGAGCATCGAGATCGACGCCGACGGCACGATGTATGCGCAGTACGAGAACGGTTCCTTCCGCGAGCTCTACCGCATCCCGCTCGCCAACGTTCAGAGCCCCGACATGCTGACCGCGCTTCCCGGCAACGTCTACACGCCGAGCGCGCAATCCGGGGACCTGCAGATGGGCTTCCCCGGCTCGGGCGGCCTCGGCACGATGATCTCCGGCGCACTGGAGAATTCCAACGTCGACATCGCCGAAGAACTCACCAACATGATCGAGTCGCAGCGCAGCTACACCGCAAATTCCAAGGTGTTCCAGACCGGCGCCGACCTGATGGACATTCTCGTCAACCTCAAGAGGTAGCCGGGTTACCTAACGGCTTCTGAAAGCAAGCATGTCGCTGTCATCTGCCCTCAGCATCGCGCAGTCGTCGATCAGGAATACTGCCCGGCAGACCAGCATCGTTTCCCGCAACGTCCTGGAAGCGAACAACCCGGACTACAACCGGCGCACCGCGGCGCTTACCAACACCCCCGGCGCGCGCGCTGTCGAGATCCAGCGCGCCGCCAACGAGCAGCTCTTCCGCCAGAACCTGTCAGCGCTCTCCGCCTTCAACGGGCAGAGCACGCTGTTCACCGGCATGGAGCGGCTCAACCTCTCCGTCAACGGCGTCGGGAACGCCACCTCGCCGGCCACGGCGCTGGGCAAGCTGCAGGAGGCGATGCAGCTCTATTCGGCCTCGCCGTCGAACCGGAACCTTGCCGAGAACACGCTCGACGCCGCCCGCAACGTGGTGCGCACGCTGAATGACGGCACGAACGCCATCCAGTCCTTCCGCGCCGTCGCCGATCAGGAGATCACCACCGCCGTCGGCGAATTGAGCAATCTGCTCGCCGATCTGGAGAGGGCGAACAACGCCGTCGTCTCCGGGACGCGAACCGGCCGCGACGTCTCAGATGCGCTCGACCAGCGCGATGCGACGCTGAAGAAGATCGCCGAATACGTGCCGATCTCGACCTACACGCGCGGCGACAACGACATGGTCGTGCTGACCAAGGACGGATCGACCCTGTTCGAGACCGTGCCGCGCAAGGTCAGCTTCACGCCAACCGGCGTCTATTCTCCCGGCACCGCCGGCAACAAGGTCTTCATCGACGGCGTGCCGGTCAACCTCGCCGCTGGCGGCAACACCAGCGCGTCAGGCCGCATCGCGGGGATGATCCAGCTCCGCGACGGCGTCACGGTCACCATGCAAAGCCAGCTCGACGAGATCGCGCGCGGCGTGATCACCGCCTTCGCCGAGACCTCCCCGACCAATGCGCTCGCGCCCGCCGCCGGCCTCTTCACCTGGCTCGGCGGTCCTGCGGTGCCGGCCGCCGGTACGCTCATCACCGGCCTTGCCGGCCAGATCCGTCTCAACCCCGCCATGGATACGGCACAAGGCGGCAATGCCCAGTTCCTGCGCGACGGCGGAGCCAACGGCGCGGGCTACGTCCACAACACCGGCAACAACGCGTCCTACTCCGCCCTGCTGATTTCCTACGGCGACCGCATGAATGCGCCGATCGCCTTCGATCCGGACGCCGGCATCGTCGCTTCCGCCACACTCAGCGACTATTCGACCGCCTCCATCGGCTGGTTCGACGGGATGCGCAGGGAAGCCTCGAACGCCGCCGACTCCAAGCAGGCGCTTGCGGTGCGCACCGCCGAAGCCCTTTCCAACGAGACCGGCGTCAACGTCGACATGGAGATGTCGCTGTTGCTCGACCTCGAACATTCCTACGAGGCCTCGGCGCGGCTGATCCGTGCCGTCGACGAGATGCTGGCCGCCCTTCTCAACGCGGTGAGGTAGTCATGAAGGCCTCCTTCGTCTCCTCGCTCTCCGTCTCCCAGGCGATGCGCTATTCGACGATGCGCGCGCAGGGCGACCTCGCGAAGGCGCTGAAGGAGCAGAACACCGGCAAGGTCCACGACAGCGGGCTGGTGCTCGGCGCGCGCACCGCGCAGACCGTCACCTTCGCGCGCGACCTCGAGCGGCTGGGCGGCATCGTCGATTCCAACGGCCTGGTCTCGGCCCGCCTCAAGGCCACGCAGGAGGCGCTCGGCCATGTCACCGGCACAGCGCAGGACTTCCTCAACGTGCTCACCGCCAGCGCCTCGGGCGACGCCGCCGCGTCCGTCACGCGCGACAGCGGCGCCGTCGCGCTCGGGATGCTGACCTCGATCCTGAATACGTCCTTCAACGGCGAATATATCTTCGCCGGTATCAACACCGACGTAAGGCCCTTCGAGAGCTTCGGCGCCGGTTCGCCCGCCAAGGCCGCCTTCGATGCCGCCTTCCAGACGCATTTCGGCTTCCCCCAGGGCGATCCGCAGGCGGCCGACATCACCGCCGCGCAGATGGACGCCTTCATGACCACGGCGCTCGAGCCGCAATTCCTCGGCGCGGGCTGGCAGGGCAACTGGTCGAACGCCACCGACCAGAAGATCGTCAGCCGCATCGCGCTCAACGAGACCACCGAGACCTCGGTCAGCGCCAACAATGCGGGCTTGCAGAAGCTCGCCATGGCGGCTGCCGCGATCGGCGAACTCTTCGACAGCAATCTCAGCGTCGCCGGCAAGAAGGCGCTGGTCGACCGCGCGGTCAGCCTCGTCGGCGAGGCGATCGGCTCGATCGCCCAGTTGCAGTCCGAAACCGGCGTCGTCGAGCAACGCGTCACCGCGGCCAGCGAGCGCATGAAGATGCAGGCCGACCTGTTCGAGCGGTCGATTCTCGATACCGAGGGCGTCGACCCCTACGAAGCCGCCAGCCGCGTCAACGACCTGCTCACGCACATCGAAACCTCATACACGCTCACCGCCCGCATTCAGCAGCTCAGCCTGCTGCGCTTCCTCGGCTAACGGCTCACAAGACGGGAAACCCATGTATCAATTTTCCTATGCCGACATACAGACCGACTCGGTGGCCGACGCAAAGGACCGCGAGCGCCAACTGCTCACGCGCTCGATCGACCTGCTGATCGACGCGCGCGCCGCCGGGACGGACTCGATGGAGTCGATCGAAGCGATCCACTTCCTCAGCCGCGTCTGGACCTCGCTTATGGAGGATCTTGGCAGCCCGGAAAACGCCTTGCCCAGGGAACTGCGCGCCAACCTCATCTCGATCGGTCTCTGGTTGCTGCGCGAGGCCGAGGACGTGCGCCAGGGCCGTTCCGACAATTTCGACGGCCTCATCGAGGTCTCTCAGATCATACGGGATGGAATCCAATGAAGAACACGCTGAAGATTTCACTGAAGCCCAACGAGAAGATCTATCTCAACGGCGCCGTCATCCGGGTCGACCGAAAGGTTACCCTCGAACTCCTGAACGACGTGCAGTTCCTGCTCGAAAGCCATGTGCTGCAGATCGACGAGGCGTCGACGCCGCTGCGTCAGCTCTACTTCATCCTGCAGGTGATGCTGATGAACCCGACCGGCGCCAACGACGCCTACGAGATGTTCCGCCGTTCGCTGCCGCTGATGATCGCGAGCTTCAGCGATCCCGAGATCAACGGCACCTTGAAGCATATCGATCGCATGGTCGGCGAGGGCCACGTCTACGAGGCGCTGAAGGCGATCCGCGGCCTCTATCCGCTGGAGCAGAAGGCGCTTGGCGAGAACGACGACACCCCGCAGGCAGTGCATCCGGCCGGATCGGCACAGGCCGCGCCGCGTCGTGCGAGGGCAGGAGCGGCATCATGAGCATGGCCGTATCGGCGACCAGTCCCGCCACCTACGCCGGCCAGTCCGGCCAGGTTTCCAAGACGCAGGTCGACTACCAGTCGTTCCTGAAGCTTCTCGTCGCGCAGATGAAGAATCAGGACCCGACCAACCCGATGGACTCTACGCAGTACATGGCGCAGCTCGCGGCCTTCAGCCAGGTCGAGCAGTCGGTACAGATGAACGGCAAGCTCGACCAGATGCTGCAATCCTCGACGCTCGAGCAGGCAGCCTCTGTCATCGGGCGCACCATCACTTCGGCCGACGGCGCGACGACCGGCAAGGTGGCCGAAGTCCGCCTGATCTCCAACGGCATCGTTGCCGTCCTGGAAGGCGGCAAGGAGGTCATGGTGGGACCGGGCGTCAAGATTTCCTGACCCCCGCCATCGCAGGCCAGGTGGAAGAACATGAACGAGGCCGACGCACTCGACATCGTCCAATACGCGATCTGGACCGTGCTCACGGCGTCCGGTCCATCGGTCGCGGCCGCCATGCTGGTCGGCGTCGGCATCGCGCTGGTGCAGGCGCTGACCCAGATCCAGGAAATCACGCTCACCTTCGTGCCGAAGATCGTGGCCATCATGCTGGTCGTCGCCTTCACCGGCCCCTTCATCGGCGCCCAGATCTCGGCCTTCACCAACGTCATCTTCGAGCGCATCGAGACCGGGTTCTAGGAACCGGACAGGCTTCGCGCGATTATTCCCCGCCTGTGCGAGGGATGGATGACCGCCATGGACAAAGCCGAGATCTCCCGTATCTACCGAAGCTACATCGCCTGCCTGAATGCGCAGGACTGGACGCGGCTTGGGCAGTTTGTCGCCGACGACGCCAGGCACAATGGCCGGCCGTTCGGCCTGTCAGGCTACCGACGGATGCTGGAGCAGGATTTCCGGTCTATCCCGGACCTGCGCTTCGATATCGCGCTCCTGGTCTGCGATCCGCCCTTCCTGGCGTGCCGGCTCGAGTTCCATTGTACGCCGCAGGGCGAATTCCTCGGCCTGCCGGTGAACGGAAAGCGCGTGTCCTTTTCGGAAAACGTGTTCTACCGCTTCGGCGGCGGCAAGATCGAAGAGGTGTGGTCCGTCATCGACAAGGCGGCCCTGGAGGCACAGCTCGGCTAGCGACCCTCACGCCACCCGCCGCTGCTCCTTGGCGAACGGGCTGAGACCCAGCCAGTTCTGCATCGCTCCGGCGATCTTGGGATCCCCCTCGATCTCGATCGTGCCGGCATCGATCTCGCTTCGCAGCTTCGCCAGTCCCATCCACACCGCCGTCATCGCCTTCAGTGGCGAGCGCACGAGAAGATCGACCTCGAAACCCGGATCGAAATAGCAGAGGTCGACGACCCGCTCGTCGACGACCAGCCAGAAATTCTGCTTCGCGCCGGGCAGTTCCGGGTATTGAAACTGTATCGTGCACTTTCGCGGCGGCAGCGGCTCCAGGATCAGGTGCCGGCGCATGTCCCACATCAGCAGCGTAGGGTCGAGATTGCGCAGCGACAGCTGGGATTCGACCCAGCGCTGGCCCCAGATGCCGAGGCCCATGACGACCTCGCGAAGGTCGGTGCCCGCCGGTGTCAGCGTGTACTCGACTGCGCCGCCCTTGCCGCGCGACACCGAGACGATGCCGCTTTTCTCAAGTTCTTTCAAACGCTTGGACAGCAACGCCGGAGACATGCGCGGGACGCCGCGCCGAAGGTCGTTGAACCGCGTCGTTCCAGCCATCAACTCGCGCAAGACGAGCGGAGTCCAGCGCGAGCAGAATACTTCCGCCGCCATCGAAACCGGACAGAACTGCCCATAGCCACCGCGTTCAGCCATCGATCACCAATCCGTTTCAGCTTATGATACTCTAAAACCGGACCGTTTCCACTTTTTGTCGTCGGAACAGGCCCCTCGTTCCGATTGGTCGAGCAGCCATGCCATCCAATGGCCGGCCATGGGCCTGCCGGTACAGTTCCGGAACTGGACCCGTCCTCGACTTGGCATGATTTTGCCGTCCTCCAATGGAACACGAGGGATACGAAGATGACCATGAGCAACGCCATGAAGAAACCCGAAGCCCAGAACGAGACCGTTGTGGAAATCGCCGGCCGCCTTGCGTCGGGCTTCGCAGCCAATGCGGCGAAGGCTGACGAAGACGATCGTTTCGTCGCCGACAACTACGACGCCCTGAAGGCCGCCGGCCTCGTCGAGGCCGCCGTTCCCGTCGAGCTCGGTGGACGCGGCGCCGAGATCGCCGAACTCTCGGACATGATCCGCGTCATCGCGGCAAGCTGCGGCTCGACCGGTCTTGCCTTTTCCATGCACACCCACCAGGTCGCCATTCCCGCCTGGCGCTGGCGTCATCAGAAGGTCGCCGCGGTCGAGCCGCTCCTGAAGCGCGTCGCCGCGGAGAAGATCGTGCTGCTCTCCAGCGGCGGATCGGACTGGATCGGCGGTTCCGGAAGGGCCGAGAAGGTCGACGGCGGCTACAGGATCACCGCGCGCAAGATCTTCACCTCCGGGGCCGAAGCCGGCGACATCCTGATGACCGGCGCCGTCCTCGAAGGCGAGCCTGCCAGGGTGCTGCATTTCGGCGTGCCCATGAAAGCGCCGGAAGTCGCCCTCATCGACACCTGGCGTACGCTCGGCATGCGCGGCACCGGCTCGAACGACGTCGCCATCGACGGCCTTTTCATCCCGGATGCCAACGTCGCGCTTGCCCGCACCGCGGGCGAGTGGCACCCGCTCTTCCAGATCATCTCGATCGTCGCCTTCCCGCTGATCTACGCCGCCTATCTCGGCGTCGCCGAGAGCGCGCGCGACATCGCGATCGATCTGGCGAAGAAGAGGCCGGCCAACCCGCATATGGTCAACCTCGCCGGCCGCATGGACACCAGCCTGCGCGCCGCGCAGCTCGCCCACCGCCATATGGTCGCCACCGCGGAGCAGAACGCCCCGTCGGCCGATTCCGTCAACGAGACGATGATCGGCCGCGCGCTGGTCGCCGAACATGCCATCAAGGCGGTCGAGCTCGCGATGGAGCTTGCCGGCGGCGCCGGCTTCTATCGCGCCGCCGGGCTGGAGCGCCGCTTCCGCGACATCCAGGGCGCCCGCTACCACCCGCTGCAGCAGGGGCCGCAGGCGACCTACGCCGGCTCGATGGCGCTCGGCCTTCCTGTCGACAAGGTGTTTTGACCTTTTGGCTGCAACGCCGGCTCCTCCCCTGCGAAGCGGGGGAGGAGGAGCATGGTGGAGGGGCGTGACGAACGCGTCATCGCCTGCCTCCCCGTGGAAAGGACGGCGGGCTCCATGCTATATCGCCAGTGCATGGGCACTTGGGGAATTTCACATCGAATTCCGAAGGGGCACCCTTGCCGGCTGGCGGCTGGTCCCTAAACGGCTGTCAGCCACGCACCGCCTCGTCGTCCGCCGCACATGCGGATACGCCCGCGGCTTCGTCGGTCGGACCTGCGCGCAGCCGCGACGCACACCTCGGCGCCCGCCATGAAGCTGGAGCCGTCCGACGCGAGGAACGCCGCGACCTTGGCGGCGAGTTCGGCGAAACCGATCGTGCGGGTCGGGCCGGGGGCCAACAGGTTCACGCGGATGCTCCGTTCCTTGAGGTCGAGGGCCAGCTCCGCGCAAAATTGCGGCCTTATGTATAAAGAGTAACAAGACGGCAGACTATTTATGTATCGTTTTCGATACCTTTTTAAGCGTGAGCGATACGTATAGCGGAAAAGACGGACTATGAAGCCCCAGCTGCGAACCTCCTAAAAGATGAATTAAAAAGAAATGGCATTACCTATTCGCAGTTAGTGGAAAAGCCGGCGGAAATTTTATTAGAAGAGAACGAAGTAAACGTCAGGAATAAAATTTCGAGAGAAAAGTTTAATTCTGCATTCCTTCCTCAATGCTTGACAGAAATTGGAAAATCGTCTATGCGCATTACATGACTAGGCAAATGAACAAAGCCAACGCGGTATTTTTGGCTATAGTCGCCGTGGCGACGTTTGCCGTTCTTGAATTGCTTAAGGTCCACATAGGCGCGCCTTATGCCTATGGGATAGGCGTTGCAGTAGCGGCGGCGTTGGCCGCGACGCTATTGCGAAAATAGATCGCCCGCCTCGCCCTCGGCACGAATCTCGACGACCTTGGTGACGTTTCGTTCGGTCACTACCCAGACGTTCTTGGTTACGTCTTTCATTTCCTTGATCTCAACATCGGCCAATATGATGATGCCACTCCGCATCGTGATGTTTGCCTGTCCCGAAAGAATGCTGTCCAAAAAAGCTTGGTCCTTGATGCTGGCGTAGATGATCCCGTCCTTGGAGAGAAACCGCCACTTATTCTCGTTCCGCTGTAGGACCGGGCTTATAAGCGTGAGGATCATCCGTTCGGTGCGCTGACGCGGGCCCTGGTCCTCCGTAAGTTCCAGCGGGTCGGCCATGCGCTCCTGAAATTGTTCGCGAGGAACAATAGAACGCGGACGATCCCCCTTCTTGGTGCTGACGCCAACGCCGGTCACGCTCTTATCCTTGTGGAGTTCCCGGAAAACTTCCCGCACGGGCTTTGCTCCAACGCGTTTCTCAAGAATTTGCTGAACCTTTTCAGCGATTTGTTGCGCGTCCTGTTCGGAGATTGCTGGTTCGTCAGTCAACAGATCACCTACTGCCAGTCCGATCACGGCGGCCCCTGTTTCCTTGGCGAACCACAGAATCAAACTAACCAGGATAACCTTTCTGGTTACGGGGTCCGGAATCTGCTGCTGTAGAAAGCGAACGACAGAGTTAAGGCTTAGGCT
>DATDJN010000273.1:0-5408 GCA_036520515.1 Rhizobiaceae bacterium
CGCTTCATAACGGACGCAACGGGACCACGACCATGGTGACGCGCGGATTCTTGGGACGGCGGAGCGGATCGGACGGCACGGCGGAGCGGCTGCCGCCCGGCCAGTTCCTCGAAAGCGGCTTCCCGGTGCTGTCGGCCGGGCCAACGCCGCGCATAAAGACCGAGGACTGGAGCTTCACGCTCAAGGACGGCGTGCGCCCGGTAAAGCGCTGGAGCTGGGCCGAGTTCAACGCGTTGCCGCAGTCCAAGATGACGCGCGACATCCATTGCGTGACGACCTGGTCGAAGTTCGACACGGCCTGGGAGGGCGTCTTGATCGACGACATCCTTGGCGATGCCTTCATAGAGCCGCCGACGGGCTTCACGCTGGCCCACTCCTATGACGGGTACAGCACCAACGTGCCGACCGCCGACCTCGTCGGGGGCAGGGCGATGGTGGCGCTGCGCTACGAGGGCAAGCCGATCACCCCCGACCACGGCGGGCCGGCTCGGCTTCTGGTGCCGCACCTCTATTTCTGGAAGTCGGCCAAGTGGGTGAACGGGCTGCAGTTCACCGAGAAGGACGAACTGGGCTTCTGGGAACTGCGCGGCTACCACCGCTACGGGGATCCGTGGCGGGAACAGCGCTATACCAATGATTAGAACCTGATGCGCTGGCAGAACGCTACTGTCACCGAGATCGTCAGGCGCTCGCCGACGGTCCTTAGCTTCTTCTTCCGTCTGCCCGAATTCATCCCGTTCATCGCCGGACAGCATGTCAGCGTGAGGCTGACGGCGCCCGATGGCTACCGCGCACAGCGCAGCTATTCGATCGCTTCGGCGCCGGAGACGACCGATCACATCGAACTGGCGATTGAACGACTGGAGAACGGCGAGGTGTCGCCCTTCTTCCACGACGTGGTCGAGGTGGGCGACGAAATCGAGCTGTCGGAGCCGATCGGCGGCCATTTCATCTGGCGTGCGGAGGACGGCGGGCCGATGCTCCTCGTCGGCGGCGGGTCGGGCGTGGTGCCGTTCCTGTCGATGGCGCGGCAGCGCGCGCTTGTCGGTTCGCCCGCACCGATGCTGCTGCTTTTCTCGGCGCGCACCCGGCACGACCTCCTTTTCATGGAGGACCTGGAAAAGTTGAGAAGCCGCGACGATGGCTTCGGCATGAGCGTCACGCTGACCCGCGAGGCGATGCCGCCGGCCGGGGTCTCGAAGGGCAGGATCGACGCCGCGATTATCGCCGGCGCCCTTGCGCGGTTGCCGGGCAAGCCGAAGCGCATCTATATCTGCGGTTCGAACCCCTTTGTGGAGAATGCCGCGCAGCATGCAATCGACGCCGGCGTCGAGCCGGGAATGATCGCTACCGAACGATACGGGATTTAGTCCGCGGCCCTCAGGCGGCGAATTTGCGCGGGTTTGCGCCGAAGGCCGCGATGACCTTACAGAGGCCCGGCTCATTCAGCATGCGGGCGGCATCCAGGGGCGACACCCATTTGCGCTTGCGCTCGCGCTTCTCCTGCCACTTGTCGGCGACCTTGTCGACCTCGAGCGGATAGACCAGCACCTCGCAGGGGATTTCTTCCCCGCAGGACCGCATCTTGGAATAAAAATAGCGGCCGATCTCCCGCCGCGAGATGGAGCCGGACAGGCCGGCTTCCTCGCCCGCCTCGCGGGCGGCGGCGTCGCAGAGGTTCTCGCCGGCCTCCGGCCATCCCTTGGGCAAAACCCAGCGGCCGGTGTCGCGGCTGGTGATGAGCATGACCTCGACCCCGTCGCCCTTCCGGCGCCAAGGCAGGGCGGCGACCTGCAAGCGGCGGGGCGCCTTGCCGAACAGCCGGCGCACCCTTTCCACGAGACGGTTGCTCATCAGTTGGTTCATGAACGCCGGCCGGGTGACGCCCCAAGCTCCGATTCGTTTGCTGCCTCAATATCTTAAGGGCAATCGTCAGGGATAAAAGTAAAAATTCCATCAGGAATTTCAATCGTCCAGCCTCGCGCAAGCGCCGTAACGGCGCTGCCCGGCGCGATTCCGACCAGCACAAGATCAAGCGCGCGGAGCCGAGGGCCAAACAGGCAGCCGGTGAAGTTGTTCCTCAGCCGGCGTGCCGGCCGCTCAACCGACTTGGTCGTCGGCGATAGGCTTCTGATAGGTGAAGCCCAGGTCCCAGGGGAAGTAGATCCAGGTGTCCTGGCTAACCTCCGTGACGAAGGTATCGACGAGCGGCCGGCCCTTGGGCTTGGCGTAGACGGTGGCGAAATGCGCCTTGGGCAGCATGGCGCGTACGACTCCGGCCGTCTTGCCGGTGTCGGTGAGATCGTCGACGATCAGCACGCCTTCGCCATCATTTTCCAGGAGCGATGGGGTGATTTCCTTGAGCACCGCAAGCTGACCCTGCGAGGCGTAGTCGTGGTAGGAGGCGACGCAGACCGTCTCGATCATGCGAATGCCGAGTTCGCGCGAGATGATCGCCGCCGGCACGAGGCCTCCGCGGGTGATGCAGACGATCGCCCTCCACTGGCCGTTGACGCCGGCAAGCCGCCAGGCGAGCGCGCGCGCATCGCGGTGGAACTGGTCCCAGGAGACGGGGAAGGCCTTTTCGGGAAGCGACATACGAGGGCACTCCTGTGCGGAATGCAGGCGGAATTACCGGGAAACCCCGTCCTCTGGCAAGGGTCGGGCGCTCTGCACGGCCGGTTGTCCGCAGCTATCGCGACAGGAAGGCGGTGACCGGCATGGATTGCAGCACGGTGCGCGTCACGCCGCCGAAGAGCAGCTCGCGCAGCCAGGAGTGGCTGTAGGCGCCGAGGACCAGCAGATCGGCGCCGGTGGCGGCGAGCCGGTTACGAATGACGTCGTCCATCGCCAGCCCGCCCGACGCTTCGGTATGGACGGTGACGTGCGCCCCGTGGCGCTCGAGCGCGGCGGCGATGTCAGCTCCCGCCTCGAAGACCGCCGGGCTTTCCGGCGGGTCGACAAGCAGGATCTCGGTGCTCTCCGCCTCGAGGATGAACGGCAACGCGTCGAAAGTGGCTCGCGAGGCCTCCCGGCTGCCGTTCCAGGCGACGATGACACGGCGGAACGAGGCAAGGCATGGCGCGTCGTGCGGGGTGACGAGTACCGGCCGTCCTGCGTCGTAGAGCAACGCGTCGACGTCGGGCGAGGCACCGTCCGAGCCGGCCTGGGCGGCGACCACCAGATCGCAGCTCCGGGCGCTGGCGATGCCGGAATGGGCGCTGTCACCGGAAAAACTCCCCAGGCTGCGCCACTCTGCGGCGACGCCGGCATCGGCCGTGCGCCGCCTGAAGATCGCTTCGATCTTCTTCGAGCGCTCCTCATTCACCTCGGTCGAGGCCTGGATGAACTCGGCGTCGGGAAAGCCGATGGTCGAGCTGTAGGGGATCGGCAGCGCCTCGGCATGCAGGCCGATCAGATACGCTTCATGGCGGGCGGCGAGCGCGCCGGCGCAGTCACTCACGCGCTCGGCATCCTCGGTACTCTGGATGATTGCAAGGATGGTCTTGAACGGCATGGCTTCCTCCCAACGAAAGGCGGGTGCGAGTGGAATGTATTGGTTCCGCAAGTCCGCGCAAGGAGCGGCGAGGGTCGCAATCCAATCCCGCACGACTGCCTCCAGCGGATGAACGCCGTGTCCAAATTCCCGTTCCGAGAAGGAGGTGCGCCAAGTCTTATTTCGCAGGCGGAAGCGCTGCCACCATCTCCTCGACCGCTTTCAGCGCGGCGTCCAGCGCCTCGCGCGTGCGGGCGCGCACGACGAGCTCGGTGTGGAACGACCCGTCGAGATATTTCGGATAGGAGCCGATGATGGTTTCGGGATGGGCCTTCTGGATCTCTGCAAGCGGGCCGCCGATGATGCCTTCGCCATGGGGGCAGGGGACGGTGGCGGAGAGCAGCTTCGCGCCCGTCCTCAGCGTCGGCAAGACATTGTCGAGCATGGCCTGGAAGATCGACGGCACGCCAGCCATGACATGCACGTTGCCGATCCGGAAGCCCGGGGCGGTGGACACCGGATTGTCGATATGGGCGGCGCCGACCGGCATGCGCGCCATTCGCTTCCTGGCTTCGTTGAACTCGATGTTGCGTCTTGCATAACTGTCGGCGAGCAGCGCCAACGCCTTGGGGTCGTAGTCGCAAGGCACGCCAAAAGCCTTGGCGATCGCATCGGCGGTTATGTCGTCATGCGTCGGGCCGATGCCGCCGGTGGTGAAGACGTAGTCGTAGCGGCTGCGCAGCGCGTTCACCGCGGCGACGATCTCGCTCTCCTCGTCGGGGACGATGCGGACCTCCTTCAGGTCGACGCCGATGGCGGTCATGACGTCGGCCAGGTGGCCGATGTTCTTGTCCTTGGTGCGGCCGGAAAGAATCTCGTCGCCAATGACGATCATGGCGGCGGTGACGATGTCTGACATCAGGGGAAACCTCGGGTGAGCCGACGTGAGATAGCGCGCCGGGCTGCCCTCCGCAATGTTGGCCGCGCGGCGAGCCGCAGGCAAAATGGGCGACTTCCATCGAGCGACGGCGGCCCCGGTTGTGGCGTACGCGCCGCCGCAGGGCCGCCCGTTTGCACTTCGGCCAGCGACTTGCCCGGCGGCTTCAACGGGGTAGTCTGCAAGGAAGTCGTCTCCCGCAGGAACATCATGATTTCGGTCATCGGCTGGATCGTCGGCGCGCTCGTCCTGGTCGTGGTTTTCGTCGTCGGCTATTTCGTGCTGGCGACGCGGCGCATCGCGGCAAGGGCGGAGCGGCTGGTGCCGGTCGCCGGCAAGTTCGTCGAGGTCGGCGGCAACCGCATCCACTATGTCGAGGCCGGGGAGGGGCGCCCCATCGTCTTCGTGCATGGTCTGGGGGGCCAGCTGCATCATTTCCGCCATCCGATGTTCCCTTTGCTGCCGGGCTACCGGCTGATCGCGCTCGACAGGCCGGGTTCGGGCTATTCGGTCCGCGCGGCGGGCGCGACGGCGCGGCTGCCCGAACAGGCCGAGGTCGTCGCCGGATTCATAGAAGCGCTGGGGCTGGAGAAGCCGCTACTGGTCGGCCACTCGTTCGGCGGGGCGGTGACGCTGACGGTCGCGCTCAATCATCCCGACGCGATTTCCGGCATCGTGGCGCTGGCGCCGCTGACCCATATGGAAGACGAGGTGCGGGTCGAGTTCAAGAACCTCTACATCACGTCGAGGCTCAAGCGCTGGCTGATCGCGCAGACCACGGCCATACCGGCTTCGTTGAGATATGCGCCGCAGACGCTCGATTTCGTCTTCGGGCCGCAGAAGTGGCCGGACGACTACATCATCGCCGGGGGCGGCATGCTGGGGCTCAGGCCGAGCCATTTCTACGCCACGTCGAGCGACATCGTGGCGATCGAGAAGGATCTGGGCGGCATCGAACAACGCTACCGCGAGATC
>DATDJN010000274.1:0-3355 GCA_036520515.1 Rhizobiaceae bacterium
ACGGCCAGCCCGGCGGCACCGGCGCCGGCGCCGACATCGGCGATGAGCAGCGACAGCCGCGGCGCCATCGCGGCATTGCCCGCATGCGCGAGCGTCAGGGCGGCGAACCGGGCCATCTCGGGTGCCTTCTCGATCAGGCAGACCTGCGAGCCGGGCAGGCGGGCCGCGACGGCCAGCCCGGCGGCACCGGCGCCGGCGCCGAAATCGGCGACGCGACCCGTGAAGTCCGTC
Source organism: Rhizobiaceae bacterium (assembly GCA_036520515.1). Taxonomy (GTDB): domain Bacteria; phylum Pseudomonadota; class Alphaproteobacteria; order Rhizobiales; family Rhizobiaceae; genus Mesorhizobium_K. The sequence goes on from DATDJN010000274.1 coordinate 232, forward strand.
GGCAACGCCGAGGCGAGCACCAGGGCATCCATGCCGGCGCGGTGTGCCCCCGATGCCGGCTGCACGAGGACGAAGGCGCCGCGGAAGAAGCTGTCGACGGTCGATCCGGCCGGTTCGGCGTGCGGCGCGGTGCTGGCGCGCATGGTCACGTCTCGCGGATTTCGTTCCCGATGCCGGCCTCGCGCAGCAGCGCACGCGCCGCCTCGATATCCTCTTCGGCCACGAGAACCCTGCGCGGCAGGATGCCGATGGAACCGTCGAGCACGCTCATGTTCTGGTCGGCGACGAGGCAGCCGATACCGGCATCCTTCAGCAACGACTGGGCGAACGAGAGGACGACCGCGTCATTGGTACGCATCAGTTCGATCATCACTGAAAGGTGGCAGCGTTCGGCGTACAAGTAAACGGCTGTCGTGGACTACGGCGTCCCGCGCCAATTCGCCCCTTGAGTGCAGGGCATGGGAAGTCCTAAATCGACGGGGTACGAAACGCTCGCAAAGCGTGGGCTGCAGGACTGGAGCAAGGTATTGGGCGTCGTTCTCAATCTCGGGGAAGGCAAGCGCGATGGTTCGATCAGGCGGCTGCTTGATCTGACTGCGGCGGACATGACCGAGGTCAATGCGCTGATCCTGTCGAAGGCGGGATCCGACGTCGAGATGATCCCGGAGGTGGCGAATCACCTGATTTCCTCCGGCGGCAAGCGCCTGCGGCCGATGCTCACGCTCGCCGCCGCCCGCATGTTCGGCTATTCGGGCGCCGGCCACGTCAAGCTCGCGACCAGCGTCGAGTTCATGCACACGGCGACGCTGCTGCACGACGACGTGGTCGACGAGAGCGACATGCGGCGCGGCAAGAAGACCGCCCGCACGATCTGGGGCAACCAGGCGAGCGTGCTCGTCGGCGATTTCCTGCTCGGACAGGCGTTCCGCATGATGGTCGAGGTCGGTTCGCTCGACGCGCTCGACATTCTCTCCGCCGCGGCCTCGATCATCGCCGAGGGCGAGGTGATGCAGCTCGCCGCCGCCAAGAACCTGGATACCACCGAGGACGAGTATTTTTCCGTCATCAAGGCCAAGACGGCGGCGCTGTTCTCGGCAGCCGCCGAGGTCGGCCCGGTGATCGCCGGCGCGTCGCGCACCGACCGCGCCGCTTTGCGCTCCTACGGCATCAATCTCGGTCTCGCCTTCCAACTGGTCGACGACGCGCTCGACTATGGCGGCGACTCGCATTCGTTGGGCAAGAACGTCGGTGACGACTTCCGCGAGGGCAAGGTGACGCTGCCGGTGATCCTCAGCTACCGCCGCGGCGCCCAGGCTGAGCGTGCCTTCTGGAAGGCGGCGATCGAGGACAACGTCGCCGACGACGCGGCGCTCGACAAGGCGCGTTCGCTGATGAACCGCTACGGCGCGATCGCCGACACGATCGCCCGGGCACGCCATTTTGGCGAGATCGCGCGCGATGCCCTTGCCCCGCTTCCGGCGACCCCGCAGAAGGCAGCACTTCTGGACGTTATCGATTTCTGCATCAGTCGGGTGGTCTGATCACCCTTGGCCGCGAATCGGCGCGGCCTTATTCGCAGATTGAACCGGCACCGCAAAAAGGCCATGCTGTGGCGCTTGGGTTGGGGCGATTCAATCCCGCTGGCGCGGTGGTGCCAGAAAGGAACATGATGCGCAAACTGGTTTGGCTGGCAAGCGTGTCGGCACTAGCCGCGGCATTTCTCGCAGGCCCGCCGGCGCTGGCCGGACGCGATGTGGCCAAGCCCGTGATCGGATCTTTCGCCGGCGCCTATCTCGCTGCGCGGGTCGCCGAGATGGACGACGATGTCGACAGCAGCATCGCGTTCTATCTTCGGGCCCTGGATTTCGATCCTGACAACCGGCAGATGCAGCAGAGCCTGATGCTGTCGCTGATCACCGCCGGCCGGCTCGACGAGGCACTGCCTTACGCCGAGAAGCTCAAGAAGGTGGCGGATGTCGAGCGCTTCTCGCGCGTGGCACTTGCGGTCGATGCGATCACCCACAAGCGCTACAACGACGCCTCCAACCTGCTGAAGCTGGCCCTCGAGTCCGATCTGGACCGGCTGATTACGCGCCTGATGGATTCGTGGACCAAGGTCGGCCAGAAGAAGGGCAAGGAGGCGGTCTACGACCTCGACTCCCTCGAAGGCCCGGAATGGTACAATCTTTTCCTCTCCTACCATCGCGCGCTGCTTGCCGACGCGGCCGGCATGCCGGATGTCGCCGAGGCGGCCTTCCGGTCGACCATGGAAGATACCGCCGCCGCCAGCTCGGCGCCGGAGACCTGGCTGCGCGCCGCCGAAGCCTATGCCAGCTTCCTGGCCCGGCGTGACCGGCGCGACGAGGCGTTGTCGGTGATCGGCCAGGCCGAGGAAGTCGCGCCCGGTCGCCTTCCACTGGCGGCGCTGCGCAAGAAGATCGAGGACGGCGCCAAGGTTAGCCGTCTCGTCTCCGGCCCGGCCGAAGGTGCCAGCGAGGTGCTCCTGAACATCGGTGGCGCGCTGAATCGCGGTGGCGGCGAGCCTTTCGTTCGGCTCTACCTGCAGCTGGCGCTCGCGCTCAATCCGGACAGCGACGCCGTCCTGCTGCAGCTTGCCTCCGTGGCCGAGCAGCGCGAGGCTCCCGAGGAGGCGATCGCGCTCTACGAACGCATCCCCGCGACGTCCCCACTCAAGCGGGCCGCGGAGCTTCAGCTGGGACTGAACCTGGCCGATCTCAAGCGCTACGACGAAGCGATCGTGCACCTGCGCAAGCTGCTGGACGTGCAGCCGGACGACATGCGCGCCTATCTCGCGGTGGGCGGCGTCTATTCGTCGAAGGAAGACTTCAAGTCGGCTGCCGGGGTCTATGACAAGGCGGTCGAGCGGCTGAAGGCGCCCGACCAGTCGAACTGGAACATCTTCTACCAGCGCGGCATCGCCTACGAGCGGCTGAAAGAATGGCCGAAGGCCGAGCCCAATTTCCGCAAGGCGCTGGAACTCTACCCCGACCAGCCGCAGGTGCTGAACTATCTCGGCTATTCCTGGGTCGACATGGGCATGAACCTCGAGGAAGGTCTCGACCTGATCCGCCGCGCGGTCGAACTGCGCCCGAACGACGGTTAC
>DATDJN010000275.1:0-14577 GCA_036520515.1 Rhizobiaceae bacterium
GGCGCGGCATCGGCTTCGCCGATGGTGCGTCAGCAACAGGAGCGCTGCGTGGCCCACGAAACCCTCGACCGGACCCTCGTCAAGGCTGCGATGCGCGCGCCCTATCTCGAACGCGAGGAAGAACACGACCTGGCCGTCCGCTGGAGGGAGCAGCACGACCAGCAGGCGCTCCATCGCATCACGACGTCGCACATGCGCCTAGTTATCTCGATGGCGTCGAAGTTCCGCCATTTCGGCCTGTCGATGGGGGATCTCATCCAGGAAGGTCATGTCGGCCTGCTCGAGGCCGCCGCCCGCTTCGAGCCCGAGCGGGACGTGCGCTTCTCGACCTACGCGACATGGTGGATCCGCGCTTCGATCCAGGACTACATCCTTCGCAACTGGTCGATCGTGCGCGGCGGCACAAGTTCCGCCCAGAAGGCGCTGTTCTTCAACCTGCGCAGGCTGAGGGCGCGGCTGGCGCAAGGCCCGGAAACGCTGTCGAACGTCGCCATTCGCCGGCAGATCTCGATCGCGCTCGGTGTTTCGGAGGCAGACGTCGCGTTGATGGATTCCAGGCTTTCGGCGTCGGACACTTCGCTTAACGCACCCTTGCAGGATGAAAACGGCTCTTCCGCCGAACGGTCTGATTTCCTGGTTTCCGACAGCCCGCTGCCGGACGAGATCGTAGAGGAGACGATCGACGTCGAGCGCCGCGCCGGCTGGCTCAAGAACGCGCTCGGCGTTCTCAATGAGCGCGAGATGAAGATCATCGGGGAGCGTCGTCTGTCGGAAGATGGCGCCACGCTGGAGGCGCTCGGCGAAACGCTTGGCATCTCCAAGGAGCGCGTCAGGCAGATCGAGAACCGAGCGCTCGAAAAGCTGAAATCCGCGCTGATCAAGCAGGGCTCGGGCTTTATCGCCGCCTGACGATTCGTGCCGCCATTCCGGACGGACATCCCGTTTCCACTTTTCCTGGAATTACTCCTGGCCGCGGTCAGCTATCGGTAATGATCTTGACCTTGTCGCCCGCCGAAACGGTGGCGCCGGGGGCGAGTGCGTTCAGGACCCGGAAAAGCTCGAGTTTGCGGTCGACGCCGACCATGGAGGCGGAGATCGAGCCGACCGTCTGGCCGGGTTTCACCGTAACCACCCGTATCCTCAGCGGCTTCAGGTTAGCCTTCTCGCGGGCGGACAGCAGCCTGAAGCTGCCGCCGACCGTCTGGGCCGTGGCGTCGAGTTGGTCGCTCGCAGTCGGGGCGGCCGTCAGCAACCGGTAGACCTGACCGCCCGCCCGGATCACCGTGATGTCGAACTTCCAGCCGTCGGCGGCCGCACGCGCGCTGGCGGCCTCGTTGCCATTGATCGTCAGCGCGCGGATGCTGTTGGGATCAAGGCCCGCGACCCAGCCCGAACGGATATAGTCGGCGAGTTGGGTACGCGCGTTGAGCGCAACGCCGTCGAAGCGCACCGCAAGCTCGCCGGGCCCGGTAGCGGTGACGGCCGAGGCGCTGTTGTCGATGACGAATCCCGGCGGCACCGAGAAGGAAATTCCGAGCCGCGGGTGCAGGAAGGTATTGCCGCGCACATAGCCTTCCTCCGGCGTATCGCCGTAAAGCAGGCCGTCGATCCCCGCGAGGAAGGAATCGCGATCGCGCGCACCCGGCGCCGGCGGGCCGAACTGCCGCGCATGGCGCTGCGCAAGCTCGATGCGCTGCGGGGCATTGGGGTGGCTGGCCAGGAAATCGAGGCTGGCATCGGTGGCGCCGCTGACCGAGCGGAAGTCCGTATACGCCGACATGGATTGCAGGAAGCGCCCGGCCGCATAGGGGTCGAAGCCGGCTTGGCCGCTGGTCCTGATGCCGATGGCGTCGGCTTCCAGTTCCTGGTTGCGCGAGAACTGCGCCAGCCTCAACTTGCCGCGGATCAGCGCCATGTTGGCGCTCGGGTTCTGGCCGAGCACGTCGGTGACCACCTTGGTGGCAAGCACCTCCTCGGCTTCCTTCTGCTGGCGTTGCAACCCGTGATTGGCGGTGACGTGGCCCATCTCGTGGGCGACGACGGCCGCGAGCTCCGCAGAATCGTTGGCGAGCGCCAGAAGGCCACGCGTCACATAGAGATAGCCACCCGGCAAGGCGAAGGCGTTGACGTTCGGCGAGTTCAGGATGGTGATGCGGTAGGCTTGACCGGGATTGCCGGAAACGGTGGTGAGGTTGCCGACCACCTTCGCGACCATGCGTTCCAGCTTGGGGTCGGAATATTCGCCACCGTACGTCGCCAGGATGCGAGGATGCTGCGCCCTTGCCAGTTCGGCCAGCCGATCGTTGCGAGACACGGTATCGACGGTTACGGGGGTCTCTGACGGACGGAACGCCGATTCCTTGATCTGGCCGCCAGTCGACAGGCTGGAAAGCGCCTGGCAGCCGGCGAGCAGCGCCGTGAGCCCCACCGCAGCGGCAAGACGCGCGGCTCGGCTCAGCGGGCGGGACGGCAAGGAATCGGTCCCTCCTCGGCTGATATTGCGGAACGGCAGCACAATTTCCTCTCGGTTGACGGCGCGCCGCCTTGGGAGGTTCGGCGTGACCCCAAACTGCTCTCTATGGTTGCCAATAACACAAAATGGCCCCTGAGTGGCGGTGTGACCGCAAATTATGTCCGCTTCCGGGCAAGTTCCGTGATCTGGCCTCCGATATAGTGCTTGAATGCCTCCGGACCAGCCTCGCTGAAGAATGTTTCGGCCGGACCGGCGGCCGCGACGGCGCCGTTCTCGAGAAACACCATGTCGGCGGCGACGCGCCGAGCATCCTCCGGTTGATGGGTGACGAAAAGCACGGTCATCTTCCGCTCGGCCTGCACTTCGGTCAGCAGGTCCAGCATATCCTCGCGCAGCGCCGGGCCGAGCGAACCGAACGGCTCATCGAGCAGAAGCACGGGACGGTTGCGGACCAGGATGCGGGCAATCGCCACCCTCTGGCGCTCGCCGCCGGAGAGTTCGCGCGGCAGGCGATGCTGCTTGCCGGCTAGTCCGGTCCGCTTCAGCGCGTCGGCGACGGCGGCCCTGTCTTCCACCGTCAGACGCAGGGACGGGGAGCGCCCCAGCCCGACATTCTTCTCGACATCGAGATGCGCAAAGAGGTTGTTCTCCTGGAATATCATCGAGACGGGTCGCGCGGCGGGCGGCAAAGCCGTGACGTCCTCGCCGCCGATCAGCACGCGGCCGGAGGCAGGCGTCTCGAAACCGGCGACCAGATTGAGCAACGTAGACTTGCCCGATCCGCTCGACCCCATGAGGGCGGTGATCGCCGCCGGCCGGAAGGCTACATCGAAGCGCATCGGCGCCTCGCCGTAGCTAAAGCGCACATCGTCCAGGCGAACGGGCGCGCCTCCATGTTGAAGCTTGTCGTTCAAGCCGGCTTCTCCTTCCCGAAACGATCGGCGACAAACATCAGCGCCAGGCACAGCAGGCCGAGCAGCAAGGCCAGCCCGGCCGCATCGTCGGTGCGATAGGAGCCAAGGCGCGCCAGGAGCAGATAGGGCAAGGTCTGCACGGAATCGCTGCCGAACAGCGCGATCACACCGAGATCGCCGAGCGACAGCGCCATGGCGAAGGCGAATCCGGTGGCGATCGGGCGGCGCAGAACAGGCCAGTCGATCAGTGCCGCGCGATTCCAGCCGGCGAGGCCGAGTTGCGCGCAGAGGCGGTCGTTGCGCTCGGCGGCTGTGTCATAGGCCGGCCGGATGGCGCGGATCGCAAAGGGCATGGCCATGACGGCGTTCACGGTCGCCACCATGATTGGCGCTGCCGCGAAAAGGAAGTCGGAATGCCTCAGCAGCACAAACCAGCCTGCCCCGATCACGATCGGTGGCACGACCAGCACGAAACCGGCGCCCGTGCCGGCAAGGGTTTCGACGAAGCCGGCCCGCTTGGCGCGCCGCTTTGCGAGCGCCTGGCGCGCGGCGGCCAGCGACAGCGCGATCGCGACCGACAGGAGCGCTGAAAGCACCGCAAGCACGATGCTGGTCAGTGTAGCCTGATGCACGGCAGGGTCGGCGGCCAGGCGCGAGAGATCGGCCTCCAGGCCGGCAGCCGCCGTGGCGACGATCGGCCCGGCGACGAAGATCAGCGCAAGCGCGATGAGCGCGGCGTTGAGGACCGCCTCCCCGGTGCCGATCGCGACGAATTTGCGCTGCGCCACCGGCAGGCTGGAGTCGATCGCAGCGTTGGCGCCGAGCCGGGTCAATGTGAACATCACGAGTGCTGTGAGGACGATCTGCAGCAGGGTGAACGTGACAGCCCGCGCGGGATCGAAGTCGAAGCGCAGCGCTTGGTAGATCGCAACCTCCAGCGTGGTGGCGGCCGGCCCCCCACCCAGCGTCAGCACGATCGTGAAGGACGTGATGCAAAGCATGAAGACCAGGCCTGCAATGGCCGGGAGGGCGGCGCGCAGGGTCGGCCATTCGACGAGACGGAAGGAAGCAGCCGGCCCCATGCCGAGTTGACTTGCTAGCCGCCACTGGTCGGCCGGCAAGGTGTCGAGCGCTTCAAGAAAGAACCTGGTGGCCAGCGGCAGGTTGAAGAAGACATGCGCCACCAGAATGCCCGACAGGCCGTAGATGCCGGGCCAGGTTCCGCCCGATACCGCAGACAGCGGCGAGGCGAGATAACCGGCGCGGCCGAGCAGGGCGAGGATGCCCAGCGCGGCGACGATGGCCGGAAGCGCCAGCGGCAGGGCGAACAGACGCAAGATGATCGCCCTACCGGGGAACTCCGGATGCCGCGAGAGCGCGCGGGCGACGAAGATGGCGGGCACGATGGACAGCGCCGTCGACAACGCCGCTTGCCACAACGTGAAGCGAACGATCCGACCGAGATACGCGTCGAAGGCGGCGATCGCGCCCGAAAGATCGCGAATGCCTTCGATGACCAAGCCGGCAAAGGCACCGCCGACGAGGATGGCTATAGCGGCAAGGGCAAGAATGCCTGCGAGAATGCGCCCATCCCACCCCCTTGCGGAGGTGGGATGTCGGCTGGTGCCCCTCACCGGCTCATCGCGGCCAGCCATTCGTCAACCCAGTTCTTGCGGTTGGCTGCGACCTCGTCGGCCGACAAGACCAGCGTCTTCGATGGCACGATCAGTTTGCCGAAAGCCGGGTTGAGCGGTTTGTCGGTCTTGCCAGCCGGGAACATCCAGTTGGTCTCGGGGATGACGTCCTGGAAAGCCGGCCCCGTCATGAAGGCCATGAATTTTGCCGACAGCGGGTTCTTTGCACCGGTGGTGGTGACGCCGGCCACCTCGATCTGGAGGTAGTGCCCTTCCTCGAATGCCGCCGCCTTATACCGTTCCGTATTCTCCGCGACCATGTGATAGGCGGGCGAGGTCGTGTAGGAGAGCACCATCGGCGCCTCGCCCTTGGTGAAGAGGCCGTAGGCTTCGCTCCAACCGGGCGTCACCGTCAACACGCGCTTTTTCAGCTTCGCCCAGGCTTCGGGCGCCTTGTCTCCGTAGACGGCCTTTACCCATAGAACCAGGCCGAGGCCTGGCGTTGACGTGCGGGGGTCCTGCAGGACGATCTTCTCGTCCGGATCGCCGTCGACCAATTCGTGCAGGCTCTTCGGCGGGTTCTTGAGTTTCTCGGAATCATAGATAACGGCGAAATGCGCGTAGTCGTAGGGGACGAACGTGTCGTCGCTCCAGCCGCCCGGGACCTTGACCGAACCCGTATCGACACCGGGCGGCACGAACAGCCCGGTCGCCTTGGCTTCGGCCGTCAGGTTGGTGTCGAGGCCGAGCACGATGTCAGCCTTGGTCGAGGCGCCTTCCAGCTTCAGCCGGTTGAGCAAAGCCACGCCGTCGGCGACCGCGACGAATTGGAGATCGCAGCCGCATTCGGCCTCGAAAGCCTTCTCGACCTGTGGCCCTGGCCCCCATTCCGCAGTGAAGCTGTCGTAAGTATAGACGGTCAGTTTTTCCTGCGCGGCCGCGGGAACCGCAACCAGGCCAAGGGAAAGAGCGATCATAGGTAGAAGCTTTATGCGCATCGGCGCCTCCTTCGTTTGAGTTGAAGGGAAGAAAGGCGCCGGAACTGTCCGAAGCGTCTAATCCCTCCGCCGGTACAAACCGGATCAGGTTCAGCGGGTTGGCGTCTGCCTCTCAGCCGGTCGATACCGGCACCCCGTTAGAGCGTCGCGACAAATAGTGCCCAAGCCTTGTGCACGCAAGCTTTTGTTTCATCCGCGATGCCTTTGCGCCTTCCACTTTTGATATGCCGCGTGGTAAGGGCCACCCCATGAGCAGATTCATCATTCTCCTTGGCGGCAAGCTGGTGCGCACGCCACGGCTTGATGCGCAGGCCGCGGGCGCGCGCGTGATCGCTGCAGACGCCGGTATGAATCACGCCAAGACGCTCGGCCTCACGCCGGAGTTGTGGGTCGGCGACTTCGATTCGGTCACGGACGATATTGTCGACGAATTCGCTGATGTTCCACAGGACCGCTATCCGCACGAAAAGGACAATACCGACGGCGAACTGGCCGTCGCCGAGGCGCTGGCCCGCGGAGCGACATCGCTGGTGCTCGTAGGCGCCTTCGGTGGACGCGCGGACCATGCCTTCCTGCACGTTTCGCTGGCCATCAGGCGCGCCAAGGAAGGGCTGCCGGTGATCGTCACCAGCGGCAACCAGGAAGCCCATCCCCTGCTGCCCGGCTCGCGGGATTTCGACTTCGAGGACGGTACGCTGTTTTCCATCCTCGGCTTCTCCCACCTGTCGGGCGTATCGGTAATGGGCGCGAAGTGGGCGCTCGACAGCGTCGAGGTGCCGTTCGGTTCTTCGCTGACGCTTTCCAACGAGGTGCGCGGCGACCTGCGCATCTCGCTCGCAGTCGGCCGCGCCGTTCTGCTTGCCCACCCTTACCCGGCCGAGAACCTCTAGACCACCGATGGCCCCTCCACTCCTGACGTTGGACGGCATCGTGCTGACCTTTGGCGGCACGCCGCTGCTCGAAGGCGCCGAACTTTCGGTTTCGGCCGGCGACCGCATCGCACTCGTTGGCCGAAATGGATCGGGCAAGTCCACGCTGCTGAAGATCGCGGCCGGCCTGATCGAGCCGCAGGACGGCAAGGTCTTCCGCCATCCGTCCGCCACGGTGCGCTACCTGCCGCAGATGCCGGACATGGACGGCTTTTCGACCGTGCGCGCCTATGTCGAGGCAGGGCTCGGGCCTGCCGACGACCCGTACCGCGCGACCTATCTTCTCGACCATCTCGGCCTGACCGGCGACGAGAAACCCGACGAGCTATCCGGCGGCGAGGCGCGACGTGCCGCTCTTGCGCGTGTCATGGCTCCGGAGCCCGATATACTGCTGCTCGACGAGCCTACCAACCATCTCGACCTCTCCGTCATCGAGTGGCTCGAAGACGAGCTAGGCCGCTCGTCCTCCGCGCTGGTCGTCATCTCGCACGACCGTCGCTTCCTCGAACGGGTGAGCCGGGAGACGGTCTGGCTCGACCGTGGCCAGACACGGCGGCTGGACAAGGGTTTCCAATATTTCGAGGAATGGCGGGACACCATCCTTGAAGAGGAGGAGCGCGAGCAGCACAAGCTCGGCCGCCAGATCGTCCGCGAGGAACATTGGCTGCGCTACGGCGTGACCGCCCGGCGCAAGCGCAACATGCGGCGGCTCGGCGAATTGCAGTCGATGCGCACACGGTTCCGTGGTCATCGCGGCGCCGAAGGAGTAGCCACGATGACGGCCAGCGACGCGGCCGAATCCGGCAAGCTGGTGATCGAGGCGAAGTCCATCTCCAAGAGTTTTGGCGACCTCACGGTGGTCCGGGATTTCTCGACCCGTATCCAGCGCGGCGACCGGATCGGCCTGGTCGGCCCGAACGGCGCCGGCAAGACAACCCTGCTCAAGATGCTGACCGGCGAGCTTGCGCCGGACTCCGGCACGGTGCGGCTGGGCGTCAACCTGGAGATCGCAACGCTCGACCAGAAACGCGCGTCGGTCGACCCGAACGAGACGCTGGCGCATTTCCTGACCGACGGGCGCGGCGAGACCGTCGTCGTCAACGGCGAGGAGCGCCACGTTGTCTCCTACATGAAGGACTTCCTGTTCAAGGCGGAAGCGGCCCGCACGCCGGTGCGCGAACTTTCGGGCGGGGAAAGGGCCCGGCTGATCCTCGCCCGCGTTCTGTCGCGGCCAGCCAACCTTCTTGTGCTGGACGAACCGACCAACGACCTCGACATGGAGACGCTGGAGTTGCTGCAGGAACTGGTCGCGGGCTTTGCCGGGACGGTGATCCTTGTCAGCCACGACCGCGATTTCCTCGACCGAACGGTGTCGAGCGTGGTTGCGCCGGACGGCGGGGGCCGGTGGATCGAATATGCCGGCGGCTATTCCGACATGCTGGCTCAGCGCGGCGGCAGCAGGCTTGAAGACCGCAAGTCGGCGAAGCCTGTATCGGCAGCTCAGGCCAGGCCCATAGAGCCTGCCCAGCCAAAGGCCGCAGCGAAAAAGCTTTCCTACAAGCAGAAATTCGCACTGGAATCGCTGCCCGGCAAGATGGCAGCGGTGTCAGCATCCATCTCGACGCTGGAGAACCAGCTCGCCGACCCGGCCTTCTACGAGAAGAACCCGGCCTCCTTCGCCAGGACCATCGCCGCGCTCGACAAGGAGCGGCAGACGCTGGCCGCGATGGAAGAGGAGTGGCTGGAACTCGAAATGCTCAGGGAAGAGCTGGAAGGTTAGAGCTGGCAGGACCAAAGGACGGGCCGCCTCGGGGGGCTGGCCATCGGGAATGACCATGCCCCGTCGTGACGGATGGATCAGCCCGGCGCGGCGGGCGCCGCGGCGCCAGGCGCGGTCGTAGACGCCGGATCCGCCGCCGCCCATGCTTTCAGCGCCTCGTCGAACACCTTGTCGCCAGGGATGCCCTTTTCCATGGTAAAGAGCGCGCGCCGTCCGGATTTATAGACAACCGGAATGTCGATCCAGGACTGGCGGCGCAGCAGCGTCAGGTTTGCAGCTGTCTCAGCCTTGCTGTCGTTCAGCGCCACCAGGAAGAAGCCGTCGGCGATCTTGGCGGGAATTCCGATCAGCGGGTTTCCGGCCTCCTGCTCGGAGCCCTTGAGGGCGACACGCAGGATGTTGTCGATACCGCCGCCCGGGAATCCGTCGGGCGTCAGGAAAATCATCTCAATGATGTGGCTCGCGGGCAGCGACTGGTCGGCGTTGCGCTTTATCGTCATGCGCAACTGTACGCCCTTGCCGGGAATAGTTGCTTCGGCGCGGATGGCGGGTTCGGGCGGCAGATTGTTGCCGGGCGATTCCTGCACCAGCGTCCAGACAATCGAGCCGGGTTCCGCGGAACCTTCCGACGCGCTGGTGCGCTCTTCGTAAAAGATCGCCTTCTGTGCGACGGCAACCGCAGGATCGGTCGCAGTGCCGGCGGATGGCTGAACGCCAGCCTGGTCGGCGGCGCCTGGGATCGCGTCAGGCCCGCTGACCTCGCCTGGCTGCTCCGCGATCGGCGGCGTCGCTCCCGGAGGCTGGGTCAGGGTGGCAACGGACGTTCCTTCTCCAACCGTGGCGCTGCCATTGGCGGGTCCAGGATCGATCTCGTTGCCCTCGGGGGTCAGGCGTTGCGTGAACTTCGGCGTTTCACTGGTTGCAGCCGGCGTTTCGCCGGCCGGCGCGCCCGCTGCCGGGTCCCTCACCAGCGGCGTCGTCACGACCTGCTCGGAACCGCCGCCAAGGCCGACGATGTCGCCAAAGGCGTCGCGGTTCAGCCAGATGCCGTAGCCAGCGCCAGCGATGACCGCGAGCATGACGGCCGCCACCAGCAGCGGTCCGAAGTTACGCTTGCGCACGGCGTCTGGACGGTGGCGGGCCAGTTCCCCGGGCGCATCATCGACACCGACGTCGACATGCTCCGGGGCCTGGAACGCTGGGTCCGGCTGGCGCGCGGGAGGGGCAGCAGGCGCTGCCGCTTGCCTGGACGCCGGCTCGGCTGGCCGCGGGGCGGCGGGCCTGGCGGCGGCGGGAGCAGGCGTGGCCTTCGGCCATGCGCCTGTCTTCACCGCAGGCTGCTCCAAGACCTTGGGCTGCGGGTTCTTCAGCGAAGCGAAGACGTCCTCGAGTTCGGCGAGCGGATCCGAATTCGCGGCATACCCCTTCTCGACCGACGAGATGGCATCTTCCAGCGCGCGGAGCTGGCGATCGGCGACGCTCGGCGGCGGCGGCGGGTTGATCGCAGCGAGCTTGGCGGCCACGGTGGCGCGCGCCTTCGCATAGACGCGCCCGCGCACGGCCGGGGTAGTCTCTCCCATACCGTCAAGCGTCTTCTTCAGGACCGCTACGAAATCTGCCATCTATATCGACCTATAAGCCGGTTGCCGGCAAGCGTTAAGTCCTTGAACGCATTATGCCGGGAAGCCCATTAACTAATCTTGAAACGGATCGGTCACAAGTATCGTGTCGTCCCGCTCCGGGCTGGTGGAGAGGAGTGCGACCGGCGCGCCGATCAGCTCCTCGATGTATCGGACGTACTTCACCGCCTGCGCCGGCAAATCGTTCCAGCTGCGTGCACCCGCCGTAGTGCCCTTCCAGCCTTCCAGCGTCTCGTAAATCGGCTCGACCCGGGCCTGCGCAGCCTGGCTGGCTGGCAGATAGTCGATGGTCTCGCCGTCGAGCAGGTAGCCGACGCAGACCTTGATCTCGTCCAGCCCGTCGAGCACGTCCAGCTTGGTTAGCGCGATACCCTTGATGCCGTTCACCGCGACCGCCTGGCGCACCAGCACGGCGTCGAACCAGCCGCAGCGGCGCTTGCGGCCGGTAACGACGCCGAATTCGTGCCCGCGGGTGCCGAGGAACTCGCCGATCTCGTTCTGCTGTTCGGTCGGGAACGGCCCTTCTCCGACGCGCGTGGTATAGGCCTTGGTGATGCCCAGCACATAGCCGATGGCGTTCGGCCCGAGGCCCGAACCTGCGGCAGCCTGTCCCGCCACCGTGTTCGACGAGGTAACGAATGGGTAGGTGCCGTGGTCGATGTCGAGAAGCGTGCCCTGGGCGCCCTCGAACAGGATGCGCTTGCCGGCGCGACGGTAGTCGTCGAGCACCTTCCAGACGCGATCCATGTAGGGCAGCACCTTGTCGGCGACGGATTTCAGTTCCTCGAGCACCGTCTCGGGGTCGAGTTCCGCTTCGCCGAGGCCACGCCTGAGCGGGTTGTGATGGGCGAGCAGGCGGTCGATCTTGGCCGGCAGCGTATCCGGGTCGGCAAGATCCATGACGCGGATCGCGCGGCGCCCGACCCTGTCTTCGTAGGCAGGTCCAATGCCGCGTCCGGTCGTTCCGATCTTGGTGCCCTTGGCGGCCTTCGCCTCGCGCATCCGGTCCAACTCCCCATGCAGGGACAGGATAAGCGCCGTGTTTTCGGCTATTTTCAGGCGATCCGGTGTCACGTCGACGCCCTGGCCGCGGAGTTTTTCGAGCTCGGTGACGAAGGCATGCGGGTCGAAGACAACGCCGTTGCCGATGACCGACAGCTTGCCCTCGCGCACCACGCCGGACGGCAGCAGAGAGAGCTTGTAGACCTTGCCGTCGATGACCAGCGTATGGCCGGCATTATGGCCACCCTGGAAACGCACCACCACGTCTGCACGCTCTGACAGCCAGTCGACAATCTTGCCCTTGCCTTCGTCGCCCCACTGCGAGCCGACGACCACCACGTTGGCCATTTTATTTCCCTTCGATCACCGCGGAAATGCGCCGCCATCTGCCGGCGACAGGCCTCTATAACGGCAAGCCAAGCGTCGCGCGACATTTCTTTGCCGGTCAAAACCCCGCAGGCACAACAAGTCGCGGCTTTCGCCGCTTTACTTTGCTTCATTCGGCACACTAGGTCCCGGTCTCTCGTCCCAACCCGGACTCGACATGCACAAGAACGCCTATACGATTCTGCTTCTGACCACTCTTTTCTGGGGAGGGAACGCCGTCGCCGGCAAGCTGGCGGTCGGCCATGTCTCGCCGATGCTGTTGAATACCGCACGCTGGGGCTTCGCGTTCTTCATCATCTGCATCATTGGCTGGCCGAGGCTGAAAGCCGACTGGCCGAAGGTGCGGGAGCGAGCGGTCTATCTGCTGCTGCTGGGAGCGGTCGGCTTCGCCGTGTACAATGCCGCGCTCTATTCTGCCCTGCTCTACACATCCGCCGTGAACGCCAGCATCGAAAACGCCGGCATTCCGATGGTGATCTTCCTCGCCAATTTCCTGATCTTCAGGCTCCGGCCAAGCTCGGCGCAAATGCTGGGGTTCCTCATTTCGCTGCTTGGCGTTGCCCTGACGGTCAGCCAAGGCGACCTGTCGCGGCTGCTGTCTCTCGACCTGAATTTCGGCGACCTGTTGGTTCTCGTCGCCGTCCTCGTCTATTCGGGTTACGCGGTTTTGCTACGGGTGAAGCCGCAGGTGCACTGGCAAAGCCTGATGATCGCCCTGACGGCCGGCGCATTTCTCGCGTCGATTCCCCTTGCGGCGGTCGAGGCATATGCCGGAGCGGTGATCCTGCCCGACGCCCTGGGTTGGGGAGTCATCCTCTACACCACTATTTTCGCGTCGCTGCTGTCCCAGATATTCTTCATGCGCGGCGTCGAGTTGATCGGCAGCAACCGCGCCGGTCTGTTCATCAACCTCATGCCGGTCTTCGGCACGTTGCTCTCTGTGATCCTGCTTCGTGAGGCGTTCCACCTCCACCATGCCATCGCGCTCGCGCTGGTCCTGGGCGGCATAGCCCTGTCGGAGGCAGGCGGTCGCAGGGTAGCGACCGCCTGACACCTCAGATCAAACCAGCCTTGGCCAGGCCCCGGAACAGATGGCTGGCGCCGTAGGTCCATGGCGCACAGTCCGGCGACAGCTGCACGCGATTTACCAGCGCGCCGAGCTTCTCTGTGGAAATGGTGACGATATCGCCGACAGAGTGCGTAAAGCCCTTGCCGACCTCGCCGCGGTCCTTCACCGGCGCAAACATCGTGCCTAGATAGAGGGCGAAACCGTCGGGATACTGGTGATGCTTGCCGATCGCCGCCGCGACCAGCTCTTCAGGCGAGCGGCTGATCTCAGCCATCGAACTCGCCCCGTCTAGCACGAAACCATCCTCGCCCTCGACCTTCAGCTGGACCACGGCGGATTTCACATCGTCGAGCGTGAAGTCATCATCGAAGAGGCGGATGAAAGGCCCGAGCGAGCCGGACGCGTTGTTGTCCTTCGCCTTGCCGAGCAGCAGCGCGGAACGGCCCTCGACGTCGCGCAGGTTTACGTCGTTGCCGAGCGTGGCGCCGACGATGCGCCCCGCGCTCGACGCGATCACCGCCACTTCCGGCTCGGGATTGTTCCAGGTCGAGATGGGATGCAGGCCGACATCGGCGCCGAAGCCGACCGAGGCCATAGGCTGGCATTTCGTGAATATCTCGGCGTCAGGGCCAATGCCCACTTCCAGATATTGCGACCAGACACCCCGCTCGATCAGCTTCGCCTTGACGCCGGCGGCTTCCTCGGATCCCGGCTTCAACTTCGAGAGATCGTGGCCGATCAGCGAGGCGATGTCGGCCCGGATCGCGTCGGCCTTTTCGGCCGAGCCGCGCGCCTGTTCCTCGATGACACGCTCGAGCAACGAGGTGACGAAGGTGACACCCGCCGCCTTCACTGCCTGCAGGTCGACCGGCGAGAGGAGGTAAGGCTTCTTCGGATCGCGCTTGGCGGAGAAGCTGTTCGCGGCGATGTCGGAGAGCGCACCGACCGCCTTGCCCTCGGCCGCCCTCACATGGCCGGCCGGGTCGGCCTGCTCGCAGACATCGCGCGCGGTCGGCGCGGCCTTCGACGTGATGTCGAAGACCGTGCCGTCGCGCACGGTGACGATAGCCGGATGCGCCCAGCCCTCGGCAAAAGCCCGGCCAAGAAATACACCCTCGGCCGGCAGCCGGATATCACCAACGCTCATTGCTTGCTCCATCCCAGACGTTCTGCCCGATCTGAAAGCAAGCTTTCCATGGCTAGGTCAAGGACGTTCTACCGCTTCACGCCACCCCGACATCGAACTGCAGCCGCTTGGCTCCGTCGATCGCCTTGTGCGCACGCACCTGGGCGAGCACGTCATCGGGGAACGGCGCGTCGAGATAGAGAAGCGCGATCGCATCGCCGCCCGGACGGTCGCGGCCAAGCTGGAAGTTGGCGATGTTGACCCCGTTCTGGCCGCAAACCGTGCCGAGCAGGCCGATGATGCCCGGCGCGTCGGCATTGGTCGTGTAGAGCATGTGCTGGCCGACCTCGGCGTCGAGGTTGATCCCCTTGATCTGGATGAAGCGCGGCTTGCCGTCGGAGAAGCAGGTGCCGGCGATCGTGCGGGTCATGTGCTCGGTCGTCACCTTCAGCATGATGTAGCCGTCGAAAACGCCCGACTTGTCGCGCTTGACCTCCGACAGCATGATACCGCGCTCCTTGGCCATGATCGGCGCGGAGACCATGTTCACGTCGGCTACCTGCGGACGGATCAGGCCGGCAAGCGCCGCGCTGATCAGCGCGCGCGTGTTCATCTGCGCGGTCGC
>DATDJN010000276.1:0-7227 GCA_036520515.1 Rhizobiaceae bacterium
TCCATCGGGTGCCGCTCGGAGGATTGGACGTAGTGGTCGGGGTAGCCGACGACGTCGTCGTTGCCGAGATAGGCGGTGCGCCTGGCGCCGTTCGCGTCCTGCGCGCGGCCGTACCAGACCGGGGCGCCGACCGGCGGCACGAGCACCGCCTGGTGCACGTAGAAGGACCATCCGTCATAGCCTGTCAGCCATGCCATGTTGGACGGGTCGCTGACGACCAGGAGCTCGATGCCCTTGGCGTCCATCGCCTTGCGCGTCTTGGCCAGGCGGTCGGCATATTCCTCGCGCGAGAACTTCAGGTTGGGCTGCATGCGAATTCCCTGTTGATCAATCAGCTCTCGAACAGCGCTCCGGCGCCAGCCGCCCGCGCGCGGTCGCGCGCCAGTATGGCGATCGCCGTGTCCTGCACACCGGTGCCGGTCAGGTCCGCGACGGTGAGGTCCGGCGGCGAGCGCCGGCCCGGCTTCTTGCGGGCAATGATCTCGCCCAGTTCCGTCACGCCGGCTTCGGCTCCGAACAGCCCCGCCTCGATCGCATGGTGCAATTCGCCGAGCCTGCGCGTCTGTTTCGCGCTGTCGGCGACATAGAGGTCGGCCATTTTCAGGATCGCCGGCGCAAGCTCGTTCTTGTGCTCGGCGTCGGAGCCCATCGCCGTGATGTGCTGGCCGCCCGACACAAAACCCGGCATCAACAGCGGCTCGGTGGACGGCGTCGTGGTGACGATGATGTCGGCGCCCGCCGCGGCGTTTGCCGCATCCGCCTCTGCACGCACCGGGATGCCCAGCCTGTCGGCAAGTCCGGCAGCCGCCTCCTCCGCCTTCGCACGATCCCGCGCCCAGATCCTGGCCTCATGGATTGGCCGCACCAGCGTCAGCGCTTCGAGCTGCAGCCCGGCCTGCACGCCCGCGCCATAGATCGCGGCGACGCCGGCGTCCTCCCTTGCCAGATATTTCGCAGCCACCGCGCCGGCGGCAGCCGTGCGCACGTCGGTCAGGTAGCCATTGTCGAGCAGCAGCGCCTCGACCAATCCAGTCCTTGCCGACAGCACCACCATCAGCCCGTTTGTGCTCGGCAGTCCGATCTTCGGATTGTCGAAGAAGCCGGGGCTGACCTTGATGGCAAAGGCGTCAAGTCCAGGCACATAGGCCGTCTTCACGTCGACCTCCCCACGGTGCTCGGGGATGTCCAGCCGCATGATCGGGGGCATGGCGACCTCTTGCGTCGCCAGCGCGCGGAAGGCTGCCTCGACGCAGGCGACGGCGTCCAGGTCGAGCTTCACGATTTTTCTGAGATCGGCCTCAGTAAGGACGGTTATGCGGCTCATTCCCCGCTCTCCTCGATGCCGGCAAACTCCCCGCACACGATCCTGCGATGCAGCGCCATGTCGATGTTGCGTCCAGACAGCAGCACCACGACCGGCCCATCGGGCTCTACCTTGCCGGCCAGCAGCGCGGCGATGCCGACCGCGCCAGCGCCTTCGACCACCTCGCGTTCGACGTCGTATGCGTGGCGAATGCCGGAAGCGATCTCGGCCTCGGAAAGCAGCACGACATCGTCGAGCAGGTCGCGGCACATGGCGAAGCTCTGCCGGTTGTCGAGGCCAATGCCGCCGCCGAGCGAGTCGGCAAGCGTCGACAGTTCCTCGATCGGCACCGGCCGGCCGGCGTCGAGACTTGCCTTCATCGCAGCGCCGCGCGCCATCGAGACGCCGATCACCCTGGTTCCCGGACTGACAGCCTTCACGGCAGCCGCTATTCCCGAGGCGAGGCCGCCGCCCGACAGTTGCACCACCACCGTCTTTGCGTCCGAAACAGCCTCGATCATCTCCAATCCGAGCGTGCCCTGGCCGGCGATCACCGCGGGATGGTCGAAGGGCGGGACCATCACCAGAGCTTCGCCAGCCGCCAGCCGCTCGGCTTCGGCCTGTGCGTCGTCCTGACTGTCGCCCGCGATGCGGATCTCGGCGCCAAGCCGGCCGATCTCCTCAACCTTGTTGCCGGGCACCAATGTCGACATGCAGATGACGGCGCGCACGCCCTCGAGCTTCGCCGCATGGGCCAGCGCACGACCGTGATTGCCGGTCGAGGCCGCCACGACGCCGCGTCGCCTCTCGTCAGCGGAAAGCACCGCGATGGCATTTGACGCGCCGCGCAGCTTGAAGCTGCCGGTCGCCTGGCGATGCTCCGCCTTGAGATGCACGGGTACGCCGAAGCGATCCGACAGAGCGATGGAAAGAACCGTCGGCGTGGGGATTATCCGGCCCGCGATGCGCTCGCGCGCCCTCTTGATATCGCCGAGCGTAACCGGCATCTGATCAGCCCTGCGCGATAGGCAGCGCCAGGGCCGCGATGCGGTCGAGCAAACCGCCAACCCGGCAAACGGACGCCCCATGCTCTATGATTGTGCACAACTGCGGCATGCGATTGATCGCCTTTTGGCGGCAAAGCCATATCTAAGGGGGACGATTACGACTTCGCCGGAGCATTGTCTAGGCAAGTTGTGTACGTCTATTGCATCCCGCGCATAAAGGGTCGAATAAGAAGGAAGCGCGATGGCAGACGTCAGACTGGACCCGATAGACCTGAAGATCCTCGACGCGATCCAGCGCAACGGTCGCATCACCAAGCTGAAGCTCGCCGAGGAGGTGGGGCTGTCGCCGACACCCTGCTGGATGCGGCTACGCAAGCTGGAAAAGGCCGGCATCGTCAGCGGCTACCATGCCCGGGTGGCGGTACGAGCGGTCGCGCCCGTTGCACTGGTGCTGATGGAGGTGACCTTGCGCACGCACCGCCAGGCTGATTTCGACCGGTTCGAGCGTGCCATCAAGGACTGCCCGGAGGTCGTCGCCTGCTGGGCGGTCGGTGGCGGCGTGGACTATCTGGTCAAGGTGATGGCGCGCGACATCGACGCCTATCAGCGGCTGGTCGACGGCTTGCTCCAGCGGGAAATCGGCATCGACCGCTACTTCACCTACATCGTCACCAAGACGGTGAAAGAGGGGACCATCCTGCCGCTGACCGAAATGCTGTCGGCCGAGCCGTAGCCCGTCTCTCTGCTTGGGCTTCCGATACCAGACAATCTCTCTCCGGAAACGCGGACGAATGGTCCCTCCTTCCTGTCGTCCGGGCTAGCCTTGCGGCGTTCTCACCCGGAGGCCAGACATGTCAGTCCATTTCGCACGCGCCGATCGCCACCAGGCGCTCGACCGGCTCGCCGACCGCCGGCTCTTCCGCGAGCTGGCCTATGTCGACGGTCACTGGATGGCAGGCGCGGCCGGGCAGAGTTTTGAGGTGACCGATCCTGGCAGCGGCGCCAACCTCGCCTGGGTAGCCTCGCTGGATCAAGAACAGGCAAGCAAGGCGATCGACGCGGCCGCCCGCGCCTTATCTGCCTGGCGAGCGGCGCTGCCGCAGGAACGCGCGCGCATCTTGCGCCAATGGTTCGAGCTGATCGTGGCGGCCAGGGACGACCTTGCCTTGCTGATGACGCTGGAGCAGGGCAAGCCGCTGAAGGAATCGCTGGGCGAGATCGACTACGCAGCCTCCTTCGTCGAATGGTATGCCGAGGAAGCCAAACGGCTGAATGCCGAGGCCGTCACCAGCCACCTGCCGAATGCCGAGATGATCGTCCGGCGCGAGGCGGTGGGCGTCGTCGGCGTGGCCACGCCGTGGAACTTTCCCTCGGCGATGCTGACCCGCAAGGCGGGCGCCGCACTTGCTGCCGGCTGCACCGTCGTCGCCCATCCCTCGTCCGAAACGCCGCTCTCGGCTCTCGCGCTGGCGGAACTCGGTGAGCGCGCCGGCTTGCCCGCGGGCGTGTTCAACGTGGTGACGGGCAATGCCGCGACGATCGTCGGCAGGCTTTGCGAGGACGCACGCGTCCGCGCCATGAGCTTCACCGGCTCCACCGAGATTGGCCGGCTGATCGCGGCAAGCTGCGCACCGACGATGAAGCGGCTCGTCATGGAACTCGGTGGCCACGCGCCGCTGATGGTGTTCGACGATGCCGACGTGGAGCGCGCCGTCTCGATCGCCATCGACGCCAAATTCGCGACCTCCGGCCAGGACTGCCTCGCGGCCAACCGCATCTATGTGCAGCGCGCCATATACGACCGCTTCTGCCAGGCCTTCGCCGCTGGCGTGAAGGGGCTGACCGTGGCGCACGGGCTGGACGAGGATGCCGACATCGGCCCGCTGATGCACGAGCGCGCGGTGCGCAAGGTCGAGGAGCATGTCGCCGATGCGCTCCGGCACGGCGCCCGCTGCCTCGCAGGCGGCCATCGCCATGAGGCCGGGCCGCTGTTCTTCGAGCCGACGCTGCTCGCCGACGTTGCGGACGATGCCCTGATCATGCGCGAGGAGACGTTCGGGCCGGTCGCGGCCGTGACTGTTTTCGATACCGAAGATGAAGTCGTCACCCGCGCCAACGCCACCGAATACGGTCTGGTCGCCTATGTCGTGACCGAAAGCGGTGCGCGGCAGCTTCGCCTGGGCCGCGCGCTGGAATACGGCATGATCGCGGTGAACCGCGTGAAGATAACCGGCGCGCCCATACCCTTCGGCGGCATGAAGCAGTCCGGCCTCGGCCGCGAGGGATCGCGCCACGGCATTGAAGCCTTCACCGATCTCAAATACCTCTGCCTCGATCTGGCTTAAGGGCGCGGCAGCCCATTATTCTTCAGGAGTCAATAATGCTCGACCGCTCGAACGAACTCACCGCCTGGGACCGCGACCACTTCTTCCATCCCTCGACCCACATGGGCACGCACGCCCGCGGCGAATCGCCGACGCGGGTGATGGCCGGCGGCGAGGGCGTCACGGTCTGGGACGTCGACGGCAGGAAAAGCCTCGACGCCTTCGCCGGGCTCTATTGCGTCAATGTCGGCTATGGCCGGCAGAAGATCGCCGACGCCATCGCGGCGCAGGCGAAGGAGCTTGCCTACTACCATGCCTATGTCGGTCACGGCACCGAGGCCTCGATCACGCTTTCCAAGATGATCATCGACCGCGCGCCGAAAGGCATGAGCCGCGTCTATTTCGGCCTGTCGGGATCGGACGCCAACGAGACCAACATCAAGCTGATCTGGTACTACAACAACGTGCTCGGCCGGCCGGAAAAGAAGAAGATCATCTCGCGCTGGCGCGGCTATCACGGCTCGGGCGTGATGACCGGCTCGCTGACCGGGCTGGAGCTCTTCCACAACGCATTCGACCTGCCGCGCGCGCCGGTGCTGCATACCGAGGCGCCCTACTATTTCCGCCGCGCCGACCGATCGATGAGCGAGGAGCAGTTCTCGCAGTTCTGCGCGGACCAGCTGGAGGAAATGATCCTCGCCGAAGGGCCCGAGACGGTCGCCGCCTTCATCGGCGAGCCTATCCTCGGCACCGGTGGCATCGTGCCGCCGCCGGCCGGCTACTGGCAGAAGATCCAGGCGGTGCTGGCGAAATACGACGTACTGCTCGTCGCCGACGAGGTGGTGACCGGCTTCGGGCGGCTGGGCACGATGTTCGGCTCGGACCATTACGGCATCGAGCCGGACCTGATCACCATCGCCAAGGGCCTGACATCAGCCTATGCGCCGCTGTCGGGCGTCATCGTATCGGACAAGGTCTGGAAGGTGCTGGTCGAGGGTTCGGACAAGCTCGGCAGCATAGGCCATGGCTGGACCTATTCGGCGCACCCGATCTGTGTTGCGGCAGGCGTCGCCAACCTGGAGCTTATCGACGAACTCGACCTCGTGAAGAACGCCGGCGAAACGGGCTCCTACTTCCGCGCGGAGCTGAAGAAGGCGGTCGGCGGCCACAAGCACGTCGGCGACGTGCGCGGCGACGGCATGCTGGCGGCAGTCGAGTTCGTCGCCGACCGCGACGACCGCGTCTTCTTCGATCCGGCGCTGAAGATCGGCCCGCAGGTGGCGACGGCGCTCGCGGCAAGCGGCGTCATCGGCCGCGCGATGCCGCAGGGCGACATACTGGGCTTCGCGCCGCCGCTCTGCCTGACGCGCGAGGAAGCCGACATCGTGGTCGCAAAGACCGCCGAGGCGGTGGAGACGGTGTTCTCGACGCTCTGACGCCCGCCGCCGCCGGTCGGCCGACCGCCATGGCCGCCGTTGCGCAGGCCGCCGGCGCGGAGTTGCGCCGGCCGGGCTGGTGGCGGTCCGAGGCAAGATCGGCGGCGCGCGCTTCGACACCGGCGAGGCGACTGTCCCGCGGGAAAGGATGCGGCTTGCCGCTATCCTCGACGCGACATGGTGCGCTGGGGAGAGACACGCCAGGGCCTTGGAGAAGGTGGAAGATCGCCGCATGAGCCGCATGAAACTGTCGGAAGCGCCAGCCGTGCACGAGACGGCGCGGGTCGAGAATTCCACGCTCGGCCGCTGGACCGAAATCGCCGAGAACTGCCGGGTGACCGAGACAGTCGTCGGCGACTATTCCTACATGATGGAAGGCTGCATGACGTGGTGCGCCGAGATCGGCAAGTTCTCCAACATCGCCGCCTATGTCCGGCTGAACGCCACGCAACACCCTCTCGACCGGCCGACCCTGCATCACTTCACCTACCGCGCGTCCGACTATTTCGACGACGCCGAATACGAAGCGGACTTCTTTGCACAGCGCCGCGCCAAGCGCGTGAAGATCGGCCACGACACCTGGCTCGGCCACGGCTCGACGGTGCTGCCCGGCGTGACCGTGGGCGATGGCGCGGCGGTCGGCTCGGGCGCGGTCGTGACGAAGGATGTGGCGCCCTACACGGTCGTCGCGGGCGTGCCGGCCAAGCCCATCCGCGAGCGCTTCGACCGCAGGACGGCGGAGCGCTACCAGGCGCTCGCGTGGTGGGACTGGGACCATGCGAAGCTGCGCGCCACGCTCGATGATTTTCGCAACCTGCCGGCCGAGGCATTCCTGGAGAAGCATGGCGCTTAGCGCCTTTCCTTCCCCTCCAGTGAGCCGCGCTTCATCATTGCCACGCCCTGCTTTCGCAGTCTGGCCATTTCAAAGAACGCTCCCTGCCGCGGAGGGAGAAGTCGGGAAGCGGGGCGCGAGACCCAAGCCTCTGAAAAACTAAAACGTGGCCCGGTTTCCCGCACCCCGCCGGTGTTTTCACCACAGCGACAGTGGGCCGGATCGGGGCTGTCGCTCGCCGCCGGCCGGACATGTCGCCTGGCCCAGGTCTTGGGGATCGACTCCCTAAACCGCGCTACCGTCGCGCGGCCGACCCGGACACCGC
>DATDJN010000277.1:0-7821 GCA_036520515.1 Rhizobiaceae bacterium
ATCCTGCGGGCCGGGCGAGGCTTCGGGGTGATGCTGCACGGAGAAGACCGGTTTTCCGGTCAGCGCGATGCCGCAGTTCGATCCGTCGAACAGCGACACATGCGTCTCCTCGACGCCTTCGGGGAGCGATTCCGAATCGACGGCGAAACCGTGGTTCATCGACACGATCTCCACCTTGCCGGTGGTGTGGTCCTTGACCGGATGGTTGGCGCCGTGATGGCCCTGGTGCATCTTCTCGGTCTTGCCGCCGAGCGCCAGCGCCAGCATCTGGTGTCCCAGGCAGATGCCGAAGACGGGAAGGTCGGTCTTCAACAGGTCCTGGATGACGGGCACGGCATATTCGCCGGTCGCCGCCGGGTCGCCGGGGCCGTTGGAGAGGAAGACGCCGTCGGGCTGCATGGCGAGGATCTCGGCCGACGAGGTCTTCGCCGGCACCACCGTCACCTTGGCGCCGAGCCCGGCAAGCAGGCGCAGGATGTTGCGCTTGACGCCGTAGTCGACGGCGACGACATGCATCGACGGCTCCGTCTGCTCGCCGTAACCCTCGTTCCAGACCCAGGGCGTCTCGGTCCAGGTCGAGGACTGGCCGGAGGTGACCTCCTTGGCGAGGTCGAGGTCGAGGAGGCCGGGCCATGCTTTGGCGCGGGCCTTCAGGTCGTCGAGGTCGAAGACGCCGTCCGGCGCATGCGCGATGACGGCGTTGGGCATGCCCTTCTCGCGGATGAGGGCGGTCAGCGCGCGCGTGTCGATGCCCGACATGGCGACGATGCCGCGCCGCTTCAGCCAGTCGTGCAAATCGTCCTTGGCGCGGTAGTTGGAGGGGCTGGTGACCTCGGCCTTGAAGACGGCGCCGACCGCGCCGTGGCGCGCCGCCGGCGTCAGGTCCTCGACGTCCTCGTCATTGGCGCCGATGTTGCCGATATGCGGGAAGGTGAAGGTGACGATCTGGCCGGCATAGGAGGGGTCGGTGAGGATTTCCTGGTAGCCCGTCAGCGCCGTGTTGAAGCAGACTTCCGCGACAGCACTTCCCGTCGCGCCGAGGCCGCGGCCCTCGATCACCGTGCCGTCGGCGAGGACGAGCAGGGCGGTGGGCTTCTCGGTGGCCCAGGGGGCGGTGCCGAGTGAAGTCCCTGGGGCGGTCGTGGTCATGGCTTCTCTCCTTGAGAGGCGCGGGGTCGTGGGTCTGTGCGTGCGGCAAGGCGCGGACGGCGGTTTCCCTGCCTCCGCGCACCGGTCTAATGTAGTTCGTGCAAGGCCCGGTCAATAGGGGGAGTTTCGGCGGGCGTCAATGCATGATCCCGGCTGTTCCCAAGGTCCTGGCGTTGCACGTGACGCGGAAGGGCAGGACCGGCAACGAGACAGTGGCGATGGCGACCGACCTGGTCGCCCCGGTCGCCCCTGTGGCGCTCGCGGCCTATCTGCTTTACGTCTGGATAGGCTGAAGACTACAAGCGACCCGCGCTGCCGTTGGCGGCGGCAACGGAGAAAAAGGAATGCGCGACAAGATCAGTGAAGCGCTGAAGACCGCCTTGAAGGCGGGCGACAGGCAGCGCGCCGCGACGCTGAGGATGATGAACGCGGCGATCCAGGACCGCGACATCGCCAACCGCGGTTCCGGCAAGGGGCCGGCGGGCGACGACGACATCCTGCAGATCCTCACCAAGATGGTGAAGCAGCGCCAGGAGTCGGCCAAGGCCTTCGAGGACGGCAAGCGCCCCGAGCTCGCCGCGGCCGAAAATGCCGAGATCGCGATCATCTCGGATTTCCTGCCCAGCCAGATGGAGGAGGCGGATGCGAAGGCCGCGATCGGCCAGGCGATCCGCGACACCGGTGCGGCC
The DNA here is from genome assembly GCA_036520515.1 of Rhizobiaceae bacterium. Classification (GTDB taxonomy): domain Bacteria; phylum Pseudomonadota; class Alphaproteobacteria; order Rhizobiales; family Rhizobiaceae; genus Mesorhizobium_K. The sequence continues at coordinate 1,839 of DATDJN010000277.1, forward strand.
GGCGTGCGCGACATGGGCAAGGTGATGGCGGAGCTGAAGGCGAAGTACACGGGCCAGATGGACTTCGGCAAGGCGAGCGGCTGGGTCAAGGAACTGCTGCAGTAGCGCGCAGCGGCAGTTCATCGAAGGACCCATCACCCGTTGCCGAGAGAGTCATACCTAAGGCGGACTATTGGCCTGCCTTGGCTACCGACGCCTGATAGGGCTTCGCCGTCCACGCGTAGCCTTCCCCGTTCTCAGTGACATGACCGAGCCCCGGGAAGCTGACATGATCGGCTGCCACCAGTTCGCGGGAGCGCGACAGCTCGTCCAGCACGCGCTCGCGCGTCGCCTGCGCCTGTGCCGGGTCGATGTCGAACTCGGCCGTCACGTGCGGATGCGGGAATTGCACCTCCTGCGCGTGGATTATGTCGCCCACGACCAGGACACGGTCCTGCCCGTCGGCGATGCGAAAGAAGCTGTGGCCGGGCGTGTGGCCAGGCGCGGGGAGGGCCGTGACGCCGGGAAAGAGTTCGCTCTCGCCGTCGAAGACGCGCACCCGCTCGGCCTCGACGTAGGGCATGAGCGCCGCGCGGCCTTCCGCGAACATCTGCTTGTGGCTGGCCTTGGCGCGGGCCAGTTCGGCGTCGCTCATCCAGAACTCGTATTCGCTGCGGGCGAGGTAGAGGTCGGCATTGGGAAAGACTCGGCGTGAGCCATCCGAAATTCCTCCCGAATGGTCGCCGTGGACGTGCGTGAGCAGGACCGCGTCGATCGCCTCAGTGGGATAACCCGCCTCTTCGAGCACCTTTGGCAGGCGTCCGCAGCAATCGCCGAACAAGGGGCCCGCGCCGGCATCGACGAGGATGCGCTTGCTGCCCGTATCGACCAGGAACGCGTTGATGGACGTGTCGCGGCCGACGGTCTCGCCGACGCCGGCGAAGACCGAGCGTATCCGGTCCGGCTCCATGCCCTGCAGGATCTTGTCCCAGGGCACTGACGCGGTGCCGTCCGACAGCACGGTGACGAGATAGCTGCCGACCTTGAAACGGTAGAAACCAGGGGCTTGCTGCGCGGTTTCCAGGGAAGCCGGCTGGGAATAGGCTGGCGTCGCCATGCCGATGGGCAGGGCGATGGCAATGGCGGCAAGCGCCCGGCTGACGATGGATTGAAAACGCATGTGTATCTCCTGATGGGTTGCGCTGCAGGAAATGAGGCTTACATTCCATCAATCAAGTACCTACCTGGTGGTAAGCATGAACGAGAAGACTCCCTTTCGCGAAATCGCCTGTGACGTGATGCTGCCGGATTGCCCGGCGCGCGAGGTCCTGGCGCTGCTCGCCGAAAAATGGTCGCTGCTGGTGATCCACGCGCTCAGCGACGGGACGATGCGGACGGGCGCGATTCGCCGGCGGGTCGGCGGCATTTCCGAGAAGATGCTCATCCAGACGCTCAAGCGGCTGGAGGCAGCAGGCCTCGTCCTGCGTCATGCCTATGCCGAGGTGCCGCCGCGCGTCGATTATTCCCTCAGCGATCTCGGCTGGTCACTCAGCCCGCTGATCAGGGCGCTGGACAGCTGGGTGGAGCAGCATGCGCTGGAGATGGTCCCGCCGGAGGGCGCCGCGCCTGCGCCGTAACGGGGAGGCCCCGCGGCACGGGCTCTACGGCACCCTTCCGGCCAACCTCTTGCAGCCTTCAGGCAGGCAAGGCCTGCGCAAGCGCCTGGCTCGCGAGGCGAGCGCTGGCGAGGAGCTGATCGACACTGTGTCCGTTGCGGGCCTTGGCGGAGAGGCCGGACATGGTCGTGCTCACGAAATCCGTAATGCGGTCGGCATCGTCGGGATGGCGGGCGGCAACGTAGTCGCGGATTGTGCCCTCGGCGGCGACATTGAGCGCGCGGGCGGCTTGCCGCGCGTCGCCGTCGTTGCAGCGCGTGCCCTCCAGCACGAGACAGCCGCTGGCCGCGGGATCGGCGGCATAGCGGCGGGCAGCTTCCTCCAGCACGGCCGCGAGGCTCGTCGCGACCGGGCGGTCGGGCCGCAGCAGATCCGCGAAGGGAATGCCGTCGATCTGCGAATAGCGGTCGAGGACGCGCGCGAAGAGTCCGGCCTTGTTGTCGAAGGCTGCATAGAAGCTCGGCGGGTTGATGCCGAGCGCCTGGGTGACGTCGGCGACGCTGACGGCATCGTAGCCGCGCGCATGGAAGAGGCGCTGCGCCGTCGCCACGGCCTCTTCCGGGTCGAAATGGCGGGGCCGGCCACGCGGACGAGATTTATTTGTAGCGGTCATTACATAATCCTTGACGCGACAATCGAGGGGTTTATATAGCGACCCCTACATTAATTCAAGGAAGCTTCCAAATGGTTAGATACAATGGCAAATCCGTTCTGGTGCTCGGCGGCAGCCGCGGGATCGGGGCTGCGATCGTGCGGCGCTTCGCAAGCGAGGGCGCGAAGGTGACCTTCACCTATGCCGGGTCGCGCGAGGCGGCGGAGCAACTGGCGGCCGAGACCGGCAGCACGGCCGTCCTGACCGACAGCGCCGATCGCGACGCGGTGATCGAGCGCGTGCGCGAAAGCGGGCCGCTGGACGTTCTGGTGGTCAATGCAGGGATCGGGGTCTTCGGCGATGCGCTGGAACTGGACCCAGATGCAATCGACCGGCTTTTCCAGATCAACGTGCACGCGCCGTATCATGCCTCTGTCGAGGCGGCTCGGAACATGCCGGCGGGCGGGCGCATCATTGTCATAGGTTCCGTCAACGGGGATCGCATGCCGGTCCCGGGAATGGCGGCCTACGCGCTGACCAAGTCGGCCTTGCAGGGCATGGCTCGCGGGCTGGCGCGGGATTTCGGCCCGCGCGGCATCACGCTCAACATCGTGCAGCCTGGACCGATCGACACCGACGCGAACCCGGAGCAGGGGCCGATGAAGGACCTGCTGCACAGCTTCATGGCCATCAAGCGCCACGGCCGGCCGGAAGAGGTCGCGGGAATGGTGGCATGGCTGGCGGGGCCCGAAGCCAGCTTCGTGACAGGGGCGATGCACACCATTGACGGCGCGTTCGGCGCCTGACCGAGCCTGGCCCGGGGGAAACGCCCCGGGCCAGCATCCGCCTCCGGGGCGGCTTCGCACCCAAAATAGAGAAGACCATGACGAACACGTCGCGCCGACCGATGCGGCGTGATGTCTCACGGTTGCGAGTTTGCGCGAGTCAGCCTTATGGTCTCGCCGCACAAGCGATGCTCTGGGATTGGGAACTTGTCTGTGAAGTTTGATCGAAAGTCGGCCGCGACGATCCTCGTCGCCGGCATTGCCGCAGTTCTCTCCCTCAGCGTTCCCGCAAGCGCGGCCGAAGCGCTCCCCGGCGCCGCCATGTCGCTCTGGTGGGCGATGCCCTTCGTCGGCATCCTGCTCTGCATTGCGACCGGGCCGCTGCTCTACCCGCATTTGTGGGAACACCACTACGGCAAGTTCGCCGCCTTCTGGTCGGCGCTGGTGCTGCTGCCGATGGCCGCCATGTTCGGCATGCACGCGACGCTCGAGGCGACGCTGCACACGCTGCTCCTCGAATACGTGTCCTTCATCGTGCTCCTGTTCGCGCTGTTCACGATCTCCGGCGGCATCCTGGTGGCCGGCAACATCCAGGGCACGCCGCTGATGAATGTGCTGCTTCTGGTGATCGGCTCGCTGCTGGCGTCGGTCGTCGGCACGACGGGCGCGTCGATGATCATGATCCGGCCCATCATCCGCGCCAACGACAACCGGCGGGTCAACGCGCATGTCATCGTCTTCTTCATCTTCCTCGTCTCGAACATCGGTGGTTCGCTGACGCCGCTCGGCGACCCGCCGCTGTTCATCGGCTTCCTGCGCGGCGTCGACTTCTTCTGGACGACCACCCACCTCCTCTGGGAGATGCTGCTTGCCGGCGGCATCGTGCTGGCCGTGTTCTTCGTGCTGGACAGCTACCTTCACACCCTCGAAGGCGGCCTGCCCAAGATCAAGGATCCGACGCCCGACAAGAGGGTGCGCCTGCGCGGCCTCGCCAACGTGCCGCTGCTGGTCGGCGTCATCGCGGCGATCCTGATCTCGGGCGTCTGGCGGCCCGGCGTCGCCTTCACGGTCGCCGGCGTTTCCGTCGAATGGCAGAACCTGTTGCGCGACATCGTCATCCTGGTGCTCGCCGGCGTCTCGCTGGGCATTTCCCGCAAGGAGTACCGCGAGGCGAACGGCTTCAACTGGGGACCGATCGCGGAAGTGGCGAAGCTGTTCCTGGGCATCTTCATCTGCATCATCCCCGTCATCGCCATCCTGCGCGCCGGTCTCGACGGGGCACTCGCTCCCCTGGTCTCGCTGGTGACCTCCGCCGACGGCACGCCCAACAATCTCGCCTATTTCTGGCTGACCGGCCTCCTGTCGTCCTTCCTGGACAACGCGCCGACCTATCTCGTCTTCTTCGAGATGGCGGGAGGCGATCCGCAGCAACTGATGACGGAACTCGCCGGCACGCTCGCGGCGATCTCGGCGGGTGCGGTGTTCATGGGCGCCAACACCTATATCGGCAACGCGCCGAACTTCATGGTCTATGCCATCGCGCGCCAGAGCGGCGTGCGCATGCCGAGTTTCTTCGGCTACATGCTGTGGTCCGGCGTCGTCTTGATCCCGACCTTCGTGATCGTCGGCTTCGTCTTCTTCGCCTGACGGGACGCGCCGCGAAAGCGGCGCGCCCTTGCCGACTGCTGGTTGGTCGGTCACTTCGCGTGAGCGTCGATCCACTTCGTCATCTCGTCGATCTCCCTGACCTGGGCGTCGACGATCTTCCGGGCGAGCGCGCGGAGCTGCTCGTCCTTGCCGTATTCGAGCTCCACGCCGGCCATGTCGATGGCGCCCTGATGATGGGCGATCATCGCGCAGGCGAAGGCGACGTCCGGATCCTCGTTCATCATGCCCTGCATCATCGCCGGCATGGTGGCCTGCATCTTCTCCATGTTCTCGCGCTGGAAATCGGTCATCGACTGGGAGTCCATGCCCATCATGCCGCCCATTCCGCCGCCATGCGCGCCGTGATGCATGCCACCCGCGGCGGCGCATTGCTCGGGAAGCTTGAATTGCTGATCCTGCGAGAGGGCGGGAACGGCGAACGAAGCCGCGGCGATTGCGGCGGCGAGAACGGTCTTGAGGGTATTCATCCGAATTCTCCTGGAGTGTGGGTTGTCGAGGGATGCCAGCAGCGCCGCCCAGGCGATTCGCCATAGTCGCGACGGGCAAAGGGTCATCCGCGGCTTCTTCCGGTTTCTGCATTCCCTGACGACATAGCTCGGCTCCGGGCGTGATCCAGATCGAAGCCGGGCGAGGTCGCTCGACGGTGGGGCTTCCAGCAGGTGTAAGGTCAACTGCGAAGATGGCTCCGTTGGAATTTTCCGGACCCGCTGCACGGCGGGCGGCGCGTTCTCGCTATGACGGCTTCCGCGACTATGTTGCCGTCGATATGCAGACTGACGATTATCCACGGGCCTCGAAGACAAGGAGTGCCGTCCGATGCAGATGCGTCCGTTCGGAAATTTCGATGAGAAGGTGTCGGTCATCGGGCAGGGGACGTGGCAGCTCGACGGCCGCAACGACGCCGGCGCGATCGCCGCGCTGAGGCGCGGCCTCGACCTCGGCATGACGCATGTCGATACGGCGGAGATGTATGGCGAGGCCGAGCCGCTGGTCGCAAAGGCGATCGAGGGGCGGCGCGACGAGGTCTTTCTCGTCTCCAAGGTGCTGCCGAGCAACGCGTCCCGCGCCGGCACGATCAAGGCCTGCGAGCGCTCGCTGGCGCGGCTGAAGACCGACCGGCTCGATTGCTACCTGCTGCACTGGCGCGGCAGCTACGAGCTGGAGGACACGTTCGCCGCCTTCGAGGAGCTGAAGCAGGCGGGCAAGATCCTGTCCTGGGGCGTCAGCAATTTCGACGCCGACGACCTCGACGAGGCGCTTGCCGTCGTCGGCGAGGGGAAGAT
>DATDJN010000278.1:0-3270 GCA_036520515.1 Rhizobiaceae bacterium
GTCGTTCTGGGCCGGCGTGAAATAGATGGCGTAACGCATAAGGAATCCTCGTCCGCCTCGTCCCATAGGCGATTTGCATGACGACATGACGAAGCTGGCTGACCAACGCGGCTGATAGCAGAGACTTGCCGCAAAGTCACCCGGCGGACGGTTGCTCCGCACTCCCCCCGCAGACGGCCTTTAGGGCGTCGCCAACCTACTTGCCGGAAGGGTAGATGGAGCCGCCGATAGTGCGCCAGATTGTCTTTGGCGCCGAGAATCGGTAGCACCGAGGCTGGATCGTCACCATTTTTAGGCGTGATGACCCGCTGGATGATGAAAGTGGACAAATGGGCACCCGCGACGCGCTGACCAGGAACCAGATTTGCGTTCTCGAGCGCCTGGAGGCGTCGACCGGTCCGCTCAGCGCCTATACGCTGCTGGACCAGCTACGCGAGCAGGGTTTCCGCGCGCCGCTGCAGGTCTACCGGGCACTCGACACGCTGATCAAGGGCGGCTTCGTGCACAGGCTGGAAAGCCTGAACGCCTTCGTCGCCTGCGCCGAGCCGCACGACCACAGCCACGACATGACCGCCTTCGCTATCTGCGACCGCTGCGGGCAGGTCATCGAAATGGCCGACCACGAGGTCGGCGAGCAGCTCGACCATTGGGTGCGCTCGAACGGTTTTGCCGCGAAGAGGGCTGTCATCGAGTTCCGCGGCACCTGCGCCAGATGCCTGGCCGAGGCGGCGTAGCCGATCCTCACAAGCATGTAAGGTTCGCCCGAGGCTAGTGCGCCTCGTCCCAGTTGTCGGCAGCGCGCGCGTCCACCAGCAACGGCACCTTCAGCGCCACAGCCGGCATTGCCGATCCTTCCATCACCGTCTTGATGACTGGAAGCGTGGCGGCGACCTCTTCTTCAGGGACCTCGAAGATCAGCTCGTCATGCACCTGGAGGAGCATGCGTGCCGAAAGGTTCTCCTTGGCCAGTGCACCCTCCATTCGGATCATGGCACGGCGGATGATGTCGGCCGCCGAACCCTGGATCGGTGCGTTGATGGACGCACGCTCGTTGAAGGACCGGACCGACGGATTGGACGAGCGGACCTCGGGATAGTGGATGCGCCGGCCGAAGATCGTCTCGACGTAGCCTTTTTCGCGCGCCATCTGCTTGCGGCTGTCCATGTAGTCGCGAATGCCCGGGAAGCGCTCAAAGTACTTCTTGATGTAGTCGCCGGCCTCTGAGCGCTCGATGGAGAGCTGGTTGGCGAGGCCGAAGGCCGAGATGCCGTAGATGATGCCGAAATTAATCGCCTTGGCGCGGCGGCGAACCTCGGACGGCATTCCCTCGACCGGCACGTTGAACATCTCGGACGCGGTCATCGCGTGGATGTCGATGCCGTCCGCGAAAGCCTGCCTGAGCTGCGGGATGTCCGCGATGTGGGCGAGCACGCGAAGCTCGATCTGGCTGTAGTCGGCAGAAACGAGCTTGTTGCCGGGATCGGCGATGAAGGCGGTGCGGATGCGCCGTCCCTCGGCCGTTCGGATCGGGATATTCTGCAGGTTGGGTTCGGACGACGAGATACGGCCGGTCGGCGTCGAGGCCAGCGCGTAGGAAGTGTGCAGGCGCTTGGTTTCGGGATTGATGTATTCCGGCAGCGCGTCGGTGTAGGTGGACTTCAGCTTGGTGAGCTGGCGCCAGTCAACGATGCGGCGCGGCAGTTCATAACCCTCGGCGGCGAGTTCCTCGAGACGTTGCGCGGTGGTCGACCATTGGCCGGACTTTGTCTTGGCGCCGCCGGGAACGCCCATCTTGCCGAACAGGATGTCGCCGAGCTGCTTCGGCGAGCCTATGGTGAAGCGCTCGCCGGCCGCTGCGTAGACGTCCTCCTCAAGGGCGGCGGCGCGTTGCGCAAATTCACCCGACAGGCGCGACAGCATCTGCCGGTCGACGGAAATGCCACGCTCTTCCATGCGCGCCAACACCGGCACCAGCGGCCGCTCCAGCCGCTCGTAGACGGAGACAAGCCCGTCGGCCACCAGCCTCGGCTTCAAGATATGCCATAGCCGAAGCGCGATGTCGGCGCCTTCGGTGGCGTAGGTGGTGGCGCGCTCGATGTCGACCAGATCGAAGGGGATCAGGTTCCGGCCCGAGCCGACGATGTCCTTGAACGGTATCGTCGAGTGGCCGAGCCAGCGTTCGGCCAGGGCGGCAAGGTCCTGCGCTCCGGTGTTGGCGCCGATCACATAGGAGATCAGCATCGTGTCGTCGAACGGCTCGACGTCGATGCCGTTGCGATGCATCGTCAGCCAGTCGTATTTGAGGTTGTGGCCGATCTTCAGGACCGATTTGTCCGCAAGCAGCGGCGTCAGCGCGGCCAACGCTTCATCGACGGACATCTGGTCGTCGGCACGGCCTCCGCCGAGGAGGTCGGCAGCACTCGATCGATGGCCGACGGGGATATAGGCCGCCTTGCCGGGTTTGACAGCAAGCGCAAAGCCCACCGGCTCGGCCTGCATCGGGTCGAGCGACGTCGTTTCGGTGCGAAAGGCGACGATGCCGCTTTCGCGCGCCTCGGCGATCCACGCCTCAAGCTCGGCGCGGTGGCGGATGCAGCCGTAGCGCTTGTGGTCGATCTTCACGCCGACAGCGGCCTGCGCCCGCGCGACGGCGAGAGCGGCGGGCGTGTTGACCTTGCCGGCGCCGACGGTCGCGCTGGCCGGCGCAGCACCTTCGGCGGCAGGTGATCCCGCAGGCTTCGCGCCAGCGCCTACATCGGGACCATGGACGTCGGTCAGGTCGACAACGACGGGTGCAGGGGCAATCGCTGCGGCATCGGTGGCGGTCGCCTCGGCGACGCGGCGCGTCAGCGTAGTGAACTCCATGGTCTTCAGGAAGGCGATGAGCTTCGGCCCGTCCGGCTGCTGCAGGACGAGTTCCTCCAGCCCCTCGGTTATCGGCACGTCGTTCCTCAGCCTGACCAGCTCGCGCGAGATGCGCGCCTTGTCGGCGTTCTCGATGATCGTCTGGCGGCGCTTCTCCTGCTTGATCTCGCCGGCGCGGGCGAGCAGCGTGTCAAGATCGCCGAACTGTTCGAGCAACTGCGCCGCGGTCTTCTGGCCGATGCCGGGCACGCCAGGAACATTGTCGACGGAATCGCCCATCATAGCCTGAAGATCGATCATCTTCTCGGGCGGCACGCCCCATTTCTCGATGACCTCCGGAACGCCGATCTGGCGGTCTTTCATCGGGTCGTACATGGAAACCGTCGGCCCGACGATTTGCATCAA
>DATDJN010000279.1:0-9959 GCA_036520515.1 Rhizobiaceae bacterium
TTCTTCGACTTCGACGAGATCCGCGTGCATTCACGCCGGCCGGAAAGCCGCGACAGCTTTGCCGCCAAGCTGTCCGCCGACCTCAACAAGACCGTTGTCGCGACGGATGACTGGGAGAGCTGCGTGTCCGGCGCCGACATCGTCGTCGAGGCATCCCGGCTCATGCAGCCTACGCCTCTGCTGAAGACCGAATGGATCAAGCCCGGCGCGCTGGTCGTACCCTACGGCACGATGAGCGCGGTGGAACTATCGCTGACCGACATCATGTCGAAAATCGTCGTGGACGACTGGGGGCAATGCAAGGGCGGCAAGTTCGGCTCGCTGCGCGCACATGTGGAGGCCGGCAAACTGACGGAAGAAACGCTGCATGCCGAGCTCGGCGAGATTGCAGCCGGGCTGAAGCCGGGCCGTGAGAACGACGACGAAACCATCCTGTTCTGGCACCGTGGCCTTTCGCTCAGCGACATCGCGCTTGGCCACGCCATGCTGACAAAGGCGAGGGAAAACGGCATCGGTCAGCGGCTGCGCTTCGCATGACGACGGTCATCCTGACCGGTCAGCGCATCGCCGTCGACGACGTAGTTGCCGTCGCCCGGCGCGGCGCCAAAGTCGAGATCGCGCCCGAAGCGATGGAGCGCGTTGGTCGGGCGCGCGCGGCGCTCGACCGGGCGGCAGCTTCGGGCCAGCAGATTTATGGGCTCAACACCGGACTCGGCGCCAATCTGAAGACCGCCGTCAGCGGCGACGTCAGCGCCTTCCAGCGGCAGCTGGTCGCCGGCCGCGGCGGTGCGGTCGGCGACACCCTGCCCGACGAGATCGTGCGTGCAACGATGGTCGTCCGCGCCGCTACGCTGGCGATTGGCGGCTCGGGGATCTCGCCTCATGTCCTGACTGCGCTGGTCAATGCGCTCAATGCCGGCGTGCTGCCCGTCATGCCGTCGCTCGGATCAATCGGCGCAGGCGATCTCGTATTGATGACGGCGCTGGCGGGCATGCTGCTGGGCGAAGGCGAGGCGACTTTTCGCGGCAAGCGCATGCCCTCCACAGACGCCCTGGGGGCAGCGGGCCTTGAGCCTGTCGAACTCGCGCCGAAGGACGGGTTGTCACTGATCAACGCGTCCTCCGTCTCCGTCGGCCACGCGGCACTGGCCGTGCACGATGCGCTGGAAGCCCTCGGCCAGGCGCAACAGGCCGCCGCGCTGACCATGGCGGGCATCGGAGCGAATCGAGCTATTCTCGACCCGAGGCTTCAATCGGCGCGGCCTGGCTTCGGACAGGAGGCCGCGGCGGCATGCCTGAGGGAACTGCTGTCGGGCGGCAGTCCGCCGGGGGCGACCAGCATTCAGGATCCGCTCTCCATCCGCTGCATCCCGTCGATCCACGGCGTGATCTTCGACGCCGCGGAGCACGCCCGGATGGCCGTCGAAGTCGAGCTGTCAAGCGCGGCCGACAACCCGCTCGTGCTTGACGACGGCGCGGTGATGTCGAGCGGCAATTTCCACACCGCGGCGCTGGCGCTCGCGTTTGAGACTCTCGGGCTCGCAATCGCGCAGGCAGCTTCCGCGACCGCTGCACGGTTTGTCCAGCTCACGGGAAGCGGTCGCAATGGCCTGCCCAAATACCTGTCTCCGGTCGGAGGCGCCTCTGCCGGTTTCGTGCCGCTGCAGAAGACCGTGACCGCCATCTGGGCGGCGATCCGGCAGCGCGCCAATCCTGTCATGCTCGACTTCCTGCCGGTCTCGGAAGGCGTCGAGGACCATGCCGCCCAGACGCCCCTCGCCGTCGCCAAATGTGCCGAGATGATTGGGCTTTGGAGACGGCTCGTCGCCTTCGAACTTCTGGCGGCCGCGCAGGCCGCGGACTTGCGTGACGGACCGTTGCCGCCACGCATGCGGAAGACCCTTGAAGCCATCCGCGCGGTCTCGGCGACGCTGCAGGAGGACCGGGCTCTGGGGCCGGACGCCGAGGCGCTTTACGCGGCGCTTTCCAGCGGGAAGTGGCAGGCGTAACGGCGTCCGTCCGGCGCTGGCGTCAGCGTCGGCTCCTCGACGCGGCAGCGTTCCTGCGCACGCGGGCAGCGGGTGTGGAAGCGGCAGCCTGACGGCGGGCGCGACGGGCTCGGTATTTCGCCCGACAGCACGATCCTGCTGCGCTTGTGCGCTGGGTCGATCACCGGATTGGCCGACAGGAGCGCCTGCGTGTAGGGATGCGCGGGCGCCTTGAAGACGGCGCGCGTCGGCCCCTCCTCCATCACCTTGCCGAGATACATGATGGCGACCCGGTCGGTGGTGCGGCCGATCACGTTCAAGTTGTGGCTGACCATCAGGATGCCGAGGGAGAACGTTTTCTGCAGGTCTGCCAGGAGGTTCAGAAGTTCGCCCTGTACGGAAACGTCGAGGCCGGCGGTGGGCTCGTCTGCGATCAGGAAGGACGGCTCGGCGACCAGCGCACGCGCAATCGCCACGCGACGCGCCTGTCCGCCGCTGATCTGATGCGGATACTTGTCGAGATGGGTCTCCGAAAGTCCGAGACGCGCCATAAGGTCCAGCACCTTCGGCCAGCTTTCCCGCCTGTCGAGACCGTGGATGGCGATCGGTTCGGCAAGAAGGCGCCGGACCGTGAACCGCGGCGAAAGCGACGAGAGAGGATCCTGGAAGATCATCTGCACGCGGCGGCGCAGCCACAGCCGGTCGGCGCGTCGAAGCGCTGTCAGATCGCGCCCCTCGACGCGGACCGCGCCTGCGCTTGGACGGTTCAGGCCGACAAGCGCCTTGGCGAGCGTCGTCTTGCCGCTGCCGCTTTCTCCGACGAGCCCTACCGTCTCGCCGATGGCGAGGCTTAGGCTGATGCCTGCAACGGCTTGCAGTCCGCCTGCGAATGTAACGGAGAGGTTCTCGACCTCGGCAGTTGGGTTTGCATTCATCATTCGACGAGCCAGCATGCCGCGGCGTGAGTGGGTGCGACGTGGAGCGGCGGCGGCTCGGTACCGCACTTCTCGAAGCGTGACGGGCAGCGCGGAGCGAAGATGCAGCCTTGCGGCACGGCGACAAGGTCGGGCAGTTCGCCCTTGATGGTCACCAGCCGTTCGCTGAAGTCGTGTCCGGGGTCGATCTCGCAGGCAAGCAGGGCCTGCGTATACGGATGGCGCGGATCCGCAAAAACTTCCGCCGTGGGACCGCTTTCCACGATCTTGCCCGCGTACATCACGGCAACCTCGTCGCAGAGATCGGAGATGAGTCCCAGGCTGTGCGAGACGAAAACGATGGACCCGGCGAATTCTTCGCGCAGTTCCTTCAGCAGGTCGACGATCTGTGCCTCGATGGTGACATCGAGCGCGGTGGTAGGTTCGTCAGCGATCAGCACGTCCGGTTCGCAGAGGAGCGCCATGGCGATCATCACGCGCTGTCGCTGGCCTCCCGAGAGTTGGTGCGGATAGGCGGATAGGCGCGCTCTGGCGTCGGATATGCCGACCCGCGTCAGCATCTTCGCCGCACGCTCAAGAAGTTCGCTCCGGCTGAGGCGAGGAAATTTCCTGCGCTGCGCATCGATCAGTTGGGTGGCGAGCGTAAACACCGGGTTGAGGGCCGTCATCGGATCCTGGAAGATCATCGCTATGCGGTTGCCGCGCAGCGCCTCGATTCGCTCGGGTGGCAGCGACAGCAGGTCGACACCCGAAAGGTCGATGCGGCCGGTGACGCCTGTCGCGTTGGTCGGCAGAAGACCCAGCAGCGCCAGCGCCAAGGTGGATTTCCCACTGCCGCTCTCGCCGACGAGACCAACGATGCGGCGCGGCGCCAGCGTGAGGCTGACGTCACGCAACACATGCATGGCCCCGCGAGACGTTGCGAAGTCGACCGACAGGTTCTCGATCTCGACCAGGGGCGGCTCGTTGGTGATCGCGCCTCTCATGGCTCGCGCCTCAGCTTGGGATCGATAGCATCGCGAAGGCTCTCGCCGAACAGGGTAAAGCCGAGCGTGGCGAGCGTCAGCATGCCGCCGGCCACCAGTACGGGCCAGATCGACTGGTCGAGATAGGTGAAGCCGTCAAACAGCATGGCCCCCCAGCTCGCGAGAGGGGGACGGATGCCGACGCCGAGGAAGCTCAGTCCGGCTTCCAGCGTGATGACGACAGGCACGTTCATGGAGGCAAGGACGACGATCGGTCCGATGATGTTTGGCAGGACGTGGAACAACATGATGCGGGAACCGGACGCGCCAAGCGCGCGCTCCGCTTCGAGGAATGGCCGCTCCTTGACCGTCAACGTCTGGGCGCGCGCCACGCGGCCAAACTGCGGGATGAAGACCACTGTCACCAGGAGGATGATGTTGGCCAGGCCGGGGCCAAGAACGGCGACAAGCGACAGCGCCAGAATGAGGCTCGGGAAGGAACTGATGATGTCGAACAGGGCGAGTATCGCACGCTCCACCGGGGCCGGGGCGTAGGCGGCGATGACGCCAAGCAGAGTGCCCACGACCAACGCAGTAGAAGTGACCGCCAGCGCCACCAGCACGGCGATGCGCGTGCCATAAAGCCCTCGTGAGAAGAGGTCGCGTCCCAGTTGGTCGGTGCCGAGCCAGTGGGCCACCGAGGGTGGAGACAGTCGCGCTGCGACGTCCAATGCGTTGGGCTGATGCGTGGCGAGCAACGGGGCCGCTATGCCGCAGATGACGACCAGAAGCGTGGCGATGAGGCCGAGGCGTCCGCTCGGACTCCGCCAGATGCGCTGGAAAACGTCGTGCATCAGGCGCCGCCTCCGCGCGCCCGGCCTATGTTCTCGCGGATTCTGGGGTCGAGCCACGCATAAAGGAAGTCCACCAGCAGGTTCGCCACGACGAAGATGAACACGATGACGAGGATCGAACCCTGCACCACCGGGTAGTTGCGGTCGCCGATAGCCTTGAAGACAAGCGAGCCAAGTCCGGGGCGATTGAAGATGATCTCGACGAAGACCGCACCGCCCATCAGCTCGCCGATACCGACGCCGAGGATTGCGACCGTCGGGATGCAGGCAAGCTTCAGCGCATATTTCATCACCACGCGCCGTTCGGGTTGGCCGTAGGCGCGCGCCGTTCGAATGAACGGCTCCCCCAGCACTTCGAGCAGCGACGACCGGACGAGCCGGGCGATGTAGCCTATCCAGCCCACGGCAAGGGCGATCGTCGGCAGGACAAGATGGTGCAGCTGGTCGAGCGGATCGCCGGCGTCTCCCGCGCCAAGCACGGGAAACCAGCCCAGCCTTACCGAGAAGAAGTAGAGAAGCAGGATCGCGACGACATAGCTTGGCGTGGCCACGAGGCTGACGCTCAGCACAGCGAGCACCTGATCGGCGACGGAGCCCGGACGGACGGCCGCATAGCAGCCGATCGGAATGCCTATCAGCATTGCCAGCGCGATTGCCGACACCGCGAGCATCATCGTGTTGGGCAGGGCTGCAAGGACCAGCCCGGCGACGGGCCGGCCGCTGATCACATCCGTGCCGAGATCACCCTGCAGCGCGTTTGCGAAAAAGACGAAGACGCGCTCGTAGATGGGCAGGTCCAGGCCCATCTGCTGCCGGAACAGCGCGACTGCGTCTGGCGTGGCGCGCGGTCCGAGAAGGATGGTCGCCGGATCACCACGGACGATCAGAGTGAGGCAGCAGAGCAGCGTGATCGAACCGACGAGGACAAGGGCCGCGAAGGCGAGCCGCACAGCCCCGTAGCGGACCAGACTGCCTTGGCTCCAGATATCATTCATAGCGCTGCGCGCCCTGTATTAACGGTTCGCGCCCGGGAATAGCCCGGGCGCGCATTGCCTGTCGACTGAGACCTGTTGTCAGGCCTGTTTGAAGGCGGCGTACTGCCACTGGTTGCCATTGGGCAGGATGCCCGGCGAAACCGTGTCCTTGAAGCCGAACGTATAGGCGTTGTGGGTGATCCACCAGAATGCGGCGGACTCGTCCATCAGCTTCTGCGCGTCGATGTAGATCTGGTTGCGCTTGGCGGTATCGGTCTCGACACCGCCCTGCTTGTGCAGCGCGTCGAATTCAGGGCTGTTCCAACGCTGCCAGTTCCACTTGCCGATTTGGTCGGCGGTGAACCACTGGGTCTGGAAGCCGGGGTCGAACTTGCCGCGATATTCGACCAGCACCAGTTCGAGGTCCTTGCTGGCGTCGTTCTCGCCATAGGCCCAGTAGGCGCCTGGATCGAGGGCCTCGATCTGCACATCGATGCCGATTTCCGCGAGGTTTGCCTGCACCACGGCTGCCGTCGTCTGGGCGATGGCCGTGTTGAGAACCGTAAGCTTGGTGGAGAAGCCTCCGCCCTGGCCGGCTTCGGCCAGAAGCTTTGCGGCGGCTTCGACGTCGCGCTCGTATCTCGGCGCATCCGCCCAATGGCCGAGGATGCCTGGCGCTTCGAGCGCGTAGGCAGGCGCCACCGCGCCGTTATAGGCGGCTGCGATGATTGCCGGCACGTCGAGCGCGAGGCGGATCGCCTGACGCACGCGCACATCGTCAAATGGCTTCTTCTCGATGTTCGGACCGATCCAGACATAGTCGATCGCGGACAGCTGTTCGACCTTCAGGCCCGCCGCCGCGACGTCCTTGGCAACCGACGGGTCGAGCGTGGTGAAGTCGAGTTCGCCGGCCTGCAGCGCGAGCTGCGCGGTCTTGTCCTCTGTGATCGGTTTGCCGACGATCTCGGAGAAGGCAGGCTTGTCGCCGACATAGTCGGGATTGAGAACGAGCGTGAAGTGATCGCGCGGCACCCATTCCTTCAGGATATAGGGACCGGAGCCGACCGGCGTTGTGGCGAACTTGTCGCCCAGTGCCTCGAAAGCCTTCTTGGAGATGATGGCGCCCGAGCCGTCGGCGAGCGCGATGAGCCAGACGGCAGGCGAAGGGTTCTTGAGATGGATCTTGCCGGTCAGTTTCCCGGTGACCTCGACGGAATCCAGAGCCGCCCAATCGTCGGCATAGGTGACCTTCTTGCCGGATGCGTCCGGCGTGATGAACCGCTCGAAGGAGAATTTCACGTCCTCTGCAGTCAGTTCGCCGTAGTCGCCGGTGAACTTCAGCCCCTCCTTCAAGGTAAACTCGATCGTCTTGTCGTCGACCTGCTTGATGTCGGCGGCCGCGTCGTTTTCCCACTCGGTGCTGCCGGGCTTGAACTTCACCAAGCCCTGATTGACGGCGAGAATCACGTTGACGTCCGTCGGACCGGTGCGGTTTGCCGGATCGAGATTGGACAGGTCATCTTTGGTCCGCACGACGAGCTTGCCGTCGGCGGCGTAGACCACGCTGCTCCAGGGCTGGCCGAGGGCCGAAACGCCGACGACGGCAGTCCCCAGCAGAAAGCTGCGGCGGTTAAGTTCGAGTTTCATCGTCATTCCTTTTCCAAACCAGGGCGCCCCATGCACCTCGCCCCTCTCATACAAATTGGCCGTTGGCCATTCCGCACACAAGAAAAGCCGCTCTGCAAGCGCAATAAGTCTAGACATTTGTTTCTGCCTCGCCCTTGGTTGACGGAACGGACTTTCGCTTTCGTAGCGTCATCTCCGGGAAGGCCGCTACCAAGAGACATCCGATGAGCATCCGCACGGTCACAGACTTTCCCCTGAAGGTGCGCACCATAGCCACCGAATGGATCACGCTTGCCGATGGCACGCGCCTGGCGGCGACCATCTGGCTGCCGGAGGATGCGGAAGACAATCCGGTACCGGCGATCCTCGAATTCCTGCCATACCGCCGCCGCGACGGCACCGTTTTACGCGACCGCCAGATGCACGCCTATTTCGCCGGCCATGGCTATGCCGGCGTGCGGGTCGACATGCGGGGGTCTGGCGATTCCGACGGATTCCTGCTCGACGAATACCTGCCACAGGAGCAAGCCGACGCGGTTGAGGTGATCGCCTGGTTGGCGGCGCAGCCCTGGTGCAGCGGCGCGGTCGGCATGATGGGCATCTCCTGGGGCGGTTTCAACTCGCTGCAGGTCGCGAGCCACCGCCCGCCGGCGCTGAAAGCAATCATCACCGCTTGCTCGACCGACGACCGCTACGCCGACGATTGTCACTTCATGGGCGGCTGTCTGCTCAACAATTCGATCGCCTGGGCATCCACAATGTTCGCCTTCGGCGCGCAGCCGCCTGACCCTGACGTGGTGGGCGACCGCTGGCGCGACATGTGGCTCGCGCGCATAGACAAGCTCGAGCCGATGGTCGCCACCTGGATCGAGCACCAGCACCGCGACGACTACTGGAAGCAGGGGTCGGTCAACGAGGATTATTCGTCGATCACCGCTGCCGTATATGCCGTAGGCGGCTGGGCCGACGGCTATTCCAACGCCATCCCGCGCATGCTTGCCGGGCTGAAAGCGCCGCGCAAGGGCCTGATCGGTCCGTGGGCGCATGCTTATCCACACGCGGCCTATCCCGGCCCGCAGATAGGCTTCCTGCAGGAGGCCGTGCGTTGGTGGGACCACTGGCTGAAGGGCATTCCAAACGGCATCATGGACGAGCCGATGCTGCGGGCCTGGATGCAGGAGAGCGTGCGCCCGGCCACAACCTACGAGACGAGGCCGGGCCGCTGGATCGCGGAAAAGTCGTGGCCATCGGCACACGCCAGACCATTGAAGCTGCACCTCACGCCAAACGGGCTGCGCATAGCGCCGGCGGACGGAAGCGCGATCATCGCCTCACCGCTTTCGACCGGAGTCACCTTCGGCGAATGGTGCCCTTATGGCCTTTCCGGCGAGTTGCCGGCCGACCAACGGCCCGACGACGGGCGTTCGGTTACCTTCGACACGGAACCGCTGGAGGAACGCCTTGAAATCCTCGGCGCGCCTGTCGTCACGCTGGAACTCGCTTCCGACAAGCCTGCGGCGATGATCGCAGCACGTCTGGAAGACGTCGCGCCCGACGGGTCTTCCACGCTGGTGACCTACGGCCTGCTCAATCTCGCTCATCGCAACAGCCATGAAATGCCCGAGCCGCTGAAGCCAGGCGAGCGATATACGGTCGAACTCAGGCTGAACGACATCGCGCAGGCCTTTCCGACCGGCCATCGCATCCGGCTTGCGCTCGCAACCTCGCACTGGCCGATCGCCTGGCCATCGCCGGAAATGGCAGCTCTCGCCGTGGCGATGCCTGGCTCTTCGCTGGCGCTGCCGGTTCGAGCGCCGTCGGCATTCGACGATACCTTGCAGGATTTCCTGCCACCCGAGCAGGCGGAGCCAGAGCCGGTCGAGATCACCAAGGACGGCGGTCGCAACCGCAAGATCGCCGAAGACCCCACGACAGGCGCCGTGACCGTGGCCGTGCACCGCGAACGCTCGTCCTACCGTCTCCCCGGCATCGACCTGAGCTTCCATGCGGGAACGGTCGAGCACTACAGGATCAACGAAGGCGACCCGAACGCCACCTCCGTGGATATCTCCTCCTCCTGGCGGCTCTCACGCGGGGACTGGAGCACGCGTACCGACCTGCGCACCGCCGTCACCTGCACGGCCGACGCGTTCAAGGTCTCGGCGTCGCTGGCTGCGTTCGAGGGCGAGAAGGAAGTCGCTGTCCGGCAATGGGATCGCTCGATACCGAGGCGCCTGGTCTAGCGAGCATAGCGGGCAACACGCGATCACCTATTTTCCGTGGGCATCGTGTCCATTCGCTGAGCCGCCGCGCCCCCTGCCAGTGCCGCCGTTATTGCAATTGCATTGATGGTCATTTCCGGCCCCGGCTTTTCCGGGACGGTCTTTTCCAGGGCGATCCTTGCCAGGGCGATCCTTGCCAGGACGGTCCTTGTCGGGACGGTCCTTTCCGGGACGGTCCTTTCCGGGGTGGTGGCCTTTTCCAGGCGGCGAACTGGGTGGACCCGGCGGGGCCGGCGGAGCTGGCGGGGCCGGCGGAGCTGGCGGGGCCGGCGGAGCTGGCGGGTCCGGCGGAGCCGGTGGGTCCGGGGGAGCCGGTGGGTCCGGTGCATCTGGCG